>LSCG01000140.1 GCA_001577055.1 Fidelibacterota bacterium TCS56
CGCTGACTACAGCCGGCAAAGAATAAAATCAAGATCAGAGTCAGGATATGTCTGGGCATTACTACCGCTCCGGTTGATTGATGTTGACGGCTAAAATTAGGTCGGCCGATCATCTAAATTAAAGCTAAAGCTTGCCCACAAGCTTATCAGTGGTTTAAATTCTATATGCAGGTAGAATATGAAATTATCCAAAACCAGCGAATATGCCATCCGGGTTCTGGTTTATCTGGCTACCCGCAGGGGAGAATTGTTTTCCGTGAACCGCCTGCACCGGGAACTGGATTTGCCTTATAAATACCTGGGTCGCCTTATGAGCAAACTGGCGGAAGCAGGGATCGTTAATGCTGTCCAGGGCAAGCAGGGCGGTTTTCAACTGGCCCGTCCCGCCCACCAGATTTTCCTCAATCAGATCGTTGCCACCACCGAGGGACTCGATAATTTCCAGCGCTGTGTTTTAGGCTTTGAGGAATGTAATGATGAAAATCCCTGCGCCCTCCACGCCCAGTGGGAAAACATCCAGGCCGATATTGAAAAAATGCTGTTCAATTCATCACTGGCGGACCTGGCGGAACAGCCGGGCATCAAGGTGTGATATTTTTTGAATTCAAATACTATAGTGAGGTAGAATAAAGATGAGTGAGCTAATACATCAGGCCCGCAAGCAGAAAGATTTGCTGAAGCACATGATTTTACAGTTGCACCAGGGCTCAGCACCGGGACAGGTGAAAAAACAATTAGCCCAATTGATGGGAAAAGTACCCTATGAATATGTGGTGGAAGTAGAGCAGGAGTTGATCGCAGAAGGTATGCCGGCGGCGGAAATCCTCGAATTATGTGATGTACACGTAGCCGCCATGGAAGGCCAGATTGATACCAGCGGCGAACAGCCCACACCGGCCGGCCACCCGGTACACACCTTTAAGCAGGAAAACAAGGCGCTGTCCTGGGTGATTAGTGATATTGAAAAATTATATGAGATTGTACTGGCGACAAACAGCAGTGACGAACTGGCCGATTTCCTGTTCAAATTGCGTACTCAATTCAACTCCCTGGCCGATGTTGAGAAGCACTACCGGCGGAAGGAAAACCTGTTGTTTCCGTTTCTGGAGGAACATGGAATCACGGGTCCACCTACCGTCATGTGGGGCAAGCACGATGAAGCCCGCAAGCTGTTGAAAGCGGCCCATGAAGGATTGCGGAAAGTCTCACTGAACAACCTGACCGGTTTAAAATCAGTGGTAAAATTGATTTTGAAGCCGGCTACCCAATCGGTCAAGGATATGATTTACAAGGAAGAGGAAATCCTGTTCCCCATGTCCATGGATACCCTCAGCGATCAACAATGGTATCAGGTGCTGCAGCAGAGTCCCGAGATAGGCTTCTGCCTGTTTGATCCGGAAGATGGCTGGCAGCCGGCGGGGCAGTCTGATGAACCGGAAACGGAAGTCGATATCAATAAAGTCCACCTGCCCAGCGGATCGCTGGCCGTGCCGGAGTTGCTGGCGATTTTGAATAATATTCCCTTCGATATCACCTTTGTGGATAAGGATGATACGGTGCGTTATTTTTCCCAGGGGCAGGAAAGGATTTTCGAACGTAACCGGGCCGTGATCGGTCGTAAAGTTCAACTTTGCCACCCGCCTAAATCGGTACACATCGTGGAACAGATTCTGGCCGATTTTAAAGCCGGCAGGGAAACCCATGCCCAGTTCTGGATTACCCTGGGAGGACGTTTTCTTTGTATTGAGTATTTTGCCCTGCAAGACGACAATAATGAGTATTTGGGAGTCCTGGAAGTGAGCCAGGATTTAACCGAGAAACGTGCCCTGGAGGGCGAACAACGATTACTGAATTATGTTAAGGAAGGAGCTGAAGAATGAGTGGCTGTGCCTCAGGTGATTTTATTCACCGTCAACCAATTACCCCGGAGATGACCGCCGGGGCCTTTCTGGAAAACTATCCCGAACTGGAATCCGATCTCCTGGAACTGGCGCCCGATTTGAAAGAGGTGCGGAAAACCGATCTGTTTACCACAATCGCTGGAACGGTCAATTTGCAGCAATTAGCCGATAATCTGGGAAAGCCGGTGTTGGAGATCGTCAGCGATCTGCGCTCCCGGGCCAGCGAAGTCACCGGCGTGGCTTTCGACAATGACTCCCGGCCGCCGGACTGGTTCCAGCCTGAATTGGTTAAATCTACTCTGGACGCCCAGGCTTTGCTGGCTAATGGCGGACATCCCCTGAGCGCCGTGCTGGAAGGCCTGCCCCGGTTGGCCGCCGGTGAAATTTTCGAACTAATCACGCCCTTCCTGCCCGAACCGCTGGTCGAGCGCCTGCGCCAGGAAGGCTACCCGGCCTGGAGTCACTGTGACGACGCCGGTTTATTCCATAATTATTTCCTGAACCGGAGGGATTGATATGACGGATAAGCTGATCGCCGATTTTGCGGCCACACTGAATTTTGAAATGCTGGCAGACAAGATTGAATATCAGACCGATTCGATCGTGAGCCAGACCCTGCTGAAAGATCAGGCCGGAACCGTCACCCTGTTCGCCTTCGATGGCGGCCAGAGCTTAAGTGAACATACCGCCCCGTTTGATGCCACTGTCCATGTTCTGGACGGTGAAGCGGAAATCACCATCGATGGCCGCCCGCTGACCGTAATTGCCGGCCAGCAGATTACCATGCCGGCCCATCATCCTCACGCGGTTCAGGCTGACCGGCGCTTTAAAATGTTGCTGGTAATGGAAAAAATATAGCCGGGGGCCGGGATCGGGATTCGAGTCTGAATTGTCGCCTTTCAGGCGAAAACAAAACGACCTGGAAAAATTCTTCCGTAATTCATAATTCCCGACGGAAGCCATCGCTGGGAGCGATGGCTTCCGTTTCGGCTGCTAAGAGGGCAAATGTAATCTTCCCGGTCACCTGCTTTGCCACCAGGAAGGTTGCTCAATAAAAAATTGTAATGAATATCTGCCTGGCTGGCCCGTGGCTAATGTATCCGCTGAGTCGCTGCTGCTGGACAATATATTTCTTGTCCCTACTAGTTATTCGATTTATCATTAATTTCGCACATGAAATACATCGGCCCCGACTTCTATCAAATAACCGGCCTGCTCACCGAAGAGGAATTGCTGGTGCAACAGACCGCTTACGATTTCGTGCAGGAAAAATTCATGCCCCTGATCCGGGAACACCACCGCGCAGGTACTTTTCCCGTGGAATTGATACCTGAGCTGGGCGGCCTGGGATTTTTGGGCGCCAATCTGCCGGAAGAAGCCGGCGGAGCCAACGTCAGCAATGTGGCCTACGGCCTGATCATGCACGAATTGGAGCGGGGCGATTCGGGCCTGCGCTCGTTGGCCAGCGTGCAGGGGGGACTGGTGATGTACCCGATCTGGCGGTACGGCTCCGGGGAGCAGAAATCACGGTGGCTGCCCCGATTGGCTTCGGGCTCCACGATCGGCTGTTTCGGTCTCACCGAGCCGGATTTCGGATCCAATCCCGGGGGATTGATCACCCGCGCCCGACGCGTCAGCGATGGCTGGCTCCTCAACGGCGCCAAGATGTGGATCACCAATGGCAGTCTGGCAGATGTGGCCCTGGTATGGGCTAAGGATGATGAAGGCATTGTCCGCGGCTTTCTGGTGGAAAAAGGCACGGCCGGTTTTTCCGCGCCGGAGATGACCGGCAAACTGAGTCTGCGGGCTTCGGTGACCTCCGAATTGATTTTACAGGATGTGCTGGTACCGGAGGAAGCGGTGCTGCCGGGCGTGGAAGGATTGATAGGTCCCCTGTCCTGCCTGACCCAGGCCCGCTACTCCATCGCCTGGGGCGCAATCGGGGCGGCGGTGGATTGCTACCAGACCGCTTTGCGCTATGCTAAGGAACGTAAACAGTTTTCCCGGCCGATTGCCGGTTACCAGTTGACCCAGGCTAAACTGACGGACATGCTGGAGGAGATTACCAAAGCCCTGTTGCTGGCGATCCAGTTGGGCCGCTTGAAGGATGGGGGAAAAATGGATTTTACCCAGGTATCGCTGGCCAAACGCAATAACGTGAAAATTGCCCGCGATATTGCCCGCAGCGCCCGGGAGATACTGGGCGCCAACGGCATCCTGGATGAATATCCGGTGCAGCGCCACGCCATGAATCTGGAATCGGTTTATACTTACGAGGGCACCCACGAAATGCATACTCTGATCGTGGGCCAGAAAATCACCGGGTTGAATGCCTTCGACTAATCGGGGTTGAAAATGGGAATTTTCGAATCAATCACTAAACGTTTTACTCCGGCGGAAAGCGATCCGCGCTACCGTGCCGGTATCGGCAAATTCCAGGGCTGGGTTTCAGTGATTGTCAATGCGGCGTTGTTCATTCTGAAATTTGTGCTGGGACTGATCACCCGGTCAATATCGTTGATGGCCGACGCCATTCACACCCTCAGTGATGTGGTCTCGTCGGCGGTGGTGATCTGGGGTTTCAAGGCGGTGGAGAAACCGGCCGATGCGGAGCATCCCTATGGTCACGGCCGGGCCGAGTACATTGCCACGCTGGTTATTTCAATCCTGCTGGCGGTGGTAGGCATCGAATTCATTCAAACCAGTATCGATCGTATTCTCCACCCCCGGTTGATCGCCGTCAACTGGTGGATGATCATTGCCGTGGCGATCACCATCATCTTCAAGGAAATCACCGCCCGTTATGCCGAATTCCTGTCGCATAAAATTGCTTCAGGCACGCTCCAGGCCGATGCCTGGCACCATCGCACCGACGCCATCTCATCCCTGCTGGTGGTGGTGGCCATGATTGCCGGTAACTACGGCTTCCATCAACTGGACGGGTATGCCGGGGTGGGCGTGGCCCTGATCATCCTGTGGACGGCCTACGAAATTGCCCGGGACGCCATCGATGATTTAATCGGCAAGCCCCCGGCCGATGAGGAACTGGAAGCCATCCGCCAGGCCGCCATCGCGGTGAAGGGTGTGCTGGGCACGCACGATATTTCGGTCCACAGCTACGGCAGCGATAAATTTACCAGTATCCATATCGAGGTGGATGCGGATCAGCACACTTTGAAGACCCACGATATCGCCGAGGGGGTGGAGGAGGCCATCACTTCCCGTTTGCAGGTGAATCCCACCGTGCACATCGACCCGGTGTACACCGACCATCCCCTGGTAAACGAAATCAAGGATTTTCTCCAGGCTGATCTGGAGGATAATCCGGTGATCACCAGTTTCCATGATGTGCGGATTGTTGACACAGATGACCACAAAGTGATTCTGTTCGGCATGAATCTGCAGGCCGGGGCCTCCGCTAAAGAGAAAAAAGAGCGCTTCGAGGCGCTGAAGAACAAATTGGAGGAGCGCTATCCGGGGTTCCGCCAGATTATGAAAATTTCACCAATCCATAAATACGCATGAGCAATTTAACCGATTATCGTAACGAATTTCCCCATACCGAAATGGACATGGTCTATCTGGATCACGCCGCCGTTTCGCCCATGAACAATCGGGTAAAGGCCAATCTGGATCAATACATTCGCCAGGCCCAGGGTGAAAAGATCGAAAACTGGTTCGACACCATGGATATGGCGATAGCCGCCCGCGAGAAATTCGGCCGTCTGATCAACGCGCCCATGGAACGGATCGCCGCCGTTCGCAACACCACCGACGGCCTGGTCCTGCTGGCCCGGGGCCTGCAGTGGGAACCAGGGGACCGCATCATCCTGCATAAGATGGAATTTCCCTCCAATGTCTATCCCTGGTGGGATTTGCAGCCTTACGGCGTGGAACTGGATTTCATCGAAAGCGGCCTGGGCCGGGTGACGCCCGCCGATCTGGACGAGCTGGTCACCGACCGCACGCGGCTGGTGGCGGTGAGCTGGGTGCAGTACTTCAGCGGCTATAAAAATGATATCAAGGCTCTGGCTGACTGGTGCCACGAACGCAATATTCTGCTGGCGGTGGACGCCATGCAGGGGCTGGGGGCGCTGCAGTTTGATCAATCCCTGGCCGGGGCCGATTTCATTGCCACCGGTACTTCCAAATGGCTGCTGGGACCGCAGGGTGTGGGCTTCATTTATATCACCGAGGAATTACAGGAAAAAATCCATCCGCCCCACCTGGGCTGGCAGGGGCGGGAGAGCCTGCTGGATTTCCATAAGTATGACCAGCCGCTGAAAGCCGACGCCGCCCGCTACGAATTCGCCACCCCTTTCAGTCTGGGTATCTGGGGCGTGAACGGCGCCCTGGATGTGCTGCTGGAAGCGGGGCCGGAGCAAATCGAAACGCGGATTATCGAGTTGACCGATTATCTGGTGCGCCAACTGGTGACGCGTAATTATCGCATAATTTCCGACCGCCGGGAGGGAGTGAAGTCCGGGATACTGTTTGCCAGTAATCCTGATCCGGCCCGCAATCAGCAGATTTTTGAAATTTTACGCCAGCGGCAGATTTTTATTTCCTTTCGCAACGGCAACCTGCGGATCGCGCCCCATTTTTACAGTACGGAAGCGGAACTGGACCGGCTGGTGGAGGCGGTGAGTTATTTGTGAATCTTGCTTACAGGCTTTAACCTGCTCTGTACGGCCGCCGGTCAGGGCTTAGCCAAAAAAGCAGCCGAATTGATCCTGGTCGATCAACTTGACCAGCGTCTGCAGTTCCGGGGCTTCACTCAGTGGCTGATAGGCTTCCCATTTACCGCTGGCGCGCTGCCAGTATAATTTCCAGATTTTGCGACTGCGGATGTAGCGCAGCCTGGCGAATTCCAATTTAGTGTGTTTGTCCGGTTCCCGCCAGTGCGGGCGGATTT
>LSCG01000018.1 GCA_001577055.1 Fidelibacterota bacterium TCS56
TGAAAAACGTTATTCGCGACTTTGTAACAGTCCCCGATTCTCCATCCCAAGTCTCTATAAAAATGTCGTGCTGCTGAATCCAATCCCGAAGGGATTGAACGTGAATAACCGGTGGTGAAACCACCGGATGAAAAGACTGGATGAAAAAGCGACCCTGAAAGGGTCGAAAAAGAGCTAGAAAAATCAGAGCAATGATTTGCACCTGAAGAATTTCCCTGAAGCACGTAGCACATCCGCGGTAAATTTGACCATGGAAAATACCCAACCCCAGCTAAGAAAAGATTTAACGACCGAAAAACAGAATCCGAATTCACACCGGATTGATAAAAAATCTGTAAGTGAAATCTTAAACATCATCAACCGTGAGGACCAGGCCATTGCCGCTAAAGTGCAGGCGGTGTTGCCTGCGATTGAAAAGGCGGTGAACCTGGCGGTGGAAACGATCCGCAGCGGCGGCCACATCTATTATATCGGCGCCGGCACCAGCGGCCGCCTTGGAGTGCTGGATGCCTCGGAAATTCCGCCCACCTTTTCCGCTCCCCGGGATTGGTTCCGGGGGGTGATTGCCGGCGGCCGTGAAGCCCTGGTACGCTCCATCGAAGGAGCGGAGGATATCCCGGAAGCGGCCGTCGAAGCGCTAACCGGGGCCGGATTTACCGGCAACGATATGCTCATCGGCATTGCCAGCAGCAGTGCCACCCCTTATGTGGTGCATGCCCTGGAATGGGCCGGAGAAATCGGCGCTGGTACTGCTTATATTATTTGTAATCCCCGCCCTCTGCTGGATATCACTGTCGATTCCCTCATTGCCGTGGATGTTGGTCCGGAAATCCTCACCGGCTCCACTCGCCTGAAATCCGGTACGGCCACCAAGATGGTGCTGAACATGATTTCCACCACCACCATGATCAAAATCGGCAAGGTGTACGGCAACCTGATGGTGGACCTGAGCGCCGTGAATCAGAAGCTGGTGGACCGTGGTTCGCGGATCATCGAGCAACTCACCGATCTTTCTTATGAGCAAGCCAAGGATCAATTGTTTGCCGCAAATAAGGAAGTGAAGACGGCCATTGTAATGACCCACAAAAATTGTTCAAAGGATCAAGCCCGCCGACTGATTGTTGAACATAAAGGCATTCTTCGTGACATAATCGGGGATGTCGCCGGGCAGTAATTCGACAATGGCCATCGAATACCGCAACATATTCCCGGACAAACAGGCCTTTTTCGATTTGTTTCTCACCACCGGCTGGAATCGAGAATATGGATTGACGGCGGACGAACTGCATCTTGCAGCCCGCAACAGTTGGTATTTTATCAGCGGTTACGATGATGCGAAATTAGTGGGGACCGGCCGCATCATCTGCGACGGCGCCGTCCATGACCTGATC
>LSCG01000141.1 GCA_001577055.1 Fidelibacterota bacterium TCS56
ATTAAACTGTGCGAAGATGATGATGTCAGCCTGGTGATCATGGATATTTCGCTCAACAAGAGCAAATACGACGGCCAATTTATCGATGGAGTGGAAATCACCAAATTACTGAAGGCCAATTCCAAGACAGCCTCAATCCCGGTGATTCTCACCACCGCCCATGCCATGTCCGGTGACAAAGAGCGCTATCTGAGCGACAGCGGGGCCGAATCGTACGTCACTAAACCGGTGACTGACCACGAGGGCTTCATTGAGCTGGTGCGTCGTATGATCACTTCATCGCCGAGTGATACATGATGGGCTTTAGATAAATTCAGCCAACTCATTCAACGCTTTCCGCTCAAGTACCGGTACCTGAGCACTTTTGGCCGGATGGCCGGTTACCACTATCATATAGGGGCGCTCATTCTCGGGTCGCTGCAACAAACGGTTGAGGAATTTCGATTTACTGGGTGTATAAGTAAGGGACACCAGTCCCGCACGGTGCAGGGCGGCAATCAGAAAACCACAGGCAATCCCCACCGACTCATTGACATAATAATGCTTTTTAAGGGTGCCATCGGGATTTAAACCATGACGTTTTGCGAATACTACCAACAACCATGGCGCCTGATGCAAAAACGGTTTGTGCTCACCGGTACCCAGCGGCTCCAGGTCCTGGACCCACTGACGGGTAGCTTCACCACGATAAAAATCCCGCTCCACTTCCTCAGCATGGTGGAAAATCTGCTCTTTTGTCGCCTGATCACTGATCGCCAGGAACTGCCAGGGCTGAAGATGGGCGCCACTGGGCGCGGTACCGGCAGTACGCAGACAATTTTCAATAACTGCCCGTGGTACAGCCTTATCGGCGAAATCGCGGACCGTGCGCCGGCGCTGCATTTCGGACAGAAAATCCGCCGATCGCTGGTGCATTTTCTCCGGTGACAATCTCTGATATTCACGGTAAAGCCTGAATTGGTGTTCGCTCATGGTTGGCCTGTCTATTATGATTTATACAGATGTCCCGGCCATAATTTACATCTGCCGCTCAGGTTGGGGGTGGCGCTTTGTTATCTGAATATCCATCGGCTGTGAAAAATCAGGATTGATCCGGGTTACTGTTCCAGTATTGAAACAAATAGTTAATCTGTTCGTAATTTAGGCCACCAACAACTCTGCGTACATCGAGCGCTTACACCGTATGCAAATAACTGACATATTAGTCGATTACATCATCCAAATCTGGGTCCTGCTGGCTCAAATGGGACCTTATCTCCTATTTGGATTCCTGGTGGCCGGTATCCTTTCAGTATTCATCAGTCCCCAATGGGTAGAAACCCATCTGGGGGACCGGGGGATTGGATCTACCGTTAAGGCCACCCTGTTCGGCGTCCCTCTGCCATTGTGCTCCTGTGGCGTCATACCCGTGTCCGCTTCTCTCTATCGCCACGGCGCCAGCCGTTCGGCCACAACTTCATTCCTGCTATCGACACCGCAAACCGGCGTCGATTCAATCCTGGTAACCTACGGTTTGCTGGGTCCGGTCTTCGCCATCTTCCGGCCGGTAGCTGCCCTGCTGACCGGGATATTGGGCGGCGGAGCGGTGGCCTTGCTTTCTGACGGCAATGGCAAAAAACCAATTGATACCGGCGTTGATGACAGCTGCGGTTGTGATGATTGCGATGATCAACCACATCATAATCGATGGGTGGAAATCTTCCGGTATGGCTTCATCGCCCTGCCAAAGGATATTGGTCCCGCCCTGGTGGCGGGTATTCTGATCGCCGGACTGATGGGCGCCCTGATCCCCCCCGATTCCCTGGGAAAAGTCATCGGTGGCGGTATTATTTCAATTATTATTTTAATGGCTGCCGGTATTCCCGTCTATGTTTGTGCCACCGCTTCAGTACCGATTGCGGCCGGATTTATTCACCTGGGTGTGGCGCCGGGCGCCGTGCTGGCATTCCTGATTGCCGGACCAGCCACCAACGCCGCCACCATCACCACCGTTACCAAGATTCTGGGCCGTAAAACGGCTGCTATCTACCTGATTGCCGTAGCCGTCAGCGCCGTAGGCGGCGGTCTGCTGCTGAATTGGCTGGTACCGACGGTGGAGGCAATCATGCCGGCCATGGTTGACCACCACCACGGAGGGGAAACACTTAATCTCACAGGACATCTCTCGGCTATCGTCCTGATAATGGTCATGCTGGTGGCCTATTTTTATCGTCCTGCAAAATCTACACGTACTAACAAGGAAACCCCGTCTATGCCAGATGAAATCAAATTTAAAATCGAGGGGATGACCTGCAGTCACTGTGCCGTCAGCGTGCAACGGGCCGCCCGGGAAACCAGCACGGTAAAATCCGCCGATGTCAATCTTGACCAGGGATTATTAACGGTAACTGCTCCCGAAAACGCCAGTGAGCCGATCATAGCCGCCATCACCGCTCTTGGCTATTCGGCCCGCCGGATTTAATTTTTCCTGAATAAAATCAGTGGGGTACGCGATGGATATTCCTATCTATCAGGTGGATGCTTTCACATCCGAAGTCTTTTCCGGTAATCCGGCGGCAGTCTGCCCATTGAGTGATTGGATGCCCGATTCCGTTCTCCAGTCAATCGCAATGGAGAATAATCTATCCGAAACGGCCTTTTTCGTGCGGCAAAAGGAGAAATTCGCTATTCGCTGGTTCACACCACTAACGGAAGTTGACCTTTGCGGTCACGCCACCCTGGCCTCTGCCCACGTATTGTTTGAGGAATTGGATTATGCTGACCCGGTGATCCGATTCACTTCCCGCAGCGGATTGTTGACGGTTACCCGTGATAATGAACTGATTGCCCTGGATTTTCCCAGTAAATTTGCCGATCCCGGCGATTTCCCCCGTCCTTTGATCAATGCCCTGGGCATACCGCCGGCGGAAATGTATCTGGCCGATGATTATCTGGCCGTTTACGACAGCGCCGAGCAGATACGCCGCCTGCAACCGGACATGGAAATCCTGAAGAATTATCCCCGGGGCGTAATCGCCACCGCACCGGGGACAGACTGTGATTTTGTTTCGCGATTCTTCGGTCCCTCCGTCGGAATACCGGAAGACCCGGTCACCGGTTCGGCCCATTGCATTCTCGCCCCCTTTTGGAGCGGCAAGTTAGGTAAGACCAGGTTGGTTGCCCGCCAGATTTCAGCCCGTGGCGGACTACTGCACCTGAACTTCAACGAAGACCGCACTACGATTGCCGGCCTGGCCGTCACCTACCTGCGCGGCCAGATCACGGTCTGAAAAAACAGTATTTTCTGCCAATATTCCTCCTGTCGAAATAATTTCAACAGGATTCGACTAAGCAATTTTGTATTAATGGAGCAAACATGAAATTCGGCACAGTGATAAACTGCATGGATGGCAGGACCCAGTTACCGGCCATCGATTACCTCAGACGGGAATATAAAATCGAGTATGTGGACAGTATCACCGAACCAGGGCCTAACGGAATTCTGGCCGGACAGGAAAATCAATCACTGGTTGATTCGATTTTACAACGTATTGATATATCAGTAAATAAGCATGATTCCCGGTTGCTGGCCGTGGTGGGTCATTATGATTGTGCCGGTAATCCCGGCCCCAAAGAGCAGCAGATAACCCAGGTTAAAGCCTCTCTGGAATTTCTTGAAAAGCGCTATCCACATATTGAAAAAATCGGTCTGTGGATTGATCGCGACTGGGTGGTTCACCAGCTTTGATCACATCCGGCCGGCTGCGGAGATAAGCGGATCAACCGGGACCAAGGAGAATTGATGAGACTGACCGTTTCAGGACTATTATTGGTGGCATTAATCAACACAGCCGGGGGACAGGAGGATAAAACCATGTCCGACAATGCTAAAATAACCATTGAAGAAGCCCGGCTAAAACTGGCCCGGGAATACAATAACCAGGTCTGGACCTTGCTGGAAAACGAAGACCGCACGGCCGCTGATGATGAAATAATGCTGCATGCCGCCCATGCCTCCTGTTTTTTGTGGATGCAGGTGGGAACGCCTCTGAACCACCAGCGCGGTGAATGGCTGGTGGCCCGGGTGTATGCCGTCCTGGGGCATGGTGATGCTGCCTTACGCCACGCCCGCCGTTGCCTGGAACTGACCGAGCGGCATCACCAATTGATGTCAGATTTCGATATGGCCTATGCCTACGAAGGTCTGGCCCGGGCTCTGGCAATCAGCGGAAAATTGAATGAAGCCCGCAAGTATTATAGATTAGCTGAACAAGCCGGCCAGGCCTTAAAAGACCCGGAGGATATGAAAATCTTCATGGGGAATTTGCGGTCTGAGCCCTGGGGCGGTTTGCGCTGATTTTGTAGTATCTTCCCGCCTGTTTCCAGTTTTTTCCCTGGAATGTAACCGGTTTACATTGGGTACAATGCCAGGTGCCCCGGCAATAAACATGTAACATAAATCGCTCCTGCCGATGGCATAAATCTTGTACTATTTCCACTGGATAAATTTATCATGCACTCCAGTAGAAATATAAATCCCGCCTCCAGGCGGATCGGATGGTGGCTGCTGCTCATGACAGTAAATCTGCTGCCGGCCGGCCACCCTCAGCCGCAGTTGATACCCACCGCTCCTTACGAGGATTGCCAGACGGTGAAGAAGCTGGAATACTCCTATTATCCCGATTCCAGTGGTTATCAGCAAAGTCTGGAGAATATTACCCGGCTGGATTATAATCGCCTGGGCCGGCTCACCGACAGTCTGCTGCTGGATTCCACCGGTCGTCTGCAAACCACCACCAATTACCTCTACGACCGCCGTGGGAAACTGATTGAGATTCAGGCCTACGACAGTAGCGCGGCCTGCTACTGGCATGAATTATTTACCACCAATGAGCAGGGACTGGTTACGGCCATCACGCGCCTTGATTCACTGGACAGTCTCCTGAAAAAAACCGTTTATCATTATGATGCCAATGAACGTCTGAAAACGATTGAATACCACAGGGATGGCGATACCACCAGCGTGATCAACTACTGCGATGATCTGGGTACGCTGGTGGAAAAAAGGTGGTATGATTCCCGCCACCGGTTAATGCGCAAAGCGGAGTACAATCCCGATGGCCGGCTGCGGGGAACCATGCGTTTCTTTGCCGATGGACGCACCAACTGGAAATATATCTATGCCCGTCAGATTAAACGTGGTATCAGTGAAACCCAGGTGCTAACCAGCAATCAAGAAGAGCTGGTAATAACAATTGTCAACGACAAATTTGACCGGAAAATAACGATGGTCATGGATTTCGGCACCCGGGGCGATCAGCCGTGGATAGAACTGGAATACGATAAATACGGGACCAGTTCCATAATCAGTGAATATTCTGCCGCCGGTCAATTAATTTATAGAACCGAAACCGAATTCGATCACCGTGGCTTACCACTCAGCGAACGCTACTCGGTTTTTGAATATGACACGGGTCAGGCGGTGGAAATACCGTATCTGCTTTATCTTTATGAATACAGCGATTTCCAGCTTGAACTAGGCTATAAATAGTCGATCTTCGCAAATCTGCAGAAAGATCGAGGCTCCCAGTATCATGGCCCGTTCATCAATATTAAAATAGGGGGCGTGATGAGGAATGCTCAAGGGATCATCTTTGTCCGGTGAGGAACCTACAAAAATGAAACAACCGGGAATATTCTGCAGATAATAGGCGAAATCTTCGCCACCCATGGTCAGATAGGGTGCTGTTACCGCCTCACCGGCGATGGCCAGTGATGCCTTCCGGGCCGTTTCCGTTTCCGCCTCGGAGTTCACGGTGGGTGGGTAGCCGTCTTCGTAATCCAGGTCGATTTCCGCCCCGAATGCCTGGGCCGTACCGGCAATAATTTCCTGCATGCGGCGCTTGATCATCCGGCGGTTGGTTTCGGTGTAGGCCCGGGTTGTCCCGGTGAGCAGCGCCTCGCCGGCAATCACATTAAAATTAGTACCGGCATTGAACTTGCCCACCGTAACCACGGTACGCTCCAATGGATCGGTGTTGCGGCTGACGATGGTCTGCAGGTTCTGGATCAACTGGGAACCGACCACGATGGCGTCCACCGTACCCTGGGGTGTGGCCCCATGACCGCTGATCCCGCGGATGGTGATTTCAAATTGATCGGCGGCGGCCAGCACCGGACCACTTTGGATGCCTACCTGCCCGTAAGGCTGATAATTCCACAGATGTAAACCATAGATTTCATCCACACCAACCAGGCAACCGTCGGCTATCATGTAGCGGGCGCCACCGGCCCCCTCCTCCGCTGGCTGAAAAATGAAGCGCACATTGCCGGCCAATCGCGACTGCAAACCGGACAGTACCTCCGCCAGTCCCAGTAAAATCGCCACATGGCCGTCATGGCCACAGGCATGCATTACACCGTCATTCTGCGATTTGTAAGGCACATCGTTAACCTCCTGCACCGGCAAGGCATCCATATCGGCGCGAAAGGCGATTTCCGGTCCCGGAGCGGCGCCTATTAATCGTCCCACCACACCGGTGCGCCCCACACCGGTCTGTACCTCCAACCCAAGATCTTTCAGGCGCTGGGCCACCAGGGCGGCGGTGCGTTTTTCCTCAAACCCCACTTCGGGATGCTGGTGAATATCCCGGCGGGTGGCGATGATTTTATCGGCGATGGCTTGGATTTCCGGTCGGACGTTGATTGGCATTTGTTTATCCTGTGTGGTTGACGTGAATTTGTTATTTATCGGTAAATGATTCTAA
>LSCG01000142.1 GCA_001577055.1 Fidelibacterota bacterium TCS56
AACCCCAAAATTCAGAAGGGCACCGGAATATAGGTAGGACCCGGCGCCCTTCGTCGACTCGTTGGGGAGGAAACTTAGTTTCTAAGGGGCTTGCCCGTTTTCAGCATATGTTTCATGCGGGCCTGTGACAATGGCTCCCCGGCCAGTGACACGAAAGCCTCCCGTTCGATATCCAGCAGGTACTGCTCATCCACCTTCTTGGTGAGTCCCGCCTTGTCGCCACCGGTGAGGACCCAGGCCAGTTTCTGGCCGATCTTCTCATCGTGGTCCGACAATTTGCCCTGCATCTTGAAGCCCTTGATGGCCATGTTCATGGCCGTGCGGCCGCCGGCGCCGGGCAGTTTGATATCATCGCGGTAGGCGGGGGGCTGGTAGCCTTCCGCCAGTTCCAGCACCTTGTCTTTGGCAGCCTTGATCAGGTGTTCGCTGTTCAGCACGATGGTGTCCGTCTTCAGGAAATAGCCCACGTGCTTGGCCTCTTCACCACTGGTAGCCACCTTGGCAAAACCGATGGTCTGGAAGGCGTTCTGGGCCACCTGGAAGGGACTCATGGGCCGCTTGCCGGCGTTGGCGAACAGGTTCAGCAGCAATCGCAGGTTGCCGCCGGCGCCGGGGATCAGTCCCACGCCAACTTCCACCGCACCGATGTAGGTCTCAGCCGAGGCCACCCGGTGCACTGCCGGAGCGGTGATCTCGAAACCGCCGCCGAAGCAGAACTGGAAGGGTACCGCTACCACGGGAGCGGGGGAGAAGCGGATCCGCTGGGCGATATCCTGGAACAGTTTGCTGGTCTTGTCCAGATTGTCATATTCACCGTTTTCGGCATAACCCAGAATCAGCGCCAGGTTGGCGCCCACCGAGAAATTGCCATTCTGATGTCCCAGCACCATGCCCTTATATTTACCCGCTTCCAGCAGGACCAGACCCTGGTTGACAATGTCCAGCACGGAGCCGTCGATGGGATTGAAGCCCGGCGTCAGCACCGAGTGGAATTCTACATCGAGGACGCCGTCGCCCAGATCGATGAGACTGGCGGACCAGCCCCGTTTGATCAAATTGCCCTTCTTCTTCTCCAGGTTCAGGAAAATGGCTTTATCGGACAGAGGAACCGTCGCCGCTTTTTTAGCGGGAAGGTCGTAATAGGTCCGGGCGCCATCTTCGAAATCATAGAAACTGGTGCGTCCACCGGCCAGCATTTCCGTGACCCAGGCCGGGACCGCTTTGCCTTCGGCCTTCATCCGTTCCACCGAACGGTGCACGCCGATGGCGTCCCAGGTTTCGAAGGGACCTAATTCCCAGCCGTAGCCCCATTTCATGGCGTTGTCCACATTGACGATATCGTCACTGATTTCGGGGATGCGGTTAGCGGAATAGATCAGGGTGGCGGCCAGAATCTCCCAGAAGAATTTACCGGCTTTGTCGTCGCTGTAGGTCAGGGCGGCGATCTTCTCGCCCACCGTCTGGCGGTCCTTCGCCAGACGGAAGCCGTCGAAACGGACTTTCTTCTGCGGCGAATATTCACCGGAATTCATATCGAGGGAATGGATCACGCCCTTTTCAATTTTCTTGTAAAAACCGGCCTTGGTCTTCTGACCCAGTTTGCCGGCGTCGATCAGGTTTTTCAGCACGTCCGGGACCTTGAAAATATCCCGTTCGTCGTCGCCTTCACCTTTATCGTAGCTGGTCTGGGCCACGTGGGACAGTGTGTCCAAACCAACAACATCAGCGGTACGGAAGGTGGCGCTCTTGGCCCGGCCCACAATAGTGCCGGTGAGCTTGTCCACCTCTTCCACCGTCAGGTTCATGGTATGGGCCTGCTGGATGGTTTTCATCATCCCGTAAACACCGATGCGATTGCCGATGAAATTGGGCGTATCCTTGGCATGGACGATGCCCTTGCCCAGCACGTTTTCACCAAAATCGGCGATGAAGTCGTACACTTCCTGATCGGTTTTCTCACCCTTCACCAGTTCCAGCAAACGCATGTAGCGGGGCGGGTTGAAGAAGTGGGTAATCAAAAAGCGGCTGCGAAACTGCTCCGGCAGGGTGTCTACCAGATCAGCCAGGGGAATACCGGAGGTATTCGAAGAAATGATGGCTGAATTTTTCAGATAAGGAGTAATGTTCCGGAAGACCTTTTCCTTGATATCCAGACGCTCCGCCACCGCTTCTAAAATCCAGTCCGCTTCTTTCAGCAATTTCAGGTGATCGTCATAGTTGCAGGGGGTGATCAGCTTGGCATTCTTCGGTTTGTACAGCGGGGCCGGTTTCAGCTTGCCTAAAACCTCCACCCCTTTTTCCGCCAGTTCCTGGTTGATGTCAAACAGCAGGGATTGGATACCGGCATTGGCCAGGTGACCGGCCAATTGCGCGCCCATTACCCCGGCGCCCAGAACGGCGACTTTTTCAATTTTATTCGACATGGCGCCTCCCTAGCGTTTGATGACCGTGGCAATTCCCTGACCGGAACCGATGCACATGGTGGCCAGTCCCGTGTGGGTGTCCTGCTGTTCCATCACGTTGATCAGGGTGGTGAGGATGCGTGCGCCGGAGCAGCCCAGGGGATGGCCCAGGGCGACGGCGCCGCCGTTCAGGTTGATTTTGCTCAAGTCCCAGCCGCCGGTGCGGATCACGTACAGGGACTGGGCGGCGAAGGCCTCATTCAATTCGATGGTCTCAATATCATCGATTTTCAGGCCCGCTTTGGCCAAGGCTTTTTCCGTAGCGGGCAGGGGACCCATTCCCATGCGGGTCCAATCCACGGCGGCTACCGCCCGGCTGACGATCTCGGCCCGGATATGCAGGCCGTGTTCTTTGGCAAAATCTTCGCTACATACCAGCACGGCTGCGGCGCCGATGGAGATCGGGCTGGAGGTGGCGGCAGTGACAGAGCCGGTCTCGATAAAGGCCGGTCGCAGCGATTTAATTTTCTCAACGTCCGGGGTGCGGGGACCTTCGTCTTTTTCTACCGTGGTTTCGCCGTACACATCGATGGCCACGATTTCATTATCGAAGTTGCCGGCGGCCTGGGCGGCCAGGGCTTTCTCGTGGGAAGCAATGGCAAAATCTTCCTGATCCTCCCGGGCGATGTCGAGATCGTTGGCCAGGTTTTCCGCCGTTTCGCCCATGCCGATATAAAATTCCTGTTCCGCCAGCTCCGGGTGAAAATCGGGACTGAAGCCGCCCATAGGAACGGAGAACATATCTTCCACACCCACGGCGATGCCGCAGTCGATGTCACCCACTTCGATGGCGGTACTGAGCTGGTGGACCGTATCCATGGAAGAGCCGCAGAAGCGGTTGGTGACCTTACCCGGGGTTTCCTGCGGCAGTCCCGCCAGGATCGCCACCGAGCGGCCCATGATCATCCCCTGGGGACCTTCCGGGAAGGCGCAGCCCAGGCTCAGATCTTCTACCAGTTCCGGTTTCAGATTGGTGTTACGCTGTAGCAAGGCTTTCACAACCTGAGCCGACAGATCATCGGCACGCAGGCCGACCAGTTCACCATTTTTAATTCCGATGGGTGAACGCACCGCATCAACTATCACAGATTTCTTACTCATGATTCCCTCCTAAAATGGATAACGTTGTTGGGCATAGATTGCTTCGGCGATCTGCCGCTTGAGCCCGAGAATATCGGTTTTCGGTAACATGTGGCGTTGGAAAATCCGCAGCTTGGCGGTTATTTCCGGTGGGAGATTGCCGCGGTACACGCCGTTCCAGCCCGCCAGGGCCATGTTCATCAACTGGATCGAAACTTCGGCGGCATGGACTTTGGCGATATCCACCAGAGTCTGGTTGTGGCCATCGGCTTCGATCACCTGGCGCACACGGCTGATGGTACTGTCGGCCGTGTACAACAGGGTGAACATGTCGGCCAGGATTTCCATCAACTGCTGCTGGTGTTTCAAATCCTGCCCGTATTCGCACAGGGCTTCGTTGAACAGACTGGCCGCCAGCCGTTTGCCCGCTTCGATGGTTTTAATTTCATCGGCGCAGCAGCCGTCGGCGGAAAGCTCCTCATCACCGTTCAGGAAGGCTTCGATAGCATTGATGTAATCGCGGATCGGCAGTTCTTCCATCAGGGCTTTTTTCATCATATAGCCCGTGACGATCTGGCGATTGATCTCGTTGGTGCCTTCCCAGATGCGGTCGATGCGCGTGTCGCGGTAGGGGGCCGCCATGGGATATTCCTCGCTGAAACCGTAGCCCCCCAGAATCTGGATGCCCGTATCGGCACAGAAGCTGAAGGCCTCGCTCACATAAACCTTGGCCATGGAAGCTTCGATGGCGTATTGCTCGGTGGCTTCACCGGCCTTCAGGTAGTAGGCAGGATTGGATTTATCCAGTTTGTCTACTGCCTCCTGGATCAGACCAATGGTGCGGTAGGCCATGCTGTCGGAGGAGTAGGTGCGGATCACCATATCGGCGACTTTGCCCTTGATAGCGTCAAACTGGGCGATCGACTGGCCGAACTGGCGCCGTTCCAGGGCGTATTTGACCGCTTCGGTGATCGTACCTTTGCAGCCGCCCAGATCGGCAGCCGCCAATTTGAAGCGGCCCAGATTCAGGGCGTTGAAGGCGATGGTGGCGCCTTTGCCTACTTCGTACAGCAGGTTTTCCGCCGGCACTTTACAGTCGGTGAATTTCAGGGCAACTGTTGAGGAGCCTTTCATACCCATCTTCTTTTCTTCGGCGCCGATCTCAAAACCTTCCAGGCCCCGTTCGATGATGAAAGCGGAGAATTTCGATCCGCCCACTTGGGCAAAAACGGTGAAAACTTCGGCCCAGCCGCCATTGGTGATAAATTGTTTTTCTCCGTTAAGAATATAGTACTTGCCGTCTTCCGTGGGCATGGCGGTGCATTTGGCGGACAGGGCATCGGACCCGGAACTGGGTTCGGTGAGGGCATAGGCGCCCATCCATTCGCCGCTGGCCAGTTTGGGCAGGTATTTGGCTTTCTGCTCCGGGGTGCCGAACCAGACGATGGGCAGGGAGCCGATGCCCACGTGGGCGGTGATGGTGGCGGTGAACGAGGCGTTGTGGCCGCCACTCAGGGCTTCCACCACCAGGGCCGAGGTGATCTTGTCCAGCTCCATGCCGCCGTATTCTTCCGGCACGTCAATGGACAGAATACCCAGTTCCCCCAGTTCGCGGAACAGTTCAAATGTCAAGTCTTTGTTGAACAAGTTCAGCGCATCGTTGTTGGGTCGAATGCGTTCGGCGGCAAAATCACTCACCATCTGGTGAATTTCTTTTTGCTCATCATCGAACTGTTCCCGGCTGTAAACCGGTTCCGATCCAATCGCTTCGGTTAAAAACCGACCGCCGGTTGTGCGGTAGGTTATTTTTTCACTCATTTGATTTCCCTCCGTTGGTATCCTTGACCAGGCCGGTCAGGATGAAGTTGGAAATAGTGTCGATGTATTCCGTGGCGGTGACACCGGGTACATCGAAAACCGTGAACCAGATGATGCCTTCGATATTTACCATAATCGACAGGGCTGCAATTTTAGTGTCAGAGAGGTCGAATTCCCCAAATTCGACCCCTGTGATAAGAATACTCTCAATCAAATTCAGGAATTCGGTATAGACCCTGTGCATTTTCTGTTGGACATCGTCGTCCCGGGCGGCCAGGGACCAGAACTCCATCAATGCTTTAAAGGGGCGGGGGTTGTCCTCGTATTGATTAACGAAGTAGCGGAACAGGGCCTGCAACTGGTCTGAGGGCGACTGCTGATCTTCAACAATATAATTCAGTGTGGCGCTGTAATTGAAGACCCAGTGATTAACCAGGGCCAGGTAAACTTCTTTCTTGGATTTGAAGTACCAGTAGATGGCGCCTTTACTGAGATTGGAGGCAGTGACGATATCATCCATCCGGCTTTTTTCGTAACCCTTTTCCACGATCACATCCAAAGCGGCAGTTAGGATTTGCTCGCGGCGCTGGTTTTCTTTGGAATTTGCCATAGTCTAGACCGACTGGTCGGTTTAGTTTAAAAATGGGGCAAATCAGAAGCAAGAGAAATCGGTTGTTGCTTTGTCGGAAAATCTACACATCAGCTTGTTTAATTTTCTGGTTTGATCTATAATCAGCTATGCCAGTTGCCACTACCCTCGCTGAAAACGGTGTATACGTACATCATCTGTTTACCGGCGAGATCAGCAAAGATGATATTATTGACGCTTATGATGAAAGCCTCAAAATATCTGATCTGAAGGCTGATACTAGTGTCATCTGGGAATTCAGGAAAGTGAGCTTACCTAATCTGACTGACACGGTTAACCAGGTGCGGGCGATTGCCGATTATATCAAAGAGAATAGTCGTAAGGAAAAATCAAATTATAAAGTTGCTCTGGTTGCTGCGGATGATCTGGTTTTTGGCCTGGCCCGCATGTACCAGTCTGTGGCTACATTCCTGCCGGTGGAATTCATGGTTTTTCGCAAGTTTACCGCTGCGGAAGATTGGGTTGCCAATACCGATTGATCATAAATTGTGAAATCATTTAATTCATCCCCTTCATTCAAAAACCGGATTCAGTATGGACAATAATGCTTTGTTGACTG
>LSCG01000143.1 GCA_001577055.1 Fidelibacterota bacterium TCS56
TTCCCGTAGTGAACGGACTCACCGATTATAATCATCCCTGCCAGATTATGGCCGATATTCTAACCATCTGGGAACACCGGGGCAATTTGGATGATCTGAAGATCGTGTATGTGGGTGACGGCAACAATATCGTCCACTCCTGGCTGCGGTTGGGCACCCGGTTCCCCTTCGAATTTGTCTGCGCCTGCCCCGAAGGTTACCACCCCGATCCCGCCACGCTGCAAATGGCTGAGGAGGGTGGACTCAGTACCGTCACCATCTCCCACGACGCGCAAGCGGCGGTAAGAGGCGCCGATGTGATTTATACCGATGTGTGGGCTTCCATGGGACAGAAAGACCAGCGGGATGCGCGAATCAAGAAATTCGCCGGTTTCCAGGTTAACGATGAATTAATGGCCGCCACCGGCAAGGATACTTATTTCATGCACTGCCTGCCGGCGGAACGGGGCGTGGAGACCGTGGATTCGGTGATGGAATCAGCCAACTCGATCATTTTTGACGAAGCGGAAAACCGCATGCACGCCCAGAATGCAATCATGCTGAAAATGATGGGCGTGGAATAATATATCATACCTGCCGGGTATGGAGATCGAGAACCGGGCAATCGCTGCCAGAGACTGCTGCCTGGCTATTTAGTTTCGATCCAGCGTACGGACTGGGTGCGGTATTCCACTTCTTTTCCGGGCAGGATGGGGACGCGGACGATAAAATCCGCCGTGGCGCCCGGTTCCAGGGAAGTGTCGGTGATTACGCCGCTTTCAAATTTGATTTTCCGGCCGGCTACAAACGAGGAGTCACGACCGGCAGAAGTGGTAGTGCCGGTCCACAGGTCGGCAATAACGCGCACAAAATCAGCCCGTTTTTCTCCCGTATTTCTAACCGTACCCCGGACGATTTCATACCGGGGATAAACATCAACCTGTGGTTCACCGATAATCTCCACTTGGGCATGTACGCCGTAATTTTCATCTACGCGTACCACCAGGTCACGACGTATCACCAGTCGCCCCAGACTGGTTTGCAGGCTGATCTCTTCCGCCGATTCACCGGTGATGGTGCCGACCACCACCGTACCGTTTTGCAGAATGATCCGCTGCTGATTTTCCGGTATTGGTATCAGATCCAGCAGTTTCTTGTCGACCGGGGGCATGGTATTCTTTTTTTGATAAACTTTGACAATTGCTTTCAGTGAATCGACCTGTTGCTGCAGCGCCTCCATATCCAGCCGGTAATCGAAAAATTCCCCGGCCTCACCCTGGGCAGTGGGCGTGGTGTCCGGTCGCACCGCCGGTAACGAATCAGTGGGGGTCTGGGCGGTCAGAAATATGATCATCAGCAGAAAAACCAGGCTGTGCTTAATCATTATTCGGTCCCCTTCCGATGCGCAGTCAGGGCCAGTCGTCGCAATTGTTCCTGATATTCTTCGGCTTTATCGAAGATGGACACCAGTTCGCTAATGGTTTCGTAAAGCTGATAATTTTCCGGATCGGCGAGCAGATTTATTACCGGTGGCAGCAACGTCGGATCGTTAAAGCGCCCCAATCCCTGCAAAGCTTTCTCCCGCAGCAACAGCGGGTATTCATCATTTTTAATGATTTCCATCACCGCCGCCTTGATTTCCGGGTCGTCAAATTCGCCCAGGGCATCCAGCAGGGTATTCAGCAGACTGTAATATTGGCGTTTACCCGATTGATAGGTATGTAACAGGGCCAGAATCAATTTTTCTTCTTTAACGCCGGCCATGGTATTGAGGGCGAAATCGCGTACTTCATTGGCCGTGGAGGGATCACCCAGCAATTCGGCAAAGGAGCCTGCCACATCAGCCGTTTCTTTTTTGCCCAGGATTTCCACAGCCCGGTTGCGCACGGCGATATTGACATCCGGATCGCGAGCGATGGCGGTTAGAATCGGTATCACTTCGTGGCTGCCCAGCGAACCAAGCGTTTCGGTCAATAGTTTTTCGGTGCGCGCCAGGTTGGCTTTACTGATTTCGTATAGATCCAGCAGCGATAAAATCTGGTCCCGGGTGCGAATCTTACCCAGCGATTGGGTCAGTTGCTTGTGCAGATTATTGGATTTTTTCTCCACCGCGTGCATGGCCTGAATCATGGCTTCGGCGGCGATGGGATCATCGGTAAAGCCGCTCAGCAACTTAATCGATTCCTCCATAAAGGTCAGATCAAGTCCATTGGCGGTGGCCACCACGTGTGCCATGGCTTCCAGGGCGGCCGGGTGATGGGATTCGGCCAGGGCGCGGCCGGCCGCCAGCCGCACGTCCAATGGTTTATTGGCATCAAGGTAAACGGAAATCAGTTCGTCCAGGGCTTCGATTTCGCCATTCAGATAACTGAGTCGCATCGCTTCGACGCCGTCTAATGTGTCACTGCCGCGCCCCCGTTTGCCGAAAATTCCCAGCAGTGAACAACTGGACAGCAGCAGGCTGACGCAAAGGATACCGATGATGGCCGGAGTAGGTTTGCGCATTATGTTTCCCAAGTTTTTAGTATCAGGGACTGGCCGTCAAATTCACCGTAGGTGAAATAATTGATCCAATCCCCAAGAATCAGCAAGTGGCGCCCGTTACGCTCCACCTGCCGGGCCTGATGGTAATGGCCGGTGATGAGATAATCAAAACCCTCGGCGAACCGCTCGTCGGCGAAGCCCAGCAAATCTTCCACGATGCGCCGGTTATATTCGTCGGTATGGACAAAATGACGTCCGCGTCGCGATACCCAGTTGGCGAAGGCATAACCAATATTGGGATGTAAAGCACGGAATGATTTGACGAATAAAGGATTGCGCAGCATGCGCTTCAATACCCGGTAAGCCCGATCCCAGGACAAGAGGCCATCACCATGGGTAATGTAGAATTTTTTGCCATTGGCTTCAAATGAAATATCGTCGAAATAGGTGTTGGTCATGAGGGTATCGGTGATAAAATCCATGACCCAGTAGTCATGATTGCCCAGCAGGTAGTTAATTTCCGTGCCCGATTCTTTCAGGGCATACAGTTTGGTGAGAAACGGGAAATAAACTTTGGGCATGACCTGCTTGTACTCGAACCAGAAATCGAATAAGTCACCGACAATGAATAAGGTACCACCGCTTGCCTGTACATGATCAAGGAAACGGAATAGGCGCTGCTGGCGGCCAGCTTCACCACCATTGGGATTAAGCAACAGGTGAATGTCGGAAATGAAAAACAGGGGCAAGTCCATACCTATGAAAACTAAGTTATTCGGCAGGGCATTGGCAATTAAATTGTCTACCGCTCATCGGCTATTGCTTGACAGTATTATCTGGCAAGTGTATCTTTTGTCAAAGATATAGGTAGGAACCTCAATTACGAACTATTCGTTAGGTGTTCTATGATGAAAACACTTTGTGCCGGACTGGTATTATTAAGCGCCATGCTTTCTGGTCAATCATTTGGCCAGAATAAAGTGCAATACCGCGATTTTGACTGGAGTTATATCGAATCTCCCCATTTTGACGTGTATTATTATGGTGAGGAAAAACCGCTGGCGGAATTTACCGCCGATGTGTCGGAAGAAGCCTACGAGCAGATTTCCAAGCATTTACGGTGGGAGCTGAACAAGCGAGTCTCTATCATTATTTATCATTCCCATAATGATTTTCAACAGACTAATGTGGTCTGGACATATATGCAGGAGGGAATTCTGGGAGTTACGGAATTGTTCAAAAACCGCGTCGTCGTCCCCTTCGAAGGTAATTACGAGTTATTCCGCCATACCATCCATCATGAACTGGTACACGCGGTTGTCAATGATATGGTATATGGCGGGAGTATTCAGTCGATAATTTCCGGCCGGGTGCGCCTGAATATTCCGTTGTGGGCCAATGAGGGGCTGGCGGAATATTTGTCCTCCAACTGGGATACCAATGCCGATATGATATTACGGGACCTGGCGATCAACGAATACATCCCGACGATGGAGGAATTGAATTATTATTTTGCCTATAAAGGGGGACAATCGGTGTGGCGTTTTCTGGCGGAAAAATACGGCCGGGAGGAAATCGGCGAGATTTTCCTGGCAATGAAGCGCAGCCAGGATGCGGAGGTTGGTTTTCGTAAGGCCATGGGCATGGATTTTGAAGATTTGAGTGATCAGTGGCACAAATATTTGAAACGTGAGTACTGGGGGGATATTACCGGCCGGGATGAAATCGAAGAAATTGCCAAGCGGTTGACCGATCATAAAGAGGACGGCAGTTTCTACAACATCGCTCCCACGATATCACCGGATGGCAGTAAAATTGTGATGCTCACCAATCGTAGCGGTTATGCGGATATCATCATGATTGATGCCATCAATGGTGAACATATTGAAACCCTGGTTAAGGGTAACCGGTCGGTGGATTTCGAAGAGTTGAAATGGCTGCAGCCGGGAGTATCCTGGTCGCCGGCAGGAGATAAGGTGATCATCGCCGCCAAAGCCGGTAAAAACGATGTATTCTATATTGTTGATGTTGAAAGTGGAAAGAAGGAAAAAATCCTGATTGAAATGGATGGACTGTTCACGGCAGCCTGGAGTCCTTCAGGTGATAAAATTGCCTTTGTGGGTAACCAGGGACGGGCCAGCGATATCTTCGTATATACTCTGGAAAGTGGTGATCTGCAAAACATCACTGATGATATTTTCTCCGATTCGGAACCAAGCTGGAGTCCCGATGGCAAACGCATCGCATTTGTTTCCGATTACTGCGACTGTAGTTCCACGGCCGAATCCATCCACATGGCCGAACTGGATTATTCACAGACCGATATTTATACTATTGATTTGAACAGCGGTGAGCGGCAGCGAATTACCGATACCGACTATAATGAAAATTATCCGATCTGGTCCAATACCAGTGAAATCATATTGTACACCTCCGATTATAATGGTATTTCCAATATCCATTTTTACGATCCTGCCATCAATGAACATTATCCCGTAACGAACGTGCTTACCGGGACTTATCAAATCAGTTTGTCTGCTGACGACCGCACGCTGACCTTTGCCGGTTATTCCAATTGGGGTTGGGATGTTTACACCATTTCCAATCCCTTGGAGTTAGAGGCGGTGACCGTGGAACCGACCAAGTTTCACTTGACGCGCAGTGAGGACGAGTCCCTGGCTGATTTACGAATCTCGCGCCAGAAGCAGTCCCGTACCGGTGATGGGGCGGGTCGCGATTTTTCAAGTTATATTTTTGCGGAAGAATATCAGCAGTATAATAATGCTTCCTACGCCAGTAGCGATCCGGTCACCGAGCTATCATACGACAGCACTCATACGGAAGATGGTGAATATATTTCCCGCGCCTATAAAACCCGGTTTTCACTGGATTTAGTCAACGGGCAGGCCACCTTCAGCAATGTGTTTGGTTATTCCGGGAATACCCTGTTTTTGTTCAGCGATATTCTCGGCGATCACCAGATTGTGATTGGTACCGAACTGGTGATCAATCTGGAGAACAGTGATTACTTCTTTACCTATGGATATCTGAAACGCCGCTGGGACCTGTACGTTACCGGGTTTCACACCGCCAACCTTTTCGGTGATGGATATGTGAACTTCAGTCAATTGCGTAATTATGGTGTGGGCATGGGCGTCTCCTTTCCGCTCAACCGGTTTAATCGCCTCGAGGCGGAATTGACGTGGAGCCAGGTCAAATATTCCCAATTACTGCGGGTATCCGCTTCTGATCTGGTAACCACCAGTGAGACTTATCTGAATTCGATTATACCCGGTGTGAGCTGGGTGTACGATAACGCAGTGTATGGTGCCACCGGCCCGGTGGACGGTTTCCGTCAGAATATTCGTCTTATTACCAGCCCGAAAACCGGTAAAAACGGCCTGGCGTTTCACAGTATCACCCTGGATACGCGCCGTTATTTCCGTTTCAAGCGTGATTACTCGCTGGCCGGCCGCTTACTGCTGGGCACCAGTTTCGGCGCCGATGCCCAGAAATTTATGCTGGGGGGCGTCCCCAACTGGATTTACGGTTATGGCGAAACCAACGGTAAAAAAGACTCGGGCAGCTATCGACAAGGTATTCTCAATACGGATGGCGACCAGGTGCAGAACATGCTGAAAGAGGCCTATTTCTCGGTGTTCGCCATGCCATTGCGCGGCACGCGGTATTACGAACGATATGGCACCAATGTGGCGCTGGCCAACCTGGAGTTTCGTTTCCCCTTCATCAATTATTTTGCCCTGGGCTTCCCCTTGAAAATCATTTTAGGTAATATTCGCGGGCATGTGTTCGCCGATATTGGCGCCGCATGGGATGAATGGGACGAATTCGACGGCGGTTCATTATTACAGGATAAATACGGCAGCCAGATTCCCGGACATTTCAGTCCCCGGGTGTCCAGTTTCGGCTACGGGGTAAAAATTAATTTCGGGTTTGCCCTGCTGCGGATCGATACGGCCTGGGATGTTAACCACAACGGCTATTCGCGTCCTCAGTACTATTTTTCCTTGGGCTCCGACTGGTAAATATGTACCACTGCCGGCTACTCGGTTGGTTAGTTAG
>LSCG01000144.1 GCA_001577055.1 Fidelibacterota bacterium TCS56
TGCCCCTACGAAAATCGATATTGCTTTCAATAGTCCATGCGTTGTTGGACAATCCCGCAGGGATTGAATGTGAATAACCGGTGGTGCAACCACCGGTTTGAGGAAGAATGATAAAGCGACCCTGAAGGGGTCGAACCGAACACCCAACATGGATTAACGATTTGTGAAATTCCAAGAACGCACCGGATAAATCACTTCAAAAATCAACATTCGTTGCCCCTTGTTCTGATATCAATTCTCAAAAGCCATAATCATTTTACCCCTGCATGGTTTTATCCATTCTCCGGTCTCCCGCCTCCAGTCTCCCAAAGATAATCCGATTGCGGAAGGAAGTCCCTCGGACTGCTTCTCCAACACTCCATCATTCCAGGTGTCATCCCGCGCTTGCCGATTGTGGGCGAATTTGCCTAGCTTCCGTGCCGATAAACAGAGGAGTATCCATGTCCAAGAACAACCTGCCTGAGATTACACTGAAAGCTATACTGCTGGGCATTATTCTTTCCGTGGTTCTGGCTGGCGCCAACGCCTACCTGGGATTATTCGCCGGAATGACCGTGTCGGCATCGATCCCTGCTGCCGTTATATCCATGGGGGTATTAAAATTATTCCGCCGCTCCAATATTCTGGAAAATAATATTGTCCAGACTGCCGCCTCGGCCGGGGAATCGCTGGCGGCCGGTGTCATATTTACCATCCCCTCCCTGATTTTGATGAATTACTGGGGCGAATTCGGTTTCGGGCAGTACTGGACTATCACGGGGATTGCCGCTACCGGGGGCTTAATCGGTGTCTTGTTCACCATTCCCCTGCGCCGCGCCCTGATCGTGGAGGAAAACCTGCAATTTCCGGAAGGTATTGCCACCGCCGAGGTGCTCTCCACCGGGGAATCCGGTGCCACGGGACTGAAATACCTGGTGCAGGCCAGTCTGGCGGGAGCGTTTTTCAAAATCGCCGGGGAATCGGCCATGGTCCTCTGGGCGGATATTATGACTGCCACCAAAAGGATTGGCAACTCCTTCGCCAGTTTCCAGCTCAATTTATCACCGGCCCTGATTTCGGTCGGCTATATCGTCGGCTTGAATATTTCGCTGCTGGTATTCAGTGGCGGCGTCATCGGTCGCTGGATATTCCTGCCGTTGCTGGCGCCGGGATATCTGGATCAGATTCCGGCAGCGGACCTGGCCGTTCCGGCCGATGCGGTGGCCTGGCTGCACAATAACGTAATTAAGTATATCGGCGTGGGCGCCATGATCGTGGGTGGCCTCTGGGCCCTGATCAGTCTGCGCTCCTCGCTGGCCCGGGGTATTAAATCAGGAATCGATACCTATGAAAAAATGCGTCAACAGGATGGCGGCAACGTTGAGCGCACCGAAATGGATACACCGATTAAATGGGTGGGCATCGCCTTGCTGTTTTCCTTAATTCCAATTTTCGCTATCTATATTTCCGTGGTACACAGCATAGTTCTGTCAGCTTTTATGGCGGTACTGATGTTGATCGCCGGATTCCTGTTTTCGGCGGTGGCTTCTTATATGGCCGGACTGGTGGGGTCTTCCAACAATCCGATTTCGGGAGTAACTATCGCCACGGTTTTATCCTCTTCATTACTGTTGTTCATCCTGTATAAAAGCGGGGTGAACGTGGGACCGGCGGCGGCGATTTTCATCGGCGCGGTAGTCTGCTGCGCGGCGGCCATCGGCGGCGATAATTTACAGGATTTGAAAACCGGCTATATTGTTGGAGCTACTCCCTGGAAACAGCAGATAATGCAGGCCGTGGGCGTCATTTCCGGTTCATTCGTGATGATGCCGGTCCTGTGGATGCTGCATAAAAAATATGGTATCGGCGGGGATGCGCACCTGGCACCTGATCTACAGGGGCACGCCCTGGAAGCGCCCCAGGCCAGTTTGATGGCCAATATCGCCCGCGGTGTCTTCAACCAGGACCTGCCCTGGAATCTGATCATCATCGGCTGTATCATGGCTATCGTCATCATCAGCCTGGATAAATATCTGGAACGCCGCGGTTCCACTTTCCGTACCCCAATACTGGCGGTGGCAGTGGGCACATATCTGCCATTCAGTTTGTCCACACCGATTTTCATCGGCGGACTGCTGTCCTATATGACCATCGGTAAACTGTCGCCCCACGGTAAGGATGACATCAACCAGAAAGGCTTGCTGTTTGCCTCGGGTCTGATCACCGGGGAAGCTTTAATCGGCATTCTGCTGGCGGTACCGCTGATGCTGAACGAACTGTTCCATTGGTCCCTGCCAACCGAATACGCCCTCTTTTCCGAGGCGCCCCTGACCTACTGGCCGGGACTGCTGGTACTGGGTGGTATTTGTTTCTGGCTGTATCGCGTGGCAAGCAATAACAAATGACACTGGATCCCGAACTGCTGAAAAGGCTGCCTAAGGTGGAATTGCACTGCCATCTGGATGGCAGCCTGCGGATCGACACCATGATCGATCTGGCCCGGCGGGGTAAAGTCGAACTGCCCTCCACCGATCCCGTCGAGTTGCAGAAAATCATGTCACCGCCGGGTCGCTTCAAATCATTGAATGAGTACCTGGAGCTGTTTGAGCATTCTCTATCGGTTTTACAATCCCCCTACGGACTCGAACGGACGGCTTATGAATTAATCCAGGATGTGGCGGAGGAGAATGTCCGTTACATCGAGGTACGCTATTCACCGATCCTGCACAGCGATCGGGGCATGACGCCGGAAGAATCGATCAAAGCCGTACACAAGGGCTTGCGGCGGGGTGAACATGATTTCGGTGTGAGTTCGGGGATCATCATATGCGGAATCCGCAATATTTCACCGGAAAAATCGCTGAAATTGGCCGAATTAACCCTGAAATTCAAAAACAAGGGTGTGATCGGTTTTGACCTGGCCGGGGCTGAGGAAAATTTCCCGGCCAAAGATCACCGTGAGGCTTTTTACCTGGTGCTGAATAATAATATCAACGCCACGATTCACGCCGGGGAGGCCTTCGGCCCCGCATCCATCCATCAGGCCCTGCATTACTGCGGCGCCCATCGAATAGGTCACGGAACACGTTTGAAGGAAGACAAGGATCTGCTGAATTATGTCAATGATCACCGGATCACGCTGGAAATTTGTTTAACCTCGAATTACCAGACGCATACCATCAAGAGTATGCGCTACCATCCGGTGAGATTCTATTACGATCAGGGATTGCGGATCACCCTCAACACTGACAATCGGCTCATGTCGAACACCACCCTCACCAACGAATTCATCATTGCCAATAAATACTTCGGTTTCAGCCGCTACGATTTCAGGGAAATCACCATCACGGCCATGAAAAGTGCCTTCATGCCTTATGCCCAACGCAAAAAACTGATCCGCAGTATCGCCGACGAGCTGGAAGGCAATTTCGGCCTGATGCCCGAATTTATAGAACCGCCGAAGAGCTAGTATTACCCACTGAGATCTGAATGATCAACGGGCAAAACATTTGTATAATCCTGCCAGCCTTCAATGCGGGCAAAACACTGGAAATGACCTTCGCGGAGATTCCTGTCGACGTAGTTGATCAAATAATTTTAGTGGATGATGCCTCAACCGATGATACCTATCAAATTGCCCGGGAACTACCAATAGATTCTTATCTGCACTTGGAAAATCGTGGTTATGGCGCTAACCAGAAAACCGGTTACAAACAGGCTCTGGAAAAGTCAGCCGATATAATAATTATGCTTCACCCCGATTATCAATATACACCCAAATTGATTGTGAGCATGGCGGCCATGATCGCCTATGGTGTCTATGATTTGGTGCTTGGATCAAGGATTTTAGGTGACAGCGCCCTGAAAGGCGGGATGCCTTTTTATAAGTACATAAGCAATCGGCTGATGACCTTCACCCAGAACTTGTTAGTAGGGAAAAAACTATCCGAATACCACACCGGATATCGGGCTTACAGCAAGGAATTACTTACCCGAATTCCTTTTAATAAAAACAGCGATGATTTCATCTTCGATAATCAACTTCTTGTCCAAGCAATTGCCAGTAAGTACAGAATTGGTGAAATTTCCTGTCCAACAAAATATTTTCCTGAGGCCAGTTCAATCAATTTTATCCGCAGTATAAAATATGGTCTAGGTTGTATGTGGATATCCATATGTTATTTCCTGGATCGAATTGGTCTGGTTAAATATTCACTGGTCCGGTTTTGAATCGACTTTCGGCCGTAAATCCGGTCCTCATCACCCTGAGCCTGATTAACGGACTGTTTATCTATAAATACGGAGCGCGCATTATACCACAAGCGGTTATTCCGGCAGTGATATTCTGTGTGCTTTTTCCGATTGTGATATGTTATCTTCATCATCGATTCCGGAACCGTTTCACCAGCCAAAAGCTTAATATTATTTTGTTTATTTATTTGATTGTATCTGTAATCATATTGATCGGGATTCCAATTGAAGGGCTGAATGTGGACCGGTGGAGTGTTATCGATTCGTTCTGGCAGGCAATGTTTAATGGTGAGTTTCCCTATGCGGCTCGATCTATCCATGACAATCCACCAGGACCACTACCAGTGTATTTCCTGCTGGCTTTACCATTTCATTTAACCGGTGAAGTGGGATTATTATCACTGGCGGGCATTTTAGGGTTTTATTTCTTTGGTGGTTTGGAGAAAAAAGATAATAACAGCAAGATATTAGTGTTGTTATGTCTATTATTGTCCCCTTCCATTTGGTGGGAGATCGCAACGCGCAGTACTCTTTGCTTTAACATGACAATAATCATCATTTATTTGTCATGGGCCGAACAACAATATCGTTCGCAGAAAAATAGTCTGCTCGCCGGCTTTATCGGCGGTCTGATATTGTCAACCCGCGCAATTACTGCCGTGCCACTGCTGGCTTTTTTAACTTTTCAATATCTTCGACAGCGGGACCTGCACACATTTATTATTCAGGGAGCAATGATTATATTTGGTTTTGCCGTCACGATAATACCGTTGGTGATCTGGGACCTGTCATTATTCATGAAATTCAATCCTATAACTCTGCAGGCTGGCTTCTTAAATTTACCACTACTGTTATCAGTATTTGCGATTACCATTTTGGTGTTTTTTAAGACACAAAATAAAACCCAATTCTATCAGCGATTGGGGATCATAATGTTTTTGATTGTACTTGTTGCGATGATAAAGGAGATCATTATCTCCGGTTGGTCACAAGCCGTCTTCGGCAACGCATTTGACATTTCCTATTTTATATTAGCGATACCATTTCTAGTGCGGGGTATAGTAGATATGTATAGTTCCGCTGTTGTTCAGAATTAATGATGAACAACGGCTATTTTTTCAATAACCCTCGTACCGCTGGAATTATAGGCAAAAATAAGATATACACCACTTCCAATTAACTCGTTGTTATTATTCCGGCCATCCCATAATATTTGATAACTGCCAGTCGATGCCGAATTTGTGGTCAAGGTGCGGATAACCTGTCCTGACAAATCCATAATCTTCACTTGGTCATTAGGATGTAATCCATTGATCACCAGTGGTTTATCCGCAGGGATATTAAATGGGCTGGGAAAGATAGTCAAATTGTTACCGTCTGTCGGATCGGCAAAGGGAATCCGCATCACACTCAGACCCAGCTTAGTAGTAATATAAGCCAATCCGCGTTCAGTATTGAATTCCAAATCTGTCACATTATCGGACAGCAGCAACGAATTATCGGCTCTTAAACCTGCAATATCAGGCCAGTAACTGGTGTTTTTCATGAGGATATTTAAACCATTCTCAGTAGAGGTGGTCCAAATATTTTCGTTGGCATCCAATTTAACCCGGGCACCCTCACCATAAATGATATTGGGGAACCGGGCTGTGCTTTCATTTACCAGCGGATTGGTCATGTTATTGTTAATACTTCCCCAGTTCAGTCCATCGGGAGATAAAATGAAAATTTGATTGTCGCTGGAAATAGCAATTGACCAAATATTCTCTGCGTCCCGTTCCAGCGTCCAGTTGACCGAAGAGGGTGTCACTGGTTCACCGGCGTATTCCAATACTGCCAGCCCTCCATTGGTGACTTCCCCGGGATATTCACCCAATAAAAGGGAACCAATCCAAACTCTGCCAAATTGGTCAAAAGCGATGGCATCGGTTCCCAGCCCCAAGGTCCGACTGCTTTCTTCCGCGGGAAAATGGCCCCATTCACCTGCTGCACTACGCACATGGAAAGGAATCAATCTTTCGGTAGAATAGGTATCCGCCACCCATAAATTGCCCTGAGCATCAAATTCCAGGTCTTTCACAACCA
>LSCG01000145.1 GCA_001577055.1 Fidelibacterota bacterium TCS56
CGGCCGTTGACCTGACCAAAGCCGTGAATTATGAAGGAGCCGGAACAGTTGAATTCCTGGTGGATCGGCAACAGAATTTTTATTTCCTGGAAATGAACACCCGCCTGCAGGTAGAACATCCGGTCACCGAGGCCATTACCGGCATAGATCTGGTACGTCAGCAACTTCTGATTGCCGCCGGTGAAAAATTGGAACACCGGCAGGAAGATATCCATTTCAACGGTCATGCGATTGAATGCCGTATTTATGCCGAAGACGGATTCAACGGCTTTACGCCCTCGGTGGGGGAAATCCATGAACTGGCCCTGCCCGACGGTTTCGGCGTGCGTCTGGATCACGGTCTGCGGGTGGGCGAAGAAGTAACACCGTTCTACGATCCTCTGCTGGGGAAACTGATTGTCCATGGATCCACCCGGGACGGTGCGATCTCGGGCATGCTCCGGGCCTTGTCGGAATTCCATGTGGTTGGCGTGGAAACCGTAATTCCCTTCTGCCTGGCAGTGATGGAAAATCAGGCTTTCCGCCGGGGGAATTACAACACCCATTTCATCGAGCGTGAGCTGGACAACCTGGTGAAGCAGAAACAGGCCGGCGCCCGCGGGCAACGGTGTACCACTGCCATGGCGGCGGCCCTCCACCGTTTGCTGAATGTTAAAACAAATGGCACCAATTCCCGATCCCAGCAGTTGTCTTCCTGGAAATTGAGCGGCCGCAGCCGGGAACTTCAATGATATTCAAAGCGCTGATCGAAGACCTGGAACTGAATCTGACCGTTGAAAAAACCAGCGACGCTTTTACCGTCCAGGTGGATGACACCAACCACATGATCGACTGCCGCCGCCTGAGCCCATTTTCCTATTCCCTGATAATTAATAATAAGTCCCATTACCTCAGTTTGACGGAAAAGGACGGCGGTTACCGCATCACCCTGGATCAGCAGTCCTACTGCGTGCAGTTGCAGGATGAAACTGAAATTCTGCTGGAAAAATTTGGCTTAAACAGCACCGCCGAGGGCTCCTCGCAAAATATCATTTCACCGATTCCCGGATTGGTAAAACAGATTTTTGTCCGGCCCGGCGATCCGGTTCAACCCAATGACAAGCTGCTGATTCTGGAAGCGATGAAAATGGAAAATGAGATATTATCCACCCGGAGTGGTCGGGTAGGAGAAATCTTTGCCGAAATTGGGATGTCTAAAAACAAGGGGGATATCCTGTTGCGAATTGAAGGAGAATAAACGCCAATGAGAATGGGAAAACGCTTACTGTGGGGCGGCCTGGGCTGGGTCCTGGGTGGGCCGATCGGCGGGATTATCGGTTTTGCCCTGGCCACGATGAACGAACAGAGTAACCGCGACGGCAGCTCCAATTTCATAGGGGGTTTCCGCAGTAGTGATTATTCCGCCCGTACCAAGCCCGGTGATTTCGCCGTGGCCCTGCTGGTATTATTTGCCCATGTGATGAAGGCCGACCGCCAGATGCTGAAGTCGGAGCTGGACTATGTGCGGAATTTCCTGGGCCGCCAATTCCCCCGGCAGGATGTGCGCGACCTGATGCTGTTATTCCGTGATATTCTGGAGCAGGACTATCCCCTCCGCGATGTCTGCCGCCAGATCAGCCGCTCCATGGACCACCCCAGCCGTTTGCAGTTAATCCACGTCCTGTTCGGATTATCCCAGGCGGACAGCAATATTCACCCGCAGGAAATCGAAATCATCCTCGTAATTGCCGGCTACCTGAATATCAATCAGCATGATTTTGATTCCATCAGGGCCATGTTCCAGCGCGATAATGACGCCGATTACAAAATTCTGGAGATCGATTCCGGCGCCGGCGAGGATGAAATCAAACGCGCCTACCGCAAAATGGCCAGTAAATATCATCCTGACAAAGTGGCCCATTTGGGACCCGACCTGCAGAAGCTGGCTGAAGAAAAATTCAAGGCCGTCAACGACGCCTATCAGCACATCAAACAGGAGCGTAACATCAGATGATCGAAAAACCGGGGGAATACCCGTTTACCCGGGGCATCTATCCTGAAATGTACCGGTCCCGCCTGTGGACCACCCGCCAGTATGCCGGCTTTACTTCAGCCGAGGAATCCAACCGGCGTTACCGTTACCTGCTGGATCAGGGCGTGATGGGCCTGTCGGTGGCTTTCGATCTGCCCACGCAAATCGGCTACGATTCGGACGCGGCCATGGCCACCGGCGAAGTTGGCCGGGTGGGCGTACCCATTGCAACCGTTGATAATATGAGTACCCTTTTTCAGGATATTCCCCTGGATCAGGTTTCAACTTCGATGACGATCAATTCCACCGCCGCCATTCTGCTGGCCAATTATATCATCGTGGCTGAGGAACAGGGTGTAGCCCCGGAAAAATTGCGCGGCACCATCCAGAATGATATTCTCAAAGAATACATTGCCCGGGGCACCTATATTTACCCGCCGGCGCCATCCATGCGCCTGGTAACGGATATTTTCGAATTTTGCGCCCGGCAGTTACCCAAGTGGAATACGATTTCGATTTCCGGGTACCACATTCGTGAAGCCGGCAGCTCCGCCGCCCAGGAGCTGGCCTTCACCCTGGCCAACGGCATTGCCTATGTGGAAGCGGCGCTGGCCGCCGGACTGGATATCAACACCTTCGGCGCCCGACTGTCATTTTTCTTCAACGCCCATAATGATTTTCTCACCGAAATCGCCAAATTCCGCGCCGCCCGCCGCCTGTGGGCCACGATCATGAAAAACCGATTCGGCGCCACAAATCCCAAGGCACAGTTCTGCCGGTTTCACACCCAGACCGGTGGATCGACTCTGGCGGCCCGGCAAATCGATAATAATGTCGTCCGCACCACCATCCAGGCCATGTCAGCCGTGCTGGGCGGAACCCAGTCCCTGCACACCAACAGCCGCGATGAAGCGCTGGCGCTGCCCGGCGAAGAAGCGGCGCGCCTGGCCCTGCGCACCCAGCAGATCATTGCGGAAGAATCGGGCATTCCGGACCACCCTGACCCCTTTGGCGGCAGTTACGTGGTGGAGGAATTAACCGATACTCTGCAGGCGGAAGCGGAACAATTAATCGGCGAAATTGACGAGCTGGGTGGGGCGGTCAAGGCTATCGAACAGGGATGGATACAGAATGAGATCGGTCGCAGTGCCTACGAGTATCAGCGGGCCATTGACAACGGCGATCGGGTGGTGATCGGCGTCAATAAATACGCCGCAGACGACAGCAATGAACCGGAACTGACTAAAATCGATGTGGCCTCGGTAGAAAAACAAGTCCGACATGTGCAAAATTTCCGTAAGCACCGGGACGATGATCTCTGCCAGAAACGCCTGGTTGATTTGCAACAGCGGACTGACACCAGCGACAATCTGATGCCGGCCATCATCGAGTGCGTGCGTACCCGCTGCACGCTGGGCGAAATCGCCGACGCCCTGCGCGCCGTGTTCGGCGATTTCCATCCGGCCTGACAGCGCAATTTATTGGGGTTTCTCCAATCAACGTGATTAATTTCATGGTCACCATCAAGTGACGATGTATAAATTCCGGTGAACTAAATTCACCGTTTCACATAGAACCGAATGCAATGAAGAAAAATTATCAAATACCAACCATCAGATTTTTTACAATTTTATTTTCCGCGGCTTTGCTGGTATCCTGTGCCAAGAAAACCGAAGATCTGGTTACGCCGGAACCCCCGCCCCAGGAGCAGCCCAGTGAGGATACGGACCGGCTAGCGGTCACCACCGAAGACCCGGAGATGACTTTTGATACTGCCGAAGATACTGTCGAAGTGGTTGAAGTTGACACGACCACCGAGATCGTGGCCGAAGTCGAACCGGCCGACACGATGGAAGTAGTGGAAGAAGCTGCGCCGGAAGAAGAACCGCTGCCGGAAGAACTCCCGGTGGAAGAACCTCCGGCCCAGGCTGAACTCACCGTCACCCCCGAACACCCCAAACCTGAAGTGGTCCTGGCCGACAGCGTTTTCGAAGACTATATGATCAAGCGCGGTGATTTCCTGTCCAAAATCGCCAAACAGGAATACGGTGACTGGCTGATGTGGAAGCAAATCTATCGCTGGAACCGGGAAGAGATCGGCGAGAATCCCAATTTGATTTATCCCTACCATTTCCTCGACCTGCTGAAACCGGCCGGTGAAGCTAAAAATTGTCCGGTGGAATTCTATGATTATACCGTCGCTGAGGGCCAGACTTTATGGTCAATCGCTGGCACGGTTTTTGGTAATGAATTGGCATGGATAATTCTGTACATGGACAATGAAGACGTGCTGGAAGGCAACGCGGGAGTACTGAAACCGGGCATGGTAATCAAATTACGCCAAAAACTGGATCCCTGCAGCTAAATGATCTCCATGGCCAAACTGATCTCCTATATTTTCAGTCCGGTTGTGGTGGCCCCGGGCGCCCTGGCGATCCTGGTGGTGCAGGCCGGAATCAACGGCAGTAATCGCATGCTGATCTGGCTGACGGCTTTTTTCTTCGCCTCGCTGGTACCGCTGATTACGCTGCTGATTTTGCGCGCCAAGAAGAAAATCACCGATCTGGATGTTTCCCTGCGCGAACAGCGTTTCACGCCGCTGCTGATCAGTCTGGTCTCCTATGCCATCGCCTATGTCTTTCTGGAAACCATGCAGGCTAATAATCTCACGCGGGGACTGGTATTCTGCAGCATCACCAATCTGTTGATTATGATGCTGATTACCCGCTACTGGAAGGTGTCCTTCCACGCCGCCGGTCTGACCGGGCCCCTGGCGGCCCTGTGGACCTTATGGAACGCCGGGGCCTGGCCCATGATGACGCTGACCGCCCTGGTTGGTACTTCGAGGGTGATGTTGAAAGCCCACACTCCGGCTCAGGTCATCGTCGGTTCATTACTGGGATTTTTCCTCACGTTTATCCAGTTGAAATTATTTTTCATCTAACCCGTGCTCGATACCGAAGCGCTTCGGTCACTTATACAACAAGCCTTCCCTGACTGGGAATTCCATTATTTTCCGCGACTGGGTTCCACCAATGCGCTGGCCTGGGAACTGGCCACTGATGATTGTCCGTCATCGGCGCTGATTATCACTGATGAGCAGACCCAGGGGCGCGGGCGCGGCGGCAACCGCTGGCTGTCCCAACCGGGGCAGGGACTGACTTGCTCGATATTTCAGCGCTGCGATTTAGCCGTCGGAGACAGCGGACTGCTCCCGCTAAGGGCCGGCATCGCCGTAGCACACACGTTAAGTGAATACGGACTGGCACCTGCCTTAAAATGGCCAAACGATATCCTGGTCAATGACCACAAAATCGCCGGTATTCTGTGCGAAAGCCGGATTTCTCAGGAACGTATCACCGCCCTGGTGACAGGCATCGGGCTGAATATAAACGATGATATCAGTCAATACCCGGAGCCGATCAGGAGCCAATCCACTTCCCTGCTGAACGAAACCGGACGGCGTAACAGCCGGGAGAATCTGTGCGTCCGCCTGATGAAAAACTATCAGGCCGGCGAATCAATGGGAAATTCCGAGATCATCAGCACCTGGCGGCAACTGGCCGCCTGGCAGGAGAAAAAGGTTACCCTGATGACTGATAATAACCAAATTACCGGTAAATTTGTCGGTATCAATCAAGCGGGTGCCGCCCGAATTGAAGTCGATAGGACAATCAAAATCATCAACAGCGGACAAATGCAAAGATTGCGGGAGTGTTAAATGATTTTAACAATTGATGTGGGTAATACTAACACCGTTTTCGGCTTATTTGCCGATGGGCAACTGCTGGAGAGCTGGCGCCTGAAAAGCGAGGAATCGCGGACGATCGACGAAAGCTGGGTGGTTTTTCAGCAACTGGCCCAGACTTATAATATAGATTTGCAGGCGTTACGCGGGGTAGTTATCGGCAGCGTTGTCCCCAAATTGACCTTTGTGTATCGCAAAATGGGCACCAAATATTTAAAAATCGAGCCCCTGGAAGTCACCGGTGATCTGCCACTGGGAATCAAGCTCCAGGTGGCGGCACCCCGGGAAGTAGGCGCCGACCGGATTGCCAATTCATACGCCGGGGCGCGTCTTTACGGTCAGCCGGCCATCGTAATTGATTTCGGCACCGCCACTACCTATGACGTGGTGGACGAACAGGGGAATTTCATCGGCGGCGCCATCGCCCCGGGGATCGAGACCAGCGCCAATTACCTGCTGGAAAAAGCCGCCCTGCTGCACCGCATCGATTTTATCGTCCCGGAAAAGGCCATTGGCACCGATACTGA
>LSCG01000146.1 GCA_001577055.1 Fidelibacterota bacterium TCS56
ATCCCGGTCTTCACCCACGAAGAGCGAAGTCATCAGGCTCATTTCCACATCCTGAAAAATATAATAGACCAACTGGGGATTGATCGCCAGGCTGCCGTCATCAAAATTGGCAATGCCGAAAACCGTCCCCGCGATCAAATCGGTGAGGGGATACATGGCCATCAGAAAGAAATAATTCTGATTAAGGCTTTTACGGACGCCGGACAGGGTGATGAAATAATCATCGAAATCCGTGTCTGCCACGGTAACCCCGAAATCATTATGATAATATTCCCCCAGCAGATACAGCGAATTTTCGAAAGTGTAATCGCCGCCGAAAATGTATTCATATTGCAAGTCATCGCTGTTGTGATCCAGGCGGTTCACCGCCAGCTCGGCGCGCGTGCCCAGACCCAGTAATTCCCCTTCCAGATTGAATCCCGCCAGATCACGCTGCCAGCGCGAACCGGAAAGCAGGCCGACCTCCGAATAAACGGTCTTGCCATACAGCAGCGATACGTCAAAATGCCCCACCCCGGTCTTAAACTGGTAATACTGGGTGGAAGTATTCCAGGATTTTTCCGGCTGAATAATGCCGGTAAGGGTAGTGTTATAGCCCAGGGGAATATCGATCCGCGTGGCCGGCACGCCCGTATCTTCATAAGTCGGATCCATGATGTCTTTCTGATTAAACAAATCGGTGGGGTTCCAGGCATAGCCCACACCGGAGGGAATCTGCTGGCGGCCCAGGGTCAGATCAAAACGGTCGTGGTGCAATTTCAGGAAGGCATTATCCAGAAACAGGGTATCGCTAAACTGGAAGGGAAATTCCTCCAACACATAGGTCAACGGTACGCCGGCGCTGTCGAGTACTGCCTGGCCCTGTTCATTCAAAACCGGCATTTCCGGCCAGAATGACTGATCGATAAACTCCATGAAATTTAAACTGGTGGTGCCATCATAATATTTATAGATCAGGTTGGCGCCCACCCGGATGCGATCCGACGGCGTGGAGTCCAGGTCCAGGCGGAATTTATGGTAACCGAAATACAGTTGTCGGTCGGGTAATTTCAGATAATCGGCTTCCGCTTCATAATAGCCGAACCAGTCCATCTGGGCTATCAGTCCGCCGATCAATATCAGTAGTATTAACGTTTGGCGCATAATCGTCCTATTTCTTCAAATTCCGTTCGCTGAAGAAGTTTTTATCAAAGGTGACATCGTAAGTGACTTCAACATATTCCATAACCGTCTGGGTGTTTTCCAGATGATTTTTCATTGTCATTTTAAAAGGCGTCAGGATACCTTCAATTTCACGGATATCCTCCAGCAGCAGCGATTTGGTAAAAACCTGATTCTCATCATAATAATCGATCTGCAACGGAAAAAAATCACCGGAGCGGGACCAGATCACCATCTTGGAATATGACATATCCTCCTTAGTCGGAATCAGCTCCAGCAGCCAGCATTTTTCGCCATTCAGTTTATCGGTACCGGATAATTTAGGAGAATAGTCTTCGCGCCAACTGTCACCGGATCCCATATCCTCGTAAGTGAAATCGGAACCTTCGAACTTCTGTTTCTTGGCATGGGAGGCCAGCTTGCGTACTCGATTGGTGCGGCGGTTATACATCCAGATATTATCGGAGAAATCGGTCATCAGCATGGCATTGCCCCGCACCCGCCCCGGCGACCGGTAGCGCATCAACTGGTTTTCGCCTTTATTGCCGGAGAAAGTTTCGTACTCAAACGTGCGCAATTGACCGGAGGTGGTTTCGATCGTCTGGCGCATGATTCCCCGGGCGTTAACCGGATTCATCAGATCAAGAATTTTATCCAACACGGATTTCCCCGTGGGCTGCTGAGCGGCTAAACCGGCCAGCATGGCTAAACCGACAAGGGTTATTCGCTTCATTTTTCAATTCCTTTCATGAAGGAGTGAATCGCTTCATCTTTAACTTTTTCGAATTCCATTCCTTTGCCAATAATCAGGTATTGCCAGACCAGTCCATCGATAAAACCCATCAGCAGGGTGGCAATGCCGATAAAATTCATTTCCCGGAATTCACCCCGGGTCACGCCGTCCTTTAATATCTCGATTATAATATCCCGGTATTCAGCGTACATATCGGCGATGGGGGTTTCATCGGCGTCCTGCCAGGTGCCGCGGGCCGCCCGGGACATGATCTCGGTAATCATCAACAGCGCGTCCCCCATATGGAGAATCATGTCGATGCTCTGGCCCATCAGCTCCATTATTTTTTCCCCGGGACTAACCTCGCTTTCAACCAGAACCCGCAACGGTTCGATCATACTGTCGATATAGTATTTTTCAATCGCGCGGAAGATTTCTTCCTTGCTGCGGAAGTACTCGTAAACCGTACCCTTGCCGATACCGGCTTCTTTAGCCACATCGGCGATTTTACCTCTCTCCAGCCCGGTTCGCCCGAAGACTTTTACGGCAGCATGGATAATTATTTCTTTTTTGTGCATCGTAAATCTTTCTATTTTGACCGACTGGTCGGTCGAAATATAACCTGAAACCACTCACAATGTCAATCGCAATTAAGCGAACATATTGAGACAGGCCCTCCAAGTCATACTTTGTGGAACTTAACGGCCAGGTTAATGGAGCCCCACGGCTAACCCGTGGTTCCCTTTACATGACCCGCCTGCGTGGCCGAAGCCACTTCGTCAAGGCTATGGTGCGGTTCATCCGCCCGATACGGCGGATGGATAAACGAATCCCTCAATATGGGGAGAGGGAGAGAGAGGAGGGGTTGAAGGATTCGCTTGTAAGATGAGGTCTAATGCCGCATCCCTGCCCCAGGTTCCCGAAAAATATTTTTTTACTGTTATTGGGCCAGGATTTTCTTCATCATGGCCTTGTCATCGGGCAACAAGCCTGATTTCACCAGCCGCGGTGTCAGCGTACGCCAGCGTTCATCAACAGCAAACGCGACTTTAAACATTGGCAGCGCTTCATCCAGTCGCCCCACATCGGCCAGCGTCACCGCCGTCCAGTACGGTAATTCGGGATTTTCCGGATAAAGTTGAGCAGCCTTGTCATATTCGATCAGGGCCAGTTCAGTCTCACCCTTCTCCACGTAAACATCACCCTGATTGGCATGTTGATAAGCCCGGTGAATGCGAATCAGCCGTTCCAGCTCGTCCAGGGGATCGGGGTGATCTTCAATACGTAGATCGAGCACCACATCCTTCCAGGGGATGCCGGTGGGATTCCCGCTGACGATCAGCATGGCCGCCGATTGTTTCCCGCGGATGTCACCGCCCTCGGCTTCCGCCGCTTCCAGGGCCGCCAGCATGCGGTCCGCCAGATCACCCTCCGCATTCTCGTAGGCCTTGGCCATGGCCGGCCACACGGTGGCATTCTCCATCAGGTTGGCCTGCACGCTGTAATTCTTGCCGGTTTGATGGCCGGCCGCCTGGATGCAGTTCTCTCCCGTGTGGGCCGCCACGTCACCGTTGGCACTGATCATGGCCACCTGCCGCACTTCCGCCGCCGGGTCAGTGTCCAGCATCCTGTTAAGAGCTTCTTCCGACGTAAGACCATGGGCCATCATGGATAATCCCTCCGGACCGTAATCCACCTTCACAAACGACTGGGTGGCAACGGCGCCCACGCCGGCGCCGGCCCAGGGCACCACCGATCCCACCGAAAACCAGTGGCTCTGCACCGCCACGCCCAGTTGACCCGTTTCTTCATCCAGGGCCACGATTGAGTAGGTAGCCACCGGCCGGGGCTGGGAAAATAATAAAACCGGAATAAATACAATAACAAACCACCGAAACTTCCTCATCGCCTGCCTCCTGTTTGTGTTTGTAATCAGATAATTTAGTACTGCGTAAAGGTAATTACACCGCTTACTTAAACTGGAAATCATCATTACCAAAAACACCTTGACTTCAGAAAAATTTGATTATAAGATGGAGATGATTCTACGGTACGGCTACACCGCTTGAACGCCTGGGGCTATTTCTTAATCAATAAAACCATAATATTATGCGAAAATATTTTATCAGCTTTCTTCTGCTGTTGGCAATCCTCGCCAACAGTGGCTTTTCTCAGGAGTTGGATACGTTGTATTACTTTAATCCAGATGACACCCCTGAGCCCGTTACGGTTTTAGCGATTGTAACTGATCTTGGTGTCTATTTCACACCGGACACACTTTGGGATGAATACTCAATAACCAACATTCAGATTCTGGTTGCTGATACTTTCCCTGATATTGTTGAGACAATTTACATTAGAACAGATAGCCTGGAGTTACCAGGAACAGTAATAGAAGAAATCGATGTTTTATTTAACGACACTCTCAGTTCACATCCCAAATGGTATGATATCGATGTTACAGAAAACTCCACCCTGGCAAACTTAACCGGCCAATTTTGGATTACTGGTGCGGCTCTGTTTTGCGGAATGTTTGATTTTAGCCATGATTCATTAGATCATACATATTCATATATTGTCGGGGAACATCCTGATGCTCCTGGCTGGATTGGACCTGGCGAATCAGATCTGATTATTAAAGCGGTGGTCAGGCGAGTACCTCCATCTTCGGCGCAAAACCCGGAACCAAATAACTTAATTGATTATAGTCTGTCACCCAACCACCCCAACCCCTTCAATCCCACCACCTCATTCACGGTAAACCTGACCGAACAGACCGTGGCTGAATTAGCTCTGTTTGATGTCAGGGGTGTTCGGGTTCGGGTTCTCCACACCGGACAATTAAGCTCCGGCGTCAATCATTTCACCATCGATGGCTCAGGCTTGCCTTCGGGAGTGTATTTCTATCGGCTTACCACCCCTAAGCAGACTATCACCCGGAAATGTTTGTTGTTGAAATGAGGAGTTATTCTATCAATCTGCGGAAATTTTGACGGAGTATTCCACGCCCCGCTCATGTAAATAATCCAGCACAAAGCGGAAGTCGCTTTCTTTTTCACCAATGAATTCCGGCGGTATCAGCCCTTGGCGGCTGTACCCCTGTTCCAAAATCAGGTTGGCCACGGCTGTGGCCGTGTAGCCGGTGGTCCGGGACATGGACGGTGTTCCGGTATCACGCTCAAAACGGTCCAGTAAATCGTAAGTATAATTCTTCTTTTCGCCATCTTCCACCCCATCAACAATGATTTGCATGGCGGTGAAATCCTCGTCATCGGGCTGCATTTGCCATTGGGGGAAAACCAGCTTGGCAGTCAGGTCAATTGGCCGGATTTTCTGTCCCTTAACCTCGACTTCATCATAAGAGAAAAAGCCCCCGGCTCGTAATACCCTCAGGTATTCAATCGATCCCGGGTAGCGCAGGGTTTTCTCGATCATATTGGGAACATCCATCGTTTTCGCCAGGGAGCGCAAACCGTCGGAATTCCAGGCCTCCAGCGTACCCACTTCGTCAAATTCCACCAGCTCGGCGTCAGACAGGGCTTCCCGCACCACCAACTGGCCGTGTTCCACATAGCGGGCGGGGCGGACATATTCCTCAATCACGTCAATCGGCGAAAACACGGCCTGATACTCCCAGGGCCACTGCCGCCGTACCGGCAGTCCCCCCACCAGGCAGCGGTAATTTTCCACCTGCATCTGCTGGTTGTGGTATCCCAGAATAATATTACTCATCCCCGGCGCCACGCCGCAGTCCACCACGGCGGTCACGCCCTGCTTTTTGGCCGGTTCATCCAGGGGAAACGGATCTTCCGGGAAGAATGAAATATCCACGATATTTTTTCCGGCGGCGATAACCTGCTCCACCGACGAATAGCCCATAAAACCCGGCAGGGCGCCCACCACCAGATCGGCATCGGCCACTACTTCGGTAATGGCTCCCGGTAGCGACAGATCCATTGCAACAGCGCTAATTCCCTCAACATTTTCGAGATCAGCCAGTAAATCCCGGTTAATGTCTACGGCCACAACGAAATGTCTCCGCGCCAGATCAATAGCGATGGCCTTACCCACCAGTCCGGCGCCCATAACAACAATTTTATGTTTCATTCCTTTTCCCGGTTATTCTTCACTGAATTAATACGGATTCACCGTCCAGCAAATCCAATCGCTATCGAATTTACCACTACCCGGCAATTCGAGATTGTGTTGTTTTTCTAGCTGATCAGATTTAGTGATTTCGGTTTACTCATGGATGAGGTATCGCTAACGACAGGTAGGTCTACGGAGGTGACAATCTTAATAATTATCAGTTGCAGCAGGTTCTTCTTGTCCCATAACAGGTAACAAAAAATTCTCAGCAGAATGAGCAAAAGTAACTATC
>LSCG01000147.1 GCA_001577055.1 Fidelibacterota bacterium TCS56
GGCGGGTCATATAATAGGAACCACGGTTTTACCCGTGGGGCTCTATGGATATTTTTTCTAACCTGGATTATTCGCCACGAATTACACAAATAAACACAAAAGTTAAAGAAACAAATGATTACAAAAAATGATCTCGCAGAAAAACATATCAGTTTTGGCACATATAGTAGCTCTTCTAATTTGAATATAAATATTAGTGTAACTTCGTGTTCATTCGTGGCTGATGAATAGGTCAGGCTAAATGCGTCGGGATTTAAAACTGGATTTATCATTGAGTCCCGAAAGTGAGCGAAAAATCAGGCGATTGTACAGGTTAAGTTAATACAGTCTGCCAGCCCGGTGGTTACTCCTCCCAGGCCGGACACAGCAATTGCTTGTAATCGCACCAGGCACAGTGAAAGCCGGTTTTACAACCGAATTCCTGATCGTTAATGCCCTGCACGACCAGATCAATTTGCTCCCGGTATTTATCCAGATCGTCAGTGGTAAAATTATGCGACCGTTCCGGCTCTTCCGCTTCGCGCAAGAAATGCAGGGTGGCCTCCCGGGGCAGGCCGCTGATTTTTCCATCATCGTGCTGGGCCAGGAACATGCAGTACACCGCCAGTTGGAGGCTGTCACTGGCTTTGGTGGGGGTCTTCGAGGTTTTATAATCCACTACGCGGATGCCGCTGTCAATCTGATCAATGCGGTCAATCATGCCGCGGATGGTACAGTTTTCCAATTCGAATTCGAATTGGAATTCCCGCTCCAGCACCCGGGGCGGATTAGCGGAAATATAGCGGAAATAATCGTGTAAAATCGTTTGCCCCTGCTCTTTAAAACTGGCCTCCCGGGTGGCGTAATCAAAACCTTCCGAGCGCCAGAAACGTTCCAGTAAATCCAGTAAATCCTGCTCGGTGGAGTAATCCCCGTTGTGAAATGTTTCCAGCACTTTATGAATAATATTGCCGAAGGTCAACTGGGGTTTGCTGGCGGTCTCGGGAATGCGGTCGATATAGCCCAGGCGATATTTACACGGACAGCCGGCGTAGGTGTCGATGGCGCTGGCTGAGAGCCGCAACCGTTCGGGGATATCCGGTTTTAGTCCCGGTGTGATCTTGGTGCGCAATTCATTTTCCCAGGCTTTGGTACCCCAGGTGACATCCTCACCGCGGGCCAGCCGTGCCAGGCGCTCAATGGCGGCGATCAGGTCGGCCGTCAGTTCGAAGCGATCGTCGGCCAGGGCGGCGCTGAGGCGTTGTTCGTATTCCACCCGCAGGTTGTGGAAGGTGGTGGGCTTGGCGGTTGCGTTTTCGTCGCGGGACATATCTTTTTTCCTGATCAAATTTTCGGGGATAATTTTTAAAAATGGCGACATCCGTTTGGGCGGCGCCAGCAGGACCAGTTCCTCTTCGGCCCGGGTCAGGGCCACGTAAAACAGACGCCGTTCCTCGGCCAGGTGCTCCTGTTTGCGATCAACGGTACTTTCTTTAGCCGGTAACCAGGCGGCCGGTGGCGAATCAAGCATTCGGCTAGGCCGGAAATTCAGTGGAAAGCGACCAGACTGATTGTAGGGCACAATCACCACCGGATATTCAAGTCCTTTGGCGCGGTGGACCGTCATTACCGCTACCGCGGCCGGGGTCCGTGGCCTGGTCGGTTCCACCGCCGGAATGGCATTGGTCAGCGCCAGGGTGTTGATATAATCAATGAAGCGCCGCAGGGAATTGCCCTCGGGAAAATGCAGTGCGAAATCCTTGGCCCGGGTCAGCAGGTCACCGGCATTGACCAACGCTACCCGGTCGGTGAATTCGTCGCGCCGGATATAGGGTCGCAAGATGCCGGTCCGGGCACAGATTTCCCACATGATTTCACCGGCATTCTGTTTGCCGGCCAGCTTTGAAAATACCTCGATTTTTTCCAGCAGATCGGCCAACTGCGCGCTGGAAGGGATTTTACCGGCAGAAAAATCCTGCTTTAATAAATCCAGGCGATCGGAATAATTCCGCCGTGAATGACGACCGAACCACTGGAGTGTATTCCGGGGACCGAGGGTGGATTGCATCAGGCGATAAAGGGCGCTATCCCGGTTTGGCCCCCGAGCCACCACTTCGCACCAGGCCAGAATATCCCTGATCACCGGCAGCTTGAAATATTCACTGGTGAAAATTGAAACGGGCAGATGATGTGATTGCAGGTGGTCGGCCGCTTCCCTGGCCTGTTGGCGGGTGCGACAAAGGATGGCTATGTTGCCCGGTTGATAGCCATGATTCAGGTAATGATTGACAATTTCAGGCAGGTTTCTGTTTTGGGTGGCGGTGAGGCCAATTCCCACGACCGGCCGGTTGCCACGGGGGGCAAGCGGATTGCGCAGCTTCTTGGGGGTACGATTTTCCGCGGTGTCAATTACCGCATTGGCCAGATCAAGGATGGGTTGGTTGGAACGGTAATTTTCCACCAGGTTTACTTCACGATAACCTGGATGTTGGCCATAGCGCTGCCGGAAGTCGGTGATATTATAGGCGCTGGCGCCGCGGAAACTATATATCACCTGATCGTCGTCGCCGACGGCGGTAATGCTGCCGGAGTTGTCCGCCAGCCGACCCATAACGGCATTCAAGGCATAATTATTATCCTGGAATTCGTCGATGATCAGATGGCGGTGGCGGCGCTGCAGGCCGGCCAGGATTGACTCATTTTTCATAAGGCGGTGGCAGTGTTCAATCATATCGCCATAATCCACCAGTCCGGCGGCAGATTTCAATTGGTGGTAGATTGAGTAAATTCTAACCAGGTCTTCCAGTTGGGCGGTCTGTTCCACATCATCAATTTCCGCCGGTGGTTGTTCGATGGGATCTATTAATTGATCACGGCAGCTATTGATAAAAGGGAGAATGGCGTTTTTCACCGCCCGGACGGGATCGGCGGGGAATTCACGTGAGGAAAAAGGACCCAATTTATCGAAACGATTCAGCAGCAGGTAGATGGCGTCGCCTTCATTAATCAGGGTAGGCTGGTTTTCCGCCGGGTAGCCGAATTCCTTTACCGCCGAGTAGCAAAAAGCGTGAAAGGTGCCGGTCACCAGTTTTTCGGCAATTGGACCTACCTGGCGAACGATGCGCGTTTTTAACTCAGTGGCTGCTTTTTCGGTGTAGGTGATAGCCAGGATTCTAGCCGGATTTATTTGCAGTTCCTCGATCAGATAGATGATACGATGAATCAGAGTGGTGGTTTTACCGGTGCCGGCACCGGCCACGATCATCAAAGGGGCCGCCGGGTGGGTGACAGCATCGGACTGGGCGCGGTTGGCGCTGAATTCTCCCCGGGAATATGGCATGGGTGAATTTAAACCATTATACCGATCCGATAAATAGACAGTCAGTTAGCCTGAATTATTCGCCACGAATTACACAAATAAACACAAAAGTTAAAGAAACAAATGATTACAAAAAATGATCTCGCAGAAAAACATATCAGTTTTGGCACATATAGTAGCTCTTCTAATTTGAATATAAATATTAGTGTAACTTCGTGTTCATTCGTGGCTGATGAATAGGTCAGGTTAGAAAATCAACCGTATTTCACCAGCTAAATTCAGTATGGTCTTAATTAGCTACCGCTGCGGTTATCATTAAGGGCGTCTAAAATATTTAGGATCATTGCAGACCAGTCCGATTGGTGGTGATAAATGGAAGTAATACAATAATTTATATTCTGTTGATCGCTGGTGGATCTGTGCGTTTAAATATGCAGTCTTAGTCGTAAAAAAGCTTTCCATTGAATAATCGGATACTGCTAACTTCTTATCTTATTTTAACTCATTGAACGTTATTAATCATATCGCTGAAAAAAGTTAAGTCCTTTAAAGCACGAGGTCAACGATGTACGAAATTACCGAGGCACGATTCCTGGCCCAGGACATCAAACTGTTAAAAATATATTCCCCACCCATCGCCAAAAAACGGAAAGCCGGACAATTCGTAATCATCAGGGTTGCCGAAAATGGCGAACGTATTCCGCTGACAATTGCCGATTCCGATACTGATGCCGGTACGGTTACCGTCATTGTGCAGGGGATAGGAAAAACCACCAAAGAATTAAACCGCAAGGAAACGGGCGATACAATCTGCGATATCGTGGGTCCGCTGGGTAAACCGTCTGAAATTGAAAAATTTGGCACGGCAGTCAGCATCGGCGGCGGTGTGGGCACGGCAATTGCCTATCCCACGGCCGTCGCCCTGCAACAGGCCGGCAACCACGTAATCACGATCAATGGCGCCCGCTCCAAGGATATGGTCATCCTGGAAGAAGAGATGAAGGCCGTCAGTGATGAAGCCTATATCACCACTGATGACGGCAGCTACGGTGTACACGGTTTTGTTACCACCCAGTTACAGGAATTAATCGATTCCGGCAAACAGATTGATTTTGTACTGGCAATCGGCCCGATCCCCATGATGCGCGCCGTGGCTGAAGTTACCCGTCCCCATGGGATTAACACGGTGGTGAGTCTGAATCCGATCATGGTCGATGGCACCGGCATGTGCGGCGGCTGCCGCGTACAGGTGGATGGCAAAGTTCAGTTTGCCTGCGTCGATGGCCCGGAATTTGATGCCCATAAGGTGGATTTCAACAATCTGGTCAACCGCAATCGCGTTTATATTGACCATGAACGCAAATCACTGGAAAAATTTGAACATAATTGCCGCCTGGATCAACAGGCCCAAGAATTGCAGTCCGCAACTGTATAACTCACATAATTCGAGATAATCATGGCTGAACTACTCCCGATTAAAGAACGGACGAAAATTTCCCGGCAATCAATGCCGGAACAGGTGGCCCTGGAACGGGCCCATAATTTTGAAGAAGTGAACCTGGGACTGACCCCGGAACAGGCCGTGCTGGATGCCCAACGCTGTCTGCAGTGCAAAAAACCCACCTGCATGGATGGTTGCCCGGTAGAGGTAAAAATAACCGACTTCCTGGAGCTGGTGGTTAAAGAAGATTTTCTGGGCGCCGCCAAGAAAATCAAGGAAGATAATATGCTGCCGGCCATCTGCGGACGGGTCTGTCCCCAGGAAACCCAGTGCGAGGTCCAGTGTAAAATTGCCAAAAATTTCGGCGCCGTTTCCATCGGACGACTGGAACGCTTCGTGGCCGATTATGAAATGGCTAAAGGCGTTGCCCCGGAGAAACCCAAAGCGAAAAAATTGGGTAAAAAGGTTGCGGTGGTAGGCAGTGGTCCCGCCGGACTGAGCTGCGCCGGCGATTTAATCAACCTGGGATACGATGTGACCGTTTTCGAAGCGCTACACGAGCTGGGTGGCGTGCTGGTTTATGGTATTCCTGAATTCCGACTGCCGAAAGAGATCGTGCGCAAGGAAGTTGACAATCTGCGCAAGATGGGGGTGGAATTCAAAACCAATGTGGTTATTGGCGCCACTTACACCATCGATGAATTAATGCAGGAAGAGGGCTTCAGCGCCGTATTCGTGGCGGTGGGCGCCGGACTGCCCTGGTTTATGAACATTCCCGGTGAGGCTTTGGCCGGTGTTTATTCGGCCAACGAATTTTTAACCCGCGTCAACTTGATGAAAGCCTACAAATTTCCCGATTATGATTCGCCGATTCTAAGTTGTGTCGATAAAAACGTAGCCGTATTCGGTGGCGGCAACGTAGCCATGGATGCGGTCCGCACCGCCCTGCGGCTGGGAGCCAAAGCGGCCACGATTTACTACCGGCGTTCCGAAGCGGAAATGCCGGCCAGGGAAGAGGAAATCCACCACGCCAAGGATGAAGGCGTCAAATTCGAAATGCTCACCACACCGATTGAGCTGCTGGGTGACGAAAATGAGCGACTGCACTCGATGAAATGTATCCGTATGGAACTGGGCGAACCGGATGCCTCCGGCCGCCGCCGCCCGGTGCCGATCGAAGGTTCCGAGTACGTTGTGCCGATTGACATTGCCGTGGTTTCCATCGGGAACGGATCCAATCCGCTGATCAGTCAGACCAGTCCCGATATTGATACTAATAAATGGGGCAATATCGTAGCCGATGAGGAGACGATGAAGACCTCGAAAAAAGGCGTATTTGCCGGCGGTGATATCGTCACCGGCGGAGCCACCGTGATCCTGGCCATGGGCGCCGGACGCAAGGCCGCCCGCGGGATTCATGAATTCCTGACCGGAGGTAGCTGGTAGACGGTAGATCGTAGTTAGTAGAAGTCATTAGAAAAATCCGCCGGTCAGCGGATTTTTCG
>LSCG01000148.1 GCA_001577055.1 Fidelibacterota bacterium TCS56
TTAGGTTTGCAATGGAAAAGAAATTCAAATTAGCACTACTGATTTTGGTCGCTCTTCAATTGGCGTCAGCAGGCCAGGGAAAGGGGATATCGCCGGTGGTTAAATCCCTGCTGGTACCCGGCAGCGGCGAATATCAACTGGAACGGCCGCAACGGGGACGTTTATTTGTATTAACGGAAATCACTCTGGCAACCGGGATTGCCGGATCGTATATCTGGTCCCGCCAGATCGATACCAGGATGCAGGCCTTTGCGGCAGATTTTGCCCAGGTGGATCCCACGGCCAAACCGGACCAGTTTTGGATCGATTTGGGTAATTATTCCAGCCGCGACGATTTTAACGATGAACATCTGCGCTGGCGCCAGATCGAGCAATTATACCCGAAAGAGGAAGCTTGGGACTGGCAATGGGAGTCAGATAAAAAAAGGTCTGAGTTTCGCGATTACCGCGTTCGACGTGATTGGTTGAAGAAAACCGGTGGTTTTTTCGCCGGCGCCCTGGTTCTGAACCATCTGGTCTCAGCCATCGATGCCCTGTATTTAACCCGATTATCAGCCGCTGACGCGGTGGCCTACCGGCCTCAATACAATCCGATCACCGGTTCCCTGTCGCATTCACTGACTATCTCATTCTGATAAATGCCAGTCAATTGCCTGGTCCAATTTTGGTTTTTTCTTACCCTGTCCCTCGCGGTATTAACCAGCTCCAGTTTCACTGATTGGTCCTGGCCGGCTGTCGTCTGGATGATAGTTATGCTGGCTGATAACCGCCGCTGGCGACCGGTATTTAAGCGCTTACGTCCGTTTGTCCTTTTTATGATGTTGATGACGGCGGTTTACATTTTATTCTCAGTATTATTCACGGCCATCAATTTCCAATTGATCCTGATCCGCGGCAGTTTCTCCCTGGCCAAACTGGTCCTGATGGTGGCGGTCATGAGTCTGTATTTCGAAATCTCCCGAACAGGGGCGGTAATCGACGCGCTGCGGACTATTTGGCATAAAACCGGACGGAGCTGGCAATGGGTGGATGATGCCTTTCTTTTCCTGGAACTTACCTTGCGCTTTTTTCCCGGATTTCAGCGCGATTGGGAGCGGGTCAGCCAGGCCCGCCGGGGCTTGGGATTAACCGGCAATTTTTCCCGATGGGCCACGATTCGTCAGTTAGTGCATGATTTACCGGCCCAACTGACCCGCAGTCTCCAAATGGCCGATGATACGGCCTTAAGCATGCAATTGCGGGGCTACGGCCGGGTGACGCCCCGGGGCGTGGCCTTCCCGGTCCCGTTCACCTGGACTGACGGCCTGCTGGGAATACTGGTTTCAGCGGCATTTATTCTCTGGATTATTTATGTCGCGCTATAAAATTACCGTTCAATACGATGGTCGTGATTTGCAGGGCTGGCAATTGCAGAAAACCGGCCGCACCGTCCAGGGTGAATTGGAACGGGCGCTGGCGGTTTTAAACCGGGGGAATCGCGTGGCTGTGTCCGGTGCCGGTCGAACCGACAGCGGTGTCCACGCCCTGGGACAGGCGGCCCATTTTGATCTGGAAACACGATTGTCGGCTAACAAGCTGGTAAAGGCCATCAATGGCAATATCAGTCCTGATATCAGGGTGGTTGAATGCCAGACAGTGGCAGATGATTTTCACGCCCGTTTTTCCGCCACCGCCCGCAGTTACCGCTATCAATGCCGGATCGATAATGATATTCTGGCCCGCCATTATTATTGGCAGATTGCTCCCCCCGATTTCGATCTACTGCAACAACTGGCCGGCGACATAATGGGGCGTCATGATTTCAGTTCTTATAGTAAGCACAATCCGGCTCTGGATAATTATTACTGTGATATCCACCAATCCTTATGGAAGAAAGATGACTCAGTATTAATTTATTACATTACCGCCAATCGGTTTTTGCACCATATGGTGCGCTACCTGGTGGGAACGATGGAAGCGGTTGCCGGCGGCAGAATTACGAGGACGGATTTTCTGAAACAGCTCAATCAGCCGGGCCCGGGTAAAAAATTGTTTCGTGCTCCATCCCAGGGATTGATACTAACCAGGGTTAAATATTAAATGAACAGGTTCAGCACAATAATTGGTATTTTGACCATGCTGGCCGTAGTGGCCGGTGGTGTGGTTAGCGCCGATCAGAATTTAAACGATTCCCGGCAGACTGCCATTACCAGAGCCATTGAAAGAGTCAGCCCTGCCGTCGCGAGTATCAATGTTGTCCAGATTAAAGAATACAGCGCCTCACCATTATTTCGCGATCCGGTTTGGCAATATTTCTTTCCCTATGATACCTATCGCCAGAAAGTGAGCAGTTCCGGCTCGGGAGTGGTGATCAGCCCTGATGGCTATGTGATTACCAATCACCATGTGGTCAATAACGCCGCCGAGATCAAGGTCACCCTGCCGGGAGGTCAGCAGTACGACGCCGAATTTATCGGTAGCGACCGGGTCTCCGACCTGGCATTATTGAAACTGGAAGGGCGCAATTTCCCCTATGCTCACCTGGCTGATTCGGACGAGCTGCTGATCGGTGAATGGGTGATTGCCCTTGGCAATCCTTTTGGACTGTTCGATTACAGCAAGCAACCTACGGCCACGGCTGGCATCATCAGTGCCCTGCATATGGACTTTGGAAAGATCGAATCCGGGCAGGTTTACCAGGATATGATCCAAACCGACGCCGCCATTAATGTGGGCAACAGTGGTGGTCCGCTGGTCAACAGCATGGGCGAGGTTATCGGTATTAACACCTTTATTTACACCGGCAACAGCTATTCCCAGGGATCGGTGGGAATCGGGTTTGCCATTCCCATCAACCGGGCGCGGGCCATTGCGGAGGAAATAAAAATCTCCGGCCGGGTCGATCGCAGTTTTTCCACCGGATTGGAAATCCAGTCCCTGGATAATAAAATCGCCCGTTATCTGGGTTTGCCTTTCTCCGAAGGTGTGATGATTACCGATGTGGAACGCGGCAGCGCCGCCGATGACGCCGGGTTAAAAATCGGTGATATCATTATAACCCTGAATGGCTTCAAGGTAACTGATTCCGATGATGTGCTGCAAATTTTCGAGGACAATGAACTGCGGGCCGGGGATAAAGTGAAAATGCAGGTTTTTCGCGAGGGCGAGAATTATAATATCTCTTTCCGCTTGAGGAAATCATAAATGAGAATTGCTCCCGAGGGAAAATCAATCCTGACATGGGCCGGATCACTGACGATTATCAGTGGCTTCCTGACCATTTTTATTGAAGCGGATTTTTTGCTGATAATCCTGGCCATCAGTGTTTTTTCCCTGTGCTTCTCTCTGTATTTTTTTCGTGATCCCCAGCGGACGATTCCCGCCGGTGAGGGGATTATCGTGGCGCCGGCCGACGGTAAGGTAGTTCGGATTGATCAGATCGATGACCCGGATGTTGGGCAGCAGGCTACGCGGATTTCAATTTTCCTCTCTGTGTTTAACGTCCACGTAAACCGCATGCCGCTGCCGGGTGAATTCCGGCAGGTAGATTACCGGCCCGGCAAATTCCTGGCGGCTTTTAATCATAAGGCTTCCGAGGTTAATGAGCAGACCGATATTCTGATCGCCAGTGGCAACGAGAATTTTCGATTGAAACAAATCGCCGGCGTCCTGGCGCGGCGCATTCTGTGTTACGCCCGTATCGCGGATACAATGGAAACGGGAGGGCGTCTGGGATTTATTCGTTTCGGATCACGCACGGATTTAGTCTTGCCGGCCTCCGCCAAATTACAGCTTGAAGTTGGCCAAAAAGTAACGGGAGGTGTGACCGTGATCGGAGAATATCAATGAGAAAACCCTTGCGCACCCGTGGCCAGTTAAATATGAATTTCGTGCCAAATGTATTCACTGTGATCAACATGTTTCTCGGTTTCGTGGCCATATTATTGCTGCAAAATGGCAATCCTTGGGGCGCCAGTTGGGTGATCTTATTCGCGGCCGGCTTCGATGCCATCGATGGGAAAACCGCCCGTCGGCTGGGCCTCGACAGTAAATTTGGTGGTGAATTTGATTCCATGGCGGATACGGTATCGTTCTGTATCTTCCCATCGCTGGTGCTTTATACCCTGTATGTTCATGGTTTGCCACCGCTACTGGGAGCCATGATCAGTTTTACACCCATGCTATTCGGCACGATACGATTGGCACGATTCAATCTGTCCCACGGTAAACCCACTTCATTTTACACCGGTCTGACCACCCCGCTAAATACTATCATTATCGTCAGTTTTGTAATGTTCAATTACCAGATTAACGGCAGCTATGGCGACCCGCGGCTGGCATTGATTATCGCCCTGGGATTAGGTTTTCTGATGATTTCGCGGGTGCGCTTTGCCAAGTTTCCGGCTTTTTCATTTCGCATGGGCAGAGATAACAACCTGCGGTTGGCAGGTGTGGTAATTCTTGCTGTTTCAATCCTGGTCTGGCAGGGTCTAGTGCTGTTTCCTCTACTGGTGATCTATATTTCCTGGAGTATCCTGAACTGGATGATCGACCATAACCGGTTCGATGAGTCGGTGGATATGAATCCATCTCACGATAAAATTGAGTAGCAGTGATGAATAAACGAAGTCTTGGTTTAGTAACGCCGGTGTTACTGGTTGGCGCAATGATTGGTACCCTGCTGGGCCAATTATTGGGTCTGGTACTGCCAGATGGAGTGGTCCGTAATTTTTTTATGCAGGGAATCAGTTTTGATCTGGCCGGACTGGTTGGCAGTCAAACCGGAGTTATTACCCTGAATCTGATCGTCTTGACCCTGCAGTTCGGTTTGAGTCTGCATTTTAATATAATCAGTCTGTTCGGCCTGATGGCAGCCTATTATTTCCTGCGTTACTTCAGGTAAGCAATAGTCACCCAAATGATGATCGACGTGGCTCCGGATATGTGTATTCGGTGACCAAATCAATTCAATAATCTGTATCCTGCCAGACAAATCCATGACGCCCAACATACCTGCGGTCATTAATTATTGACGATGGGGATAGGGGTGCGAGAGTGATTATTGTGTGGATCGCCGCTTACCGGCAGTGGCAGGAAAATCAACGCCAGTCGAAGAAAATCACGCCGGGATAGCTTCAACCGGTCTGGTTGGTTTCAAAAAAATTCAGCAATTCCAGTGGCTGGTTGATTACCTTGCGTGCCCCGGCGCTGATTAATTCATCCCGCTGGCGAAAACCCCAACTGACGCCGATCGGATAGATGCCGGCATTAAGCGCCGTGTGCATATCCACATCAGAATCGCCAACAAAAATAACACGGTCAGGCTCCAGGCGTAACTCCAGGATAATATCCTGTACTCCCGCCGGGTCCGGCTTCAGGGGCAGGTCGTCACGGGCGCCCAAAATGTAATCAAAATGCCAGCGCCGGAGGAAATGCGCCGCAAATTCCAGGGTGAAATGATGTGGTTTATTGGACAGGATGGCCAGCGGCAGGCCCATCTTCGTCAGGCGATCCAGCAACGATGCGATCCCGGAATACAGACCGCCATGCTCGCGCCAGATGGCGCCGTAAATTTCGCGTACCTGGTTGGTGAGGTGGGTTATCTGCCGTTCCCGGTGATAATTTTCCGGCAGGGCGCGTTTAACCAACGTTGTAATCCCCGAGCCAACGAACCGGCGATAGCTGTCCTCCGCGTGGGTGGGATGATCATTGGCCGCTAAAACAGAATTAACCGCAGTGGCGATACCGGAAAGCGTATCGATCAGCGTACCGTCCATATCGAAAATGATCGCTGCAAATCGCATGGTTGAAGTTAAAATATACCTTTCAATGATGTATGATTTTGACCGCTTTTTTGCGGAAATAAGAAGATTGGTATTTTTTAACCTGATTGTCGTCGAATTAGCTTAAATTTTACCCAAATTTGTAAACGGAAAATTTGGAGGAAATAATTATGTCGCAATATGAAATGGTTCAGGCAGGCATGCCCGGCGGATGGGAGTTGATTCTGATTTTCCTGGTGGTGTTGATTTTATTTGGCGCCAAACGATTGCCGGAACTGGCCCGGGGATTGGGCCAGAGTATTCGTGAATTCAAAGGCGCTGTAGATGGTGTGCAAAAGGAAATCAAGGATGCCACCGATATTGATGCCCCTGCCGAGGATCAGAAAAACGCTGAAAAAGAAAAGAAGTAAATTCAGTTATTCCGGTTGGGATTTAAGTCAAGGCCACCACTC
>LSCG01000149.1 GCA_001577055.1 Fidelibacterota bacterium TCS56
TTACCGCTTGAATTCCAGGGCGCCCTCCGGGCAAGTCTCGATACAGCGGCCACAGGCATGACAATCGGGTTGGGACCATTTTTCTTCCATGATAGCCGGTATGGTGGGGCAGGGGGATTTGATTTCACAAATCCCGCAATCAGTACAGGTTTCGTGATTCAGGCGAATACGTGTCAAGGCGAAATGCTCCAACACCCAGCTCAGAAGTCCCACCGGACATACCAGGTAGCAGAAGGGACGAAAAATGAATAGTCCGCTAACCAGGGTAATTATCATCACCACAGTTGCCCAAAACGGAAAACCCCAGTGCAGGAAATCGAATGGATTGAAATATTCGTAAATGCTTAACCCACCGAAAATCAAAACAATAAAATAAGTGATGAACAATAATGTACGGATAGTGTTGGTAATTTTAAACGGCAATTTGATTTTGAATCGGTTGTCACGTTTTTTACCGAAAGAAATACCATGTACCAGTTCTTGACCGGCACCCACGGGGCAAACCCAGCCGCAGAACAGTTTTTTTCCAATCAGACTCATAACAGCCATCGTTACCAGTACGGCTGCGAAAACGACCGGGAATCCACGTCCCGCTTTGATGAACAAACCAGGTTTGGTTACGGCACACACCGGACTGGGATGGAGCCCCATTCCGCGGGCGAATTCGCCCAGTGGCAGCAACCAGAAAACGCCAAATGTCAGGAAAATGATTACCAATGATATCAGACGGAAATTTTTGGTTACCATTCGGCGGTTCAGAAACCATAATCCGGCCAGGACGAAAATAAATCCGACCCAAACGCGTGGCATCAGCATTACATCCCAGAAGCCGAAACTGTCTTTGGCGCCGGCTTCGTCCGCCAGCAGAGTGGTGGTAAACAGACCCAACGTCAAAATGAAAAAGATGATTCGTGGTACCGGATTCCATCGATTGCTGATCATTATATCTCCTTATCCGAATTTGACGCCGATATTACACAAGTAAAGCTAATTTTTAAAAGGTTTTAGACTGAATCAGGTGCCAAAATAGCGGTCACCGAAATCACCCAGACCCGGTACGATATATTTTTGATCGTTCAGGTGCGAGTCAATGGCGGCAACGAAGATATCAACCTGGGGGTATTTATCCTGCAGGTAGGAGAGCCCTTCCGGAGCGGCCACGATGCAAATGGCGGTTATGGATCTGGCTCCTTTGTCAATCAGGGCAGTGATAGTGTCCGCCAGGGACCCGCCGGTGGCCAGCATGGGGTCCAGGACCAGCACCCGCTTCTTGTCAAGATCGCCAGGGAATTTTTGGTAGTACTCACGTGCTATGGCCGTGTTATCATCCCGTTCAAGCCCGATGAAACCCACCGATGCCCAGGGTAAAAAATCCCGGGCGGGGAACAGCATGGAAATCCCGGCCCGCAGCACCGGCACGAAAATTAGCGACCGGTGAATTTCCGCTCCCCGGTGTTCGGTCAGTGGCGTTTGAATGAGGCGCTCATCGATCGAAATCTCACGCGTAGCTTCCATAATCATAATCTGTGAGACAATGGCGGTGTGGCGACGGAAACACTCTGTGTCGCTGTTGCGATTCCGTAAGATGGTTAGGGAGTGGGCCAGCAGGGGGTGATTTATCTGGTGGACTTTGGGCATGGAAAATTCCTGAATTTGTAATTGAATTAGTCGCTAAAGTACAGCCAATTAAGAAAAGAGGGAAGAGAGCAAAGAGCAAGGAGCAAAGAGCAAAGAGATAAGAGCAAAGAGCCCGCCTGTAGAATGTGAAGTCAATACATAGGTAACACTTTTTCTGGATGTGTTCTCCAATATTTTGTAATTGAACAACCTCATTCGGATATAAAAACAAGATTTACTGGTCGAATTTTTCTGTAATCTCTATGCTGCGGGGGAGAAATATTATTCTAAATCAGCATCAAAGACCAGGGCGGCCAGAGTGCCTGTTAACAGGCGGGAGCAATCTTCAAAATAGGCAAGGTTGAACTGTTCCAGGCGGTCGCCGGTGGTATGATAGTATTCATTCCAGTCTTCACCATACATCTCTTCCACCCCGATGGCGCCAAAGCCATAATACCAGAACACCAGGTTGTCGGAGCCGCTGCCCGGATTGAGCAGCACCGGTTCAAGATCAAATTCAAAAATGTCATGTACCTCCAACAGTCGCTCCGACAAGTACCGGGATGATGAGGTATCTTTCACATTAACATAAAACCGGCCATCATTATTACTGTCCCAACCAATCATATCGATATTGATCACACCGGCAATGCCCTGGTTGGTGCCCCGTGCGTTGGCGGCATAGAATCCGCTGCCATGCAAACCCTGTTCTTTCTCGTCCCAGAGGGCGTAGATAACGGTATAATCAGCGGCCAGCTCATTTCCCGGATAATCCTTATGACGAGAGAAGATGGTGTCTTGCTCACCAGCTATCCACACCGGTACTTCACCGGATAATTCCCGAACCCGTTTGGTGAGTGAATCCAATTCCACGGAGTTGAAGATTTCTTCGACCAGGTAACGATCACTGAGCGGTACCCGATCGTCGCAGCAAAATACGGTAATAAGAATTATCAGTGCAACGGTATCACGGTATTTCATTTACGGTCTTTCAAGATTATGTTGGTGACGGTTAATCTACACTGTACCAGGCCTTAATTGCTTTATATTAAATTAGCTTACTGAACGCTCTTAATTCAGTCCGTTCATCGGCCTTCGCGATCTTGCAGAGCAAGATTGCGGGCAGGAAACCCCGTGTTTACACAGGGATGAATGCTGAGTCCTCCGCTTCGGCGCGATGTCGCCTATTGCATCGGGCGAATGAACCGCACCGTAGCCTTGGCGAAGTGGCTTCGGCCACGCAGGCTGGTCATGTAATAGGAACCACGGGTTGCCCGTGGGGCTCCATCGCAAATTCTTCAAATAATAACCTTCAAGGTCGTAAAAAAAGTGACTTTGAAGGTTTATTGATTGGAAGATTGTAGGCTGTTAAACTGATCCCTGAAACCTGATCTCTGGGCAGGACGCACCGTGCCCCTACGATATATCTCACGTCTTGCACCAGCATCTCACTCATCACTAATTACTTGTTACTCTTCACTTTCTTGGAATATTTCAATAAATAATACCGATGCATGAAATGGGCTTCGAATTTGTTGATTTCCTTGGCCTGTCCCAGGAATTCCGCTTCGATGAAGGCTTTGCAGGCTTTTTCCAGAACTTCGGTCACCACGAAAGCTTCATTCATGTCGGCTCCGATGCACACCGCACCGTGATTGGCCATTAGTGCCGCCTGGCGTCCCTTCAAAGCTTTGACGGTGGTTTTCACGATTTTCCTGGTACTGGGCAGGGCGTAATCGGCTACGCGCACGGTGGGACCGATAATCTGCACCATATCATCCAGGATGGGCGGGACCTCCCGGCGGGCGGCGGCCACGGTGGAGGCATTCATCTGGTGGGTGTGAATCACTGCGTTAATATTTTTCCGGGTGCGGTAGACTTCAGTATGGAGTTTATATTCACTGGAGGGCTTGATATCGCCGGTATAACTGTTATCTGCCAGATTGACGGCCACAATGTCATTGATGGTCAGCTCTTCATATTTCCGGCCGCTGGGGGTCGCCACGCAGGTGTTTTTATCCACCCGTTGACTCACATTACCCCAGGTACGGGATACAAATTCTTTTTCCAACAGATGTTTTCCGGCTTCCAGGACGATTTGTTTGGCTTGGTTGATTCCCATTTTTTGTCCAGGTTTTTGTTATGCTGCGCCTGTCGAAGATTTTGTTTCACCCTTCCTCAAGCTCAGGGTGACAGTTTTAATTACCCGACTATATTATAGCGATTCAATCCTTGGTGGTTTGGGAGAGTACCCGTTCAAAGCGCACCAGTGCTTCATCGATGACGGCGTTGGTATCGGCCATGCTGGTGTACATGCGGCTGCCGGCCAGCGTCACCAGTCCCTCCGCCATATAAGCGGCGCCCATCTCCTCGATCAGTTTTTTACGGGCTTTCACTTCCTTCAGCGATTTCAGGATATTGATGCCCAGATTGATCAACATGACTCCGGAGGTTTCCAGATGGCAAATGGAGCCCTGGTTATAGGTGACATAGGGCAGGTCGTAATTATCGATGATCTGCTGCAATCCGGCGGTTAGTCGGTCACCGGCGACACCGGCTTTTGCACAGGCATCAGATTTTTCGATTTCCCTGAGCGTAAAATACCCGGCGGCGCAGCTTAAAGGATTGGCCGACAGGGTGCCGCCTACCATGGCCCGTTTCTTGGCGCCTTCGATACCGGCGGCCAGATATGACATCAATTCTTGCCGTCCGCCCAGGCCGCCGGCGGCGGGATAGCCACCGGAAACTACTTTACCGAAAACGGTCAAGTCCGGCAATACGTTAAAATAACCCTGGGCACCACTAATGCCGATGCGAAAAGCGGTGACCACTTCATCAAAGATCAACAGGGCGCCGTATTTATCGCACAGGGCGCGGACATTTTGGTTATAATCTTCAGATACGGGGCGGGTACCAGACTCAGGTCCCATCGGCTCAACAATGACAGCTGCCGTGCCGCCACGGACCTTATTCATGATTAATTTGCGCTCCAGGGCCGCCAGGTTGTTGGGGCGGACTTCCTGGGTGTGGCGGGTGCAGGCGGCCGGGATACCATGGGCTTCGAAGCGGCCCGTACCGGGGATACGCATTCCATAGACCATCTGGTCGCTCCAGCCGTGGTAGGCTCCACCGATTTTGATGATTTTTTTCTTTTTGGTCGCCAGCCGCGCTACCCGGATAGCAGCCATCACCGCTTCGGTGCCGCTGCCCAGAGCCCGGTACATATCCACGCCGGGCACTCGTGAGCAAATAAATTCAGCCAGCTTGTACTCATATTCATGAAAAAGGCCGGTGACCGGTCCACAGGTGGTGAGTAATTCCAGAATATTATCTCTTACTTCCGGGGGGTTGCTGCCCAGCACAGTGGGCCCGCCGGCCTGTAGAAAATCAATATAGCGGTTGCCGTCGATATCCTGCAAAAACGCCCCCTCTGCCCTTACGAATACCAGCGGAAACGGGTAGTTGAAAGCCAGGTTGTGTTGGGCTCCACCGGGGATAAAGTATTTAGCCTCGTCAACCATTGCCTTGGATTTCGGACATTTTTCCTCGAACCAGCGCAGGTAAGCGTCCAGTGCTTCCGGTTTCAGCGACAGGATTGGTTGACTCAAGAGGATATCCAGTTTACGATAAATTTCTTTGGTGTCGTGGTAATTGGTGATGGCAAATCCTGATTCGGTCATAATTATCCCCGCAGGTTAACAGATTGATTGGAAGATTGGGCGCCTGGCTCCATAATACAATAAGATCTTATTATTGAAAACTATACTAGAGGCCGGCCAGAGTAAATGAAAGCTTGAAATTCCTGCCGTAAATTGTGGAGTTGATTCGATCAGGTCTGATCATGAAAATCCGCAGTTATCCATTCCTCGGCAGTATTTATATCGCGGAAGATCATCAGACTGAATGGCAATCGATCCTGATAAAGTGAATTGAACATGCGTGCCGAACCAAAATGTAAGTCGGTACCGACTACAAAGGCCGTTTTTCCCGCTCCGCGTTTTTTACCGTATTTCTCCCCAATCTGTCCTATTTTTTGCAGTAACTCAGGACTAATATCGTGGATTTCCATTTGTCGCGTATCCCAGATCAGATTCATACCCGTGATGAATTCAGGATGGTTGATGATTTGCTGATAGATATGCTCATATTTATTAATATCGAAGACGCCGGTAAATACGAGCTTCAGGATTTTTTCAGGTTTAAAAACAGTAAAATTTACCTGCATTTTTAACCCTCTGCAATTGTGCCCCTGGTGATTTAATGCTTTCCACTGGCATTGCTTAATTTTACAATAGCCCGGTTGAATTATCCAGTGATGATTTGATCGAGTTGATGGCCTGTAAGCCCATATAACAGAATGTTATTAGCGAAGGCTGCTACTTTATTATTATCTCATCAAGGAAGATGTAAGCATCCCGACCGGCGCCAAAATGCCAAGGGGGACAACTGCCAATATTACTGGCGACTATTCTGATATAAC
>LSCG01000017.1 GCA_001577055.1 Fidelibacterota bacterium TCS56
TTACCTCGCTCCTTTTTTCAGCATCGGAGATTCAGGCTGCACGGATTGTGATGGCTATATCGAACTTTACCTTAATGATGCCTTTATTATGAATGTCACGGCCGGCTCACCGGCCCTGGTCACCGGTCTGACCGACGGACCTTATTTCCTGGAAATGGTAGCGGTGGATCCTGATGGAAACGAATTTATTCCGGCTCTGGGGGATACAACTTCATTCTTCGTTGATATTATGTCAGTTGCCGATCTTTGTCCCGTTACCGAACTGGAGGTCACTTCCAGTGATACTCGTAATTATCTGGAATGGAACGAACCGCGCGGTTCCGGTGGTATCGGCGGCGGTGATTATTTAATCAACTCAATTCCATACGATGATATTAATACCAATGTCGGCATGGGCGATGATTGGGATGTCACGTTCGGTGACGGTGATGATGTTGCCTATACTTTTAACACCAATTCTCCCATAACGCTGGAGATTTCGCTGTGCGATGTTACCACCGACTATGATACAAAACTTGAAGTATTCACCATCACCGACGATGGGGACACTGTTTCCCTGGCTTATGATGATGACGGACCAGTTGGATCATGCCCCGAGAGTCCAGCAACCTATACACCAAGCTTGCTCGAAGATGTCCTATTGGATCCGGGTCAGTATTATATCGTTGTGGACGGGTTCAGCGGTGCCACTGGTAATTACGGCTTGCATGTCATTGAAGCTACCCGGGCGACTCCGACCATGTCTGATATAAAAGAGACCTTGGCTCGTGAAGCAGAAAAATCACTCGCCAGCGGTTATTCGCAAGAGCAGGTGGATTTATGGTGGGCTGAATTTCGCGCTGACAGCCGGCGCACGGTTTCGCGCGAAATTGATCCTGCCTGTGGCGTATTCATCGATTATGCGATTTATGATGCAGTCATGAATACGTTAGTAGCCACCGCAGACACCACCATTTTTGAGCATTCCGGCCTGACCAATGGCCAGGAGTACTGTTACTATGTCGTGGCCACCTATCAGGAAGGGGACGCGGTTGCCAGTCCAACTGCCTGTGCTATACCGGAAGCTTTTGTACCGGCCCCGCCTACTAATGTGGCTGGTATCCCACTGGATGAAGAAGTGTTTGTCACCTGGACCAATCCCTGGGTTCCCCAGCTTGGTATTCCTTACGGTGAAGATTTCGGCTCGGATTTGGTCGATATGTGGACTTCCGACGAAGAGAGTAACTGGTCAATCAGTACCACTGTGGGCAATCCGGCCCCGGCGGCTCATTTCTCCTGGACACCTTCACAGGATAATTATGATCAATCCATGTATTCACCGATCATACCGGTGGACGGCACGATGGACCTGGAACTAGTCTTCGACTATTATCTATCCAGTTACAACGACAACGGTCTGGAATTTCTGACGATTGAATATCTGGATGGTGGCAGTTGGGTCGAGATACTGGAATTGTCCAACACCATGGATATTCCCTGGACAACCTATACCGATACGCTTTACGGTATTACCGGCAGCATACAGTTGCGTTTACGGGCGCACGGTACTGATTCGTTCGATATCAATAACTGGGATATCGATAACGTTGCTTTGACTGATGTAACTACCACCCGCGATATGACCGGTTCCATGGTAGTTGCCCTTAATGAATACATTGCCGGCACCCGCCAGTTTATCAATTTTAACGCCATTCAGACTGCTCCCGACACGGCCTATTGTGACAGCTTTGCCGTCACTTTCCCGGCCGGAGTGGTAATCAACGCCGCCGGCCCGGAACTGTTAGGAGCAGGTAGCAGCACCTATCCTCCTGAAGCCTTTAATGGTATTGACGGCCAAACCATTTCCTGGGGTACTGACAACAACGACGCTGCCGGCGGTATTTATGGAACGCTCGAATTCTGGGCTGACTTGACGATCGGTGATACCTTCAGCGGACCGATCACCTGCAACTTTCATTTCTCCGATGATGGCTGGGACATACCCCTGGATGTTGACAGCACCTTTAATATTAATGAACGGGTTCTGCAATATGGGGATTTCCTGGGATTCAATGTTTACGTTGATGATGATGTGACGCCAACTAATGATTTTGTGATTCCCGATCCTGGTTATCTGGTGACTGGCTTAACTAATGGTCAGGCCTACGATTTCAACGTCACCGCTGCATATTATCCCAATCTTGAAAGTACACCCGTAACCGCAACCGCTACACCTACCTGGTTGTATGGCGATGTTACCGGCGTGATCACAGATCCGGATGACAATCTACTGGACAGCGCCGAAGTCAGCATCGGCGGTCTAATGACTCTGACCGATGCCAGCGGTGAATATTTGCTGGAAGGTCTTGAACCTGGAATCCATACGGTAAACGTTAATGCCGAGGGATTCGACCGCACCGAAGCTGAAGTGGAGATCTTTGCCCAGGAAGTTCCAGTGGTACAGGATTTCACCCTGATTCCCAAACTGGGTAAGCCCGGTGGACTGGAAGCCTTTGGTGGTGATCTGGCAGTGGATTTAGAATGGAACAGCCCCAGCGACCTTGAAATTGTGGAACTTGGTTATGATGACGGCACCTGGGAAACATCCATCACCGGTGGCGCCGATGATATCGAAGTTTCCGTTTTATTCACTCCCGGTTCAGCCGGTGAATTACTGGGTGGACGGTTTGTATTCTCTTCAGTGGGACAGGCTGGCTATACCCTGGATCCGGTGGAGATTCGTGTCTATTCCGTCGGTGGCGATGGTATGCCCGGTACCTTACTCTATGTTGCGCCGACTTACCTGTCAGTAGTCGAGGAAGATGTATGGGTTGATGTTGATCTTTCCGGAGCAGGTATCAGCTTTGAAGATACAGGCTTCTACCTGGGTTATCGCTTTACGACGCCTGATGGACCCGGCACTGCTCGCGACGAAGACAATTATGTTTATGGACACAGCTACGTATTAGTGGGCGGCGCCTGGACTGAAACCGGCGATCTGGGTCTCCCCGGTAATTTCATTATCCGGGCAATTGCCGGACTGGAGAATACTGCCCGCGGCAGCGCTCCCCAGGAATTGGTTGCCGGCGCTCAGGTTACGAGCCAGAATTCCGGCGCCACAATCAACGGCACATCCACCGATGCCGGTCAGTACGTATTAACCGGTGAACAGGTTATCACACACACGATAAATAATAATCGGGAAGATATGCTTACCGGTTATAATGTTTATCAGTTGCGTGCCACCGGTGACACCCTGATAGCTACCACTACTGATGTGGATACCTTCGCTACAATTTCCGTAGCCCAAAACTATGCGGACTACTGTTTCGCCGTTAAGGCGATCTGGGATACCGATCTTTATGATACCCTGGAATCCAAATATTCCAATGATGCCTGTGCCACAACCTACAAATTCGGTGATATCGACTTTGATAATACGGTGACGGTTACTGACCTGTCGCTGGTGGTTGATTTCGTACTGGGTGTCAATATGCCCACCTTCGAGCAAGCACGTGGTGCGGATGTGAATCGCGACGGATTTCTTAACATCCAGGATATTATCCTGATCGTGGACATTATCTACGGTACTCCCGTGGCGCGTACATCCGCCGATGCCGGTCAGGCTCTGCTGGATCTGCAGATTAACTCAGATCGCACCCTGGAAGTGATACTGAGTGCCGATGGAGCCGTCCGCGGATTGCAATTCACCATTGAAAACGATTTGCAAGCCCTGGAGCTGGTCTCAGCCAGTTTGGCCGGTGCCAATGCCGGCACCGAGCTGGCCAGTCATGTGAATGATGATAATTCTACTACCTATATTGTCTACCGCACCGATGGCCTGGCCCTGGATCTCTCCGGTGAGGCCCTGGTACGGATTTCCTTGCAGGCCAACCGGCGTTTGAATCAAACTGCCAATCTGCAACTGAGTGGTTCACAGGTAGCGGATATGCAGGGTAACCTGGTACCGGTGGTTGAAAAATCCACTGTCTATGATCTGGCCGGTGTACCCACCGTCTATGCTTTGCATCAGAATTTCCCCAACCCGTTCAACCCCACAACTGATATTCAGTTTGATTTACCGGACGATGGAATGGTGCAGTTAATGATATATAATATAACCGGACAGCAGATACGCACGCTGATTAGCGACAATATGGAAGCCGGTTTTCATAAGGTAAGATGGAATGGAATGAACGATCTTAATCAATCAGTGGCAACCGGAGTCTATTTCTACCAGTTGACCGCCGGTGATTTCCATGCCACGAAGAAGATGGTAATCTTGAAATAATCTGGCGATATTAAAATTATCTAGGAGGAATTCATGCTAAGAAAAGCACTAATGCTATCCTTATTTGCTGTAATCTTGTGCGGATCTGTGGTCATGGCTCAATACGATCGTGACGAGGTCTTGCAGATAACTTATCCGACAACCGGGTTGGTGATTGGTGCCGATTCGGTGGAAGTCGATTTTAATATCGCATCATACTTCACTCTGGGTGAACCGGGATGTACGGACTGTGACGGCTACCTGGTAGCCTCAATGAATGGACTACCTGTTGGTGAAGCCTATGCCGATGCTCCTTTCGTGGTTAGTGGTTTAACCGACGGGTATTTCGTATTCATGCTGGAAGCCGTGGACCCCACCGGCGCAAGTTTCATGCCTGCCGTCTGGGACACGGTGATGGTTTCAGTAATGTATGAGGAAAGCTTCTGTCCACCCGCCGAATTATCGGTCAGTTCCAACACCCAATACGAGGCCCTGGTGTTAAACTGGGTACCGCCGGCCGGTACCAGTACCTTTGAAGATGTTTATGAGTCTTTTGACGAAGGACTGCCTGAGGACTGGACTGTCATAGACGGAGGTGCCTCGGCTGATACCTGGTTCTGGACTACTGACGACGCTGGCAACACATTGGACGGAACACCATTCATATTTGTCGACAGTGACGCAGCCGGTATTGGTGTGGCGATGGATGAGATAATTGAAACTCCAGTTGTCAATACCACCGGATTGATGGAATTGTATCTGTCCTTTGACCAATACCTGAACTATCTTAGCGGCGAAATCTGTGATGTTGATGTGTTTGATGGCTCAGACTGGGTGAATGTTGCCAGCTATACTACTGATATGGGCTCGTGGACTTTACCGGACCACCAGCTGATAGACGTTTCGGAATATGTCAATGTGGATTTCAAAGTGCGATTCCATTACTTTGAAGCGAACTGGGACTGGTATTGGGCCGTGGACAATGTCATGCTCACAGCTGAAGCACCGGAAACGACTTGGATGTACGTTTACGAACTTACCCCCGATGGCTGGGCCGCCCAGAATATGACCAAAGAGGAATTTCGGGCTGCCTATCCCCAGGGATTAACCACCGAGCAGAGGATTGACATGTCCACCGTTGAACTGATTACTATTCCTCAGCGTGAAGACATTCTGTCCTGTGGCAACCTCACCGGCTACGACATTTTCAAGGAAAATGATTTTCTGGCCAATGTTGACACCAATTTCTATGTTGACGAAGCCGTGACCGTGGGAACACCATACTGCTATTTCGTACAGGCAGTCTACGACAGTTCCGACAGTGGTGTAATGGTGAATTCTGTCTCCACTGATACTCTGTGCGGTACTCCTGAGTTTTATGTCCCAGCCCCAATCACCAATCTCTCCAGCTTTGCGCTGGATGAGGAAGTGGTACTCAGTTGGTCCGTCCCGGGTACACCCACCTATCTGTTTATGGAAGACTTCAGTTTTGGTTTGCCACCGGACTGGACCGTCGTAGATGGTGGTAATACCGCGGATTCCTGGGTAACCCCATCCCCGCGTCCGTTAGCTGGATTTGGCGATTATTTGTTCGCAATCTGCGATTCGGATGAAGCCGGAAGCGGCGATGTAACCCTGGATGAAAGCCTGATTATGCCAAGTCAGGATTTCACCGGATATGCCAACCCCCATTTGCAGATTACTACTTATTATAATGATATCGCAGCCAATGATTCGGTGGAATTTGCAGCTATTGATGTAAGTATCGATGGTGGTACCAACTGGACCAACCTGGTCTTATGGGATGATGATATAGGTACCGCTACCGCCCCTGCAATTGAGTTTGTTGACCTGTCAGTAGCTGGAAATGAAAGTGATGTTCAGATCCGTTTCCGCTATGCCGACGGTGGGGCCTGGGCCTGGTATTGGGCCATTGACGATGTAATTGTGTTGGATGGTCCACCACCAACAGCCGGACGCAATGAAGAAGGTGATCTGGTACAGTACAATATCTATGTTGATGGTACTCTGGTTGACTCTTCTGATATAACAGCCGCCACAGTAACTGGTTTGACAAATGATGTCACCTATGACCTCGGTGTCACGGCCCTGTATTACCCTGCTTATGAAAGTGATCCGGTGGCAGTAAGCGATACACCGATCTGGCTGTACGGGGATATTGAAGGCGTGATCACTGATCCGGGTGGCAACACTCTGGACAGCGCTGTCGTGCGGGCCGGAGGACTGTCTGATACCACGGAAGCCGATGGTTATTATTTCCTTAAAAATCTGAATCCCGGTAATCAGACCGTAACGGTAAGCCGCGACGGTTTTGACGGCAGCAGCGCCGATGTTGTGGTTACCGCCGTAGAAGCAGCCGCGGTCCAGGATTTCATGATGATTCCCAAACTGGGTAAACCGCGGAATCTCGTTGGTTATGGCGGCGATATGGAAGTCAATCTGGCCTGGAATTCTCCCGGTGGAATGGACATCTTCGAACTTGGGTACGACGATGGTACCTGGGAAACCTCCATCACCGGTGGCGCCGATGATATTGAAGTAGCCGTGAAGTTTACTCCGGGTTCAGCGGGTGAATTAGTCGGCGGGCGCTTTGTATTCTCATCGGTGGGACAAACCGGCTATACCCTTGATCCGGTGGAGCTGCGCGTTTATACCATCGGTGCCGATGGCATGCCCGGCGATCTGGTCTGGGTAGATGACAGCTTTACCGAAGTACCCGAGGAAGACGTGTGGATCGATATCGATCTTTCCGCCGCCGCCGTCAGCTTTGACGAAACCGGATTCTTTTTGGGCTACCGTTTCACCGCCGATGGCGGTCCCGGTACAGCCCGTGATTCCGACGGTTATGTTTATGGACATAGCTTCGTAAAGGTTAGCGGCGCCTGGACTGAAGCTGGTGACCTGGGCTTCCCCGGTAATTTCATCATCCGGGCCATGGCCGGCCTGGCAGACGCCCCACGCGGCTCGGTGCAGGAATTGGTGACTACCGCCGCAGCGTCTGAAGAATTCAGCAAATCGCCCCTCAATCTCACCCAATTACCGGATGTGAATACCACACCATTCAATATTACCGGCAACCGGGTACAAACCTTCAGCCGGAATACGGACATTGGTGTATTGATTGGGTACAAGGTTTTCCAAATAGAAACCGGGGGCGACATCCTGGTGGCCGAGACTACCATTGATGATACCACTGCCACCATCACCGTTCCCGCCAATTACGTGGAATACTGCTACGAAGTGAAGGCCGTCTGGGATACGGATGTTTACGACACGCTGGATTCCAAACCGTCCAATTCAGCCTGCGTAGTGCCATACCTGCCGGGCGATATTGACTTTGTGGGCGGTGTGGATATTCTGGATGTGTTACTGGCGGTAGATTTTGCCTTGGGAACCGCGTATCCGACGCCGGATCAGTTGCGAGGCGGTGATATCAATCGCGATGGTGTCATAAATATCCAGGATATTATTATGATCGTGGATATCATTTTCCCGCCATCCGCAGCCCGGACTGTAGCCGATGCAGCAGCGCCGGCAATTCTGGAACTGGCCTATGATGCCGACCGCGGCTTGACCGCTAATCTGGAATACGAACACGCCATTCGCGGTATTCAGTTTACCATTAATTACGATGCCCGGCGTCTGAGCCTGGCAGAAGCCCGATTGGCGGCTGTCAGCAGTGACGCCGTTTTCGAGGCCCGTGAAACTGAACCGGGTAAATTGACCATCCTGGCTGCTGATATATCCGGCGATGTATTGAATCTGGCTGGTAATTCGCTGGTGACGATTCCCGTGAAGGTCCAGAAGAATACCCGTGATGCCATCAGCGTCACCCTGGATAATATCACGCTGGTGGGCGCCGACGGTCAAGCGATTCCGACGCTGGATAAATCGTTCAGCATCGACATTAAGACCGTCCCGCTGACTTATGCTCTGCATCAGAATTTCCCGAATCCGTTCAACCCCACCACCGATATCATGTTTGATATCCCCAAGGATGGATTTGTGAATCTCACCATCTATAATCTGACTGGTCAGAAAGTAAAGACCCTGGTCAGTCGCGAGCTGAATGGCGGATACCATGAAGTTCGCTGGAATGGTACGAACGAGCATGGTGCGGCAGTTGCTACCGGCGTGTATTTCTATCGTCTGGAAGCCGGCAGCTACCAGGCCACCAAGAAGATGGTCCTGCTGAAATAATCACAGTTAGCACAATCTGTAAAACGGCTCGCCGGTTGGCGAGCCGTTTTGCGTTGGAACCTTTCCGAATCAGTTAACATTCAATCAATAAAATTTCGGAGAAAAACATGCGAAAGAGATTGCTAATATTGCTGGGGCTGCTGAACGGATTGGTTTTTTCGCAGAATTCGATTGTCGATCAGTTCAGCCAGGCGCTGGCGGATGTGGCCGAACAGGCCAATCCGGCGGTGGTAACGATTACTACGGAAAAAGTGTATAAAGCCCGTGATCCCTATCAGGGTACGCCGTTTGAGGATTTCTTTAATTTTCACTTCAATGTACCGGAGCAGGAATTTCGGGGCCGGGCGCTGGGCTCAGGCGTAATTGTCGATGCCCGCAAGGGATATATACTGACCAATAATCATGTTATCAACGGTGCTGACGAGATCAAAGTCCAATTGATCGACCGGCGGGTAATCGAAGCGGAAATTGTCGGTACCGATCCCAAATCGGATCTGGCGGTTCTGCAAATAAAAGCTAAAAATCTGACGGCCCTGAAATTGGGTGATTCTGACAAGCTGCGTGTGGGGGAATGGGTTTTGGCCATTGGCAGTCCCTTTTCCCAGAACCTGAGTCACACGGTGACGGCCGGGATTGTGAGTGCCCTTGGTCGCTCAAACATCATCCCCGGAGCTAATGATTATGAAGATTTTATTCAGACCGATGCGGCAATCAATCCGGGGAACAGCGGTGGTGCCCTGTTGAATGCGCGCGGCGATCTGGTGGGCATCAATACCGCCATTGCCACCGGTGGACGGGAAAGGTCCAATCGCGGGGTGGGTTTCGCGATTCCCTCTAATATGGCCCGCAAGGTGATGGATGATTTGATCGACAAGGGTTACGTAGTGCGCGCCTGGATGGGGGTTTATATCCAGCCGGTTGAAGACCAGATGGCCCGGGCCCTCGATCTTGATACACGCAACGGCGCCATCATAAGCCAGGTGGTGGAAGACAGCCCTGCGGATAAGGGCGGGATCAAATCCGGCGATGTGATTGTGGAATTCGATGGGATTGAAATTCATAATCCCAGTCACCTGCAAAATGTGGTTTCCTCCACCGAGCCGGGGAAAAAGGCGCGCGTGGAAGTTATTCGCGATGGCCATACAAAAAAGTTAACCGTAGTACTGGAGGAACTCCCCCAGGATGATGATGTTATGGCACGGCGTCCCACGGTCAATGATGATGAATTAGGGCTGGAAGTACAGAATGTCAGCCGGGCATTGGCCGAGAGATTTGACCTGGACAGGGATATTGAGGGGGCGGTGGTGACCGGCGTACGGCGCAGCAGTCCCGCGGCACGTGCGGGAATTCGCCCCGGTGATGTGATTGTAAGGGTTGATTCCCATGATGTGGATTCGGCTGATGAATTCTATAAGCTCAGCAAAGTCAGTGAAAAGGAAGCGATTTTATTGCTGGTTCGCCGGGGGGAGGCGGCGCGATTTTACGCTTTGGAGCTGGATTGACAGATATTCTTTTTGGCTGGAAAAATCCTCCCACCGGGAGGATTTTTCTTATCTACCGGATAGTCGCTATTAATTGACAGTGGATAGTCAATACCGCTAACTTCCCGGGCTTAAATCATTGATAAATTTGGGTTATCCACTGCATGACCGTGGTGTGATAGCCGAATCTGACGCGCTCGGAATAATTGTTGATAGGACTATACTGAACAGATGATCAAAAAAGCTGATCCCAAGATTGACTTCATTAAACTGGAACACGATATACTCGCATTCTGGGAGCAGAACTCTATATTCGAAAAACGGGTGACTGCCAATCAGGGTAAGCCCAAATGGAGTTTTCTGGACGGCCCTATTACGGCCAATAATCCCATGGGTGTTCACCATGCCTGGGGTCGGACTCTAAAAGATCTCTATAATCGGTACAAGGCTATGACCGGCCATGAACTGCGCTACCAGAATGGTTTCGACTGTCAGGGGTTGTGGGTTGAGGTAGAAGTCGAAAAAGAGTTGGGTTTCAAATCCAAGCGCGATGTGGAAAACTACGGGATCGAAAAATTTGTAAATCTCTGCAAAGAGCGCGTCCATAAATACTCCGCTATACAGACCCAGCAGTCCATCCGTCTGGGCTATTGGATGGACTGGGATAATTCCTATTACACCATGTCCGATGAGAATAATTACACCATCTGGTCATTTCTGAAAAAATTATTCGAGCGGGGTAAAATTTACCGCGGTGCCGATGTGGTACCCTGGTCAGGGAAGTCCGGTACTTCCTATTCACAGATGGAGATTATCGAAGGCCGTAAGCTGGTGGCTCACGAGGCCGTATTTGTACGCTTCCCGTTGAAAAACCGCGAGCGGGAATTCCTGCTGGTCTGGACAACCACTCCCTGGACGCTGACCGCCAATGTAGCGGCGGCGGTCAACACCCAACTGGATTATGTAAAACTGGAAGCGGCCGACGGTGAAATATATTATTTTGCCGCTGATAACCTGGAATTCCAGCGGCTCGAAAAACAGTTCGGGGATAAGAAGCAATGGGTCGAGGGTGTGCCCAAATTGAAGACGATTGCCCAAATTTTCAAAGAGCGAGGCGGTTATAAAATTGCCGGCACCGTGAAAGGCGCCGAAATGGTGGGCTGGGAATATCAGGGGCCGTTTGACGATCTGGAAGCCCAGAATAAAGCCGGCGGTTTTCCTTTTACCAAAGACGACCTGGCGGAAGCAGGAATTGCCGGGGTGGACTGCCACCGGGTGATCGATGGCGGCAAAGACGGCGAAGGCCAGGATATTGTGTTGGCCGGGGAAGGTACCGGTATCGTTCATATCGCCCCCGGTTGCGGTGATATTGATAATAAAATTGGTCGTCAGTTGAACTTAGTGGATATCGCTCCCTTGGACGCCGAGGCCAAATACATCGATGGTTTCGATTGGCTGACCGGCAAGAGCGCCACCGATAAAAATACGGCCACGGAAATAATTGAGCGCCTGAAGGAAACGGGCTTTCTGGTACATGTGGAACGCTATCCCCACGTGTATCCCCATTGCTGGCGTTCCGGCGACGAACTGGTTTTCCGCATGGTGGATGAGTGGTATATCAAGATGGACTGGCGCGACGAGATCAAGCAGGTTGTTGACCGGATCAACTGGCTGCCGGAGTGGGGGCGCGACCGTGAGCACGAGTGGCTGGATAACATGGGCGACTGGATGATTTCCAAGAAACGCTTCTGGGGTCTGGCCCTGCCGATCTGGACATTTGAAGACGGCAGCTATTATGTAGTTGGTTCCAAAGAAGAATTAGCCGACCTGGCTGTGGAAGGCTGGGATGAATTCGAGGGCCAAAGCCCGCACCGGCCCTGGATCGATAAGGTCAAAATTCGCCACCCGGAAACAGGATTGATCGGTTCACGGATTCCCGATGTGGGCAATCCCTGGCTGGACGCCGGAATCGTACCCTACTCGACGATGAAATATATCAGCGACCGCGATTACTGGCGGCAGTGGTTCCCGGCTGATTTCATCACCGAATGTTTCCCGGGACAGTTCCGCAACTGGTTCTATTCCCTGTTGGCCATGTCCACTGTCATGGAGAATGAAGCGCCTTTCAAGACACTGCTGGGCCATGCCCTGGTCAAGGATGAGACCGGCCGGGACATGCATAAATCCTGGGGAAATGCCATCTGGTTTGATGACGCCGCGGAGAAAATGGGCGTGGATGTTATGCGTTGGATGTATGCCGCCCAGAATGTGGAACACAATCTGTTGTTCGGCTATGGACATGCCGACGAGGTGCGCAAACGGTTAATTACCCTGTGGAATTCCTACTCCTTTTTCGCTACCTACGCTGCCGTGGATAAATTTGATCCAACGGCCCGGTCCATGACCGATATAAATTTGACGATTCTGGATAAGTGGATATTGTCAAAGCTGCACCAGTTGATCAACGACAGTCATCAGAGTATCGCAGATTACCGCACCGACCGCCTGATGCGTAAAGTTAACCTTTTCCTGGAAGATTTATCCAACTGGTACATCCGGCGGAATCGCCGTCGATTCTGGAAAAGCGAGAATGATGACGACAAGACTGCCGCCTACCAGGTGTTGTATGAAGTGCTGGTTAATTTTATTCAACTGCTGGCACCGGTCCTGCCGTTCGTAACCGAATACATTTATCAGAATCTGGTGCGCGGTGTCAATCCACAGGCGCCTGAGAGTATTCATCTCTGTGATTATCCCCGGGCTGACGATTCCGTTATTGATTATTCGCTGATGGATCAGGCGGGCGCCCTGCGGAAAGTGGTGGAATTGGGCCGGTCCGCCCGTAATCAGGCCAATCTGAAAATCAGGCAGCCCTTATCCGGTCTGAGCTTTGTTTTAGCGGATGACCAACAGTCACGGTTCATTCTGGATCATCAGGATGTTATTCTGGATGAATTGAATGTCAAGCAAATCGAACGGACCAATTCCGTCGAGCACTTGCTCCAATACCGGTTTAAGCCCAATTTTCCCGTACTGGGGCCAAAATACGGCAGCGCGGTCGGTAAAATCCGTGGCGGCCTTTCGGCCGTGGCCGATAATGAAATCATGAAATCTCTGGATTCCTCCGGACAGTTCCCGGTTATCGTGGATGGAAAAACCGTGTATTTAACCCGTGAAGACTTTATTATTGACCAGGAATCGGTATCCGGTTACACGGCCACATCCGATGGCGATTTAACGGTTGGGCTAGTGACGGAGTTAACTGAAGAATTAATCAGTGAAGGCCTTGTGCGCGATGTCATAAGACAGGTGCAGATTATGCGAAAAAAGGCTAAATTTGATGTAGAAGACAGGATCAATATCTATGGTGATTTTGCCGGTCCTGTTGGCGAAGCGATAAAGGAAAATCAGGAATATTTCTTAAGCGAAACTTTAACCCAGAAGTTGATACCAGAATTACGATCTGGAGAGTATCGAGATACCTTTAGCATTCGGGAATGGAAATTTGAGATTGCTATTGAACGTGCTGGTTAAAATGAGTGAGGTATAAAATGGCGAACAAAAGGTATTCAAAAACAAAACTGGAAGAATTCCGCACAGTTATCATGGGCAAAATGAATTCTGTGGCAGATGAAGTTGAAACCATTCAGGATGGAATCAATACCGGGAAAAATCCCAACGGTGCCATGTCGCAGGATGCGATCTACAGTGTTCATATGGCCGATGCCGGTACCGATTCCCATGAACGGGAAAAGAGTTATTTGCTGATGACGCGCGAAGAGAATTATTTCCGGAATTTATCAGTGGCCCTGGAAAGAATCGACACAGGTGAATTCGGTACCTGTACGATTTGCGGGGAATTGATTGCTGAAGAACGGATGTTGGAAGTGCCCAACACCAATAAATGCGTAGCCTGCAAAAATAAAGAGAAACTTAATCCTGTATGAGGGTGTTATCTGCCTCGTTTTTCTTAATTATACTAGATCAAATCACCAAATATTTAACCCGAACGCGAATGGATCTCCATGACTCCATTCCGGTTATCAGGGATTTTTTCCATCTCACATACGTGACTAATACCGGCATGGCTTTTGGCATCAATTTTCCCGCTGGGATATATATTTTCACCACTGTCTCATTGCTGGCCTCGGTTGGGATTCTCTGGTATTTATGGACCTTGCGCAATGATGTGTTTCTGGTTCGTTTTTCCCTGGCCCTGATCTGGGCCGGCGCCGTAGGCAATTTAATTGATCGAATAAGGTTCGGCCAGGTAGTGGACTTTTTCGACTTCATGTGGTCCGGTCACCATTTCCCGGTTTTCAATATAGCTGATTCTTCCGTCACGGTCGGGATGATCTTCTTCCTGTATTATTCATTGGTAATGCAACCGAAAATCGAAGCTGCCCGCGCCGATAATTGATTAAGCGACAACTACAGGTTAAGCCAGGTACGACCGCCCGGCGTCTCGATCATTTCCTGCATGATCAATTGCCTGAGTTTTCACGCACCAGCCTTCAGCGATTTATCCGGCAGGGCATGATACTTGTCAATGGTCAGGAAGTTAAACCAAGTCTGCCGCTTGAGGGGGGTGAGGTCATTGAGCTGGAAATCGATTATAATGATTCGGAGCAGGATGAAATCGTCCCTGAGCAGGTTGATTTCGGTATTATCCATGAAGATGAGCATCTGGTAATTATCGATAAGCCGGCCGGACTGGTGGTTCATCCCGGTATGGGAAATCTGTCGGGAACTTTAGTCAACGGATTGGCGCATCACTACCACGATTTGTCTGATATTAACGGTCCCCTGCGGCCGGGAATCATTCATCGCCTGGACAAGGATACTTCCGGATTGTTAGTCGTAGCTAAAACTAATCACGCCCATCGGGAAATCGCCGCTCAATTCGAGCAACGTACGGTGAACAAGACCTACCAAGCCCTGACTTGGGGCAGGTGGGAACCGGTGGAGGGGATTATCGAAAAACCCATCAAGCGTTCCGGCCAAAATCATTTAAAATATGCCGTCAATAATGCTGGTAAACCGGCGGTTACCGAGTTCAGGCGCCTGGCTGAATTCCGCTATCTCAGCCAGATGGAATTTCACCCTCGAACGGGCCGGACCCACCAGATCCGTGTTCATGCTTCACATCTGGGATTTGCAATTTTCGCTGACGAGTTGTATAATGGTGGTGTGAAAAGAGCTAAAGGCTATCTGCCGGAAGTCAACAATATTCTGAAACATTTATTACATTCTATTAAACGCCATGCCCTGCATGCTCATCGCCTGGAAATAAATCATCCCATCACTGGTAAACGCCTGGTATTTTCTTCCCCGTTGCCCGATGATTTTAATTTTCTATTGAAGGAAATTCACTTACTGAATGGCTAACCGCTTGACCATTTTGCAGTCCAATTTTCTGCTTTTCCTGGCCAAGGAACGGAATTATGCCCCCAATACCATTAAATCTTATCAGCGCGATCTCAGCCGCTTTTCGGATTTTATTGTTAATTATTTTGGGAGTACTCAGCATGAAATCAAACAGATCGATAAATTGACCATTCGCCATTTCCTGGGTGCCGAATTTGAGGCCGGTTACACCGGTCGGACGGTGGCGCGGCGCCTGGCTACGTTGAAATCATTTTTCAAATTTCTTCTTAATAACGGTGAGGTGCAGACCAATCCAACCCTGATGATCAAGACACCCAGAATACCCAAACCTCTGCCCAATATTATCCCGGAAAGATCGATCGGAGAATTACTGGCAATTCCTCAGACCGGTGATTTGAAAGGTCTTATGGATCGGGCTCTGCTGGAGCTTTTTTACAGTACCGGTATGCGTCTGAGCGAACTGGTGAATCTTGACCTGGGGGCGCTTGATTTTGACCAGCAAACTGTTCGCGTGACTGGCAAGGGTGACAAGCAGCGAATTATCCCCTTTGGCCACCAGGCGAAAAAATCCCTGGAACAATACCTGCGGGAAAAAGGTATCAACATCCGCTACGCACCCCGAAATATGGCTGTTTTTACCAATACCAAGGGAAATAGAATATCAGTGAGAACGGTTCAACGTCGCGTGAATAATTATCTGAAACTACTGGTGGATGGGAGTCATCTGGGGCCGCATACCTTGCGCCATTCCTTTGCCACTCATCTGCTTGATCGGGGAGCCGACATCCGCTCGGTGAAAGATTTACTGGGGCATAGCAGTCTTTCCACCACTCAGATTTACACCCACATACAACCGGAAAAAATGAAACAAATTCACCAACAAGCGCATCCGCATGGAGGACGATCTGTTAAGAAAACCAACGGGGGTTAACTGGTACATAAATTGTAGAATTGTTTTCGTACTGTGAGATTAATACCAACTAAACAGGAAAGGTAATCCTATGATAATCGAATTCACTGCCCGTCATTTTAAAGCTCCTGAGCAACTCCGTAAATATGCTGAAGATGAGATGCAGCGGTTAACTCGATTTTATGATCGCATTACTCAAGGCCAGATCATTCTGGAACATGAGCATAATGCTTACACAGCCGAAATTAATCTATCGGTCCCCAACGATAAATTGAATGTCCGGGAATCAACCGATAACATCACCAAAAGTATTGATCGTGCTGTCAATACGATGGTAACACGTGTAAAGAAATATAAACAAAAACAGAAACAATTTTAGTAGAAGGAGGGGGATGTAATGAAGGTAATCCTGCCGGTGGCCGGATACGGCACGCGCCTGAAACCACATACTGAACATATTCAGAAAGCCCTTTTACCGGTGGCCGGAAAAGCGGTTTTGGACCATATTGTTGAACAGCTCCTGGCGGCGGACATCGACCGGATTACCTTTATCGTTGGCCATCTGGGGGAACAGATCGTAAACCACATGCGTCGTTATGAGGGGGATTTCAGTTTTATTAATCAGACCGAACGACTGGGACTGGGACATGCCGTCCTGCAGGGATTGGAAGACCGGGACGAACCGGTCCTGGTCCATCTGGGTGATGCGGTTTATCATTTCCCGTTTGCCGATTTTAAAGCCATGGATATCAATGGAATTGCCGTATTACCTGTCGACGATCCGCGCCGATTCGGCGTGGTCGAAATGAATGGCGATAATATCATCGGCTTTCATGAAAAAGTAGAACAGCCCCCGTCCAATCTGGCGATCATCGGATTGTACTTTTTCCGAAGTGAGCGCCGTCTGAAACAGGCTATCGAGCATTTAATCGAACATGATATTCGTACTAAAAATGAATATCAAATTACCGATGCCATGGATGTGATGGTTCGCCAGGGCGAGCCATTTACCGCTCTTCACAATGCCCGCTGGTACGATGCCGGCGTTCCCGCGACCTATTTGGAGACCAACCGCCGGCTGTTAAAATCACAACATGAAGAACTGGCGGGGATTGAATTTCATGAACCGGTCTTTATTGGTGAAAATTGCCACATCTCCAGTTCCCGGCTAGGACCCAACGTAACGGTGATGGATAATTGTGTAATTGAGAATTGCCGGATTGAAAACAGCATCATACTGGCCGGTTCACAACTGGTTGACCAGGAGATTTCATCGGCTATTGTTGGTGGTGACGGCAGCCGGCGTTGTTGATTTGAAGTCGCAATAAAATACTTTACTCATGTAGGAAAAAAAGCCTAAGATTCACCCGGTCGGGATTTGAGCCATATTGCCCCGACGCTAAATAAAGAAGCTAAAAAGGCCTGAAAACCGGATTAGCTCCGGTTTTTTTTATGCCGAAGATTGCCGAAATATTATCCGAAGAAATTCTGGTGCTGGATGGCGCCATGGGTACCCAAATCCAGGCCTGCAATCTATCTACCGCCGATTTTAACCGGGGGAAGTTTACCAATCACCCTGTCGATCTCACCGGCAATAATGATTTACTGTCACTGACACGACCGGAGATAATTGCCGGTATCCATCAGGCCTACCTGGCAGCCGGGTCCCACATTGTGGAAACCAACACCTTTAACGCCAATGCCGTTTCACAAGCCGATTATCAACTGGAAGATCGGGTTTATGAAATTAACCTGGCGGCCTCCCGTCTGGCCCGGCAGACTGTCGATAAATTCAATTCTGACCATCCAGAGCGCAGTTGTTTTGTGGCCGGTGTTCTCGGTCCCACGAATCGTACTGCTTCCATCGGCCCCGATGTCAATCGCCCTGAATATCGTAATATTGATTTTGCCACCCTGAAAGCCGCCTACCGTACCCAGGTGCAGGCGCTGACGGCCGGTCAGGTGGATTTATTATTGATCGAAACGGTTTTTGATACCCTCAATTGTAAAGCGGCTATCGCCGCCGTTCAGGAAATACGGCAGGAAACCGGTGTCAATCTCCCGTTGATGATATCAGTGACCATTGTTGATGCCAGCGGCCGGACGCTCTCAGGGCAGACCCTGGAAGCCTGCTGGTATTCAATCGCCCATGCCCAGCCGTTGATCGTAGGCCTGAATTGTTCGCTGGGAGCCACCGAATTGCAGCCATTTGTACGTGAATTGGCGGAAATTGCCGCGACTCATGTCTCCGTCCATCCCAATGCCGGCCTGCCCAATGAGTTGGGCGAATATGACGATACCCCTGAAAATATGTCCGGGATTCTGGGTGGATTGGCCCGGGAGGGACTGATTAACGTGGTGGGCGGCTGCTGCGGTACTACTCCGGAACATATCAGCGCAATTGCCCAAATTGTGCAGGATGTGCCACCGCGCAGATTGGCAAAACCGGCAGCGGCGACCACCCTGGCCGGATTGGAGCCTCTGCGAATCGATGCCGATTCCCTGTTTGTCAATGTGGGTGAGCGGACTAACGTGGCCGGTTCGGCCCGCTTCGCCCGTCTGGTCCGGGAGGAAAATTACGAGCAGGCGCTTAAAATCGCCCGTCAGCAGATCGAGAATGGCGCTCAGATCATCGACATTAATCTGGATGACAGCCTGCTGGACGTCCGGGCCGCCATGGTGAAATTGCTGAATTTAATCGCTTCCGATCCGTCGATTGGCCGGGTACCAATTATGCTGGATTCTTCCGAATGGGAGGTGCTGGAAGCGGGGTTGCAATGTCTGCAGGGGAAGGGGATTGTCAATTCCATCAGCCTTAAAGATGGGAAAGAGGAGTTTCTCCGCCGGGCGCGTCTGATCCGGCGTTATGGTGCGGCGGTGATTGTGATGGCCTTCGATGAAAACGGCCAGGCCCATAATTACCAGCGCAAGGTGGATATTTGTCGACGGGCATATCGCCTGCTCACCAGCCAGGCCGGCTTCGATCCCGGCGACATTATTTTTGACCCCAACATTTTTGCAATCAGCACCGGCATTGCAGAGCATGACAATTATGCCGTGGATTATATCGCTGCCTGCCGTACGCTGAAAACGGAATTTCCATCATCCCTGGTAAGTGGCGGAGTAAGCAATATTTCCTTTGCATTTCGTGGCAATAATGTCGTCCGGGAGGCTATTCATTCCGTTTTTCTGTATCATGCGGTCCGGGCCGGCCTGGATATGGGCATCGTAAACGCCGGCCAACTGGCTGTGTATGATGATCTGCCACCTGATTTACGCCAGGCGGTGGAAGATGTGGTGTTGAATCGGCATCCCCAAGCTACTGAACGACTGACTGCTCTAGCCGGTAATTACCAGGGAATCAGCCGCTCAAGCGTCATTACCGCCGACTGGCGGGAGCAACCAACCGCGGAGCGTATCCAACACGCTCTGGTGGAGGGGATCAGCGATTATATTGTAGATGATGTGGAGGAATTTCGTCAGGGAGCCGGTGAATCGCTGGCGGTGATTGAAGGTCCGCTGATGGCGGGGATGGATCGCGTTGGCGACCTGTTTGGCGCAGGTAAAATGTTTTTACCCCAGGTGGTGAAAAGCGCCCGGGTGATGAAAACCGCCGTGGCTCATCTGACCCCGTTCATCGAGGCCGAACGCGCTAAATCCGGGATATCGCCAACAGCCCGGGGAAAAATCCTGTTGGCCACCGTCAAGGGTGACGTGCATGATATCGGTAAGAATATTGTCGCCGTTGTACTGGGCAGCAATAATTACGAAATAATCGATCTGGGTGTAATGGCGCCGCCGGAACTTATTATCCGGAAGGCCGGGGAGCACCAGGTGGACATGATCGGTCTGAGCGGCTTGATTACGCCGTCGCTGAAAGAAATGGCGAAAGTGGCACAGGCGCTGGAGGACCAACAGGTGCAATTGCCGTTACTGATCGGAGGCGCCACCACTTCCAAACTGCACACTGCTTTGAAAATCGCCCCGGTATATTCGGGTCCGGTTCTTCATGTCAATGATGCCTCCCGCAGTGTGCAGGTGGTCAAGGCTTTGCTGGGCTCAGAAGCGGGTAATCTGGTGACCGAAAATGATGCGGCCCAAGGCCGGTTGCGTGATTCGTATACCGCCAACCGCAAGCGGAAAGAATTCCTGTCCCTGGATGAAGCCCGCCGGCAGGTCCGGCCACCGGCCTGGCAAAACTACCAGCCACCGGCCCCCCGGAAGACGGAATTAAAAACCTGGCGGAATTTTCCACTGGACAAGTTGAGGGAATACATCGACTGGACGCCATTTTTTCACGTCTGGGAATTAAAGGGTAAATATCCGGCGATTCTGGATGATCCACGCCAGGGTCGGCAGGCCCGTGAGCTGTTTTCAGCCGCAAATAGCCTGTTGGACGAGATTATCGGCGATGGTTTACTGGAAGCGCGGGCCGTGGCCCGGGTTTTTCCCGCTAACGCCGCCGGTGATGATATCCGGCTTTATGCGGATGAAGATCGACAGCAGATTCTGGCCACCAGTTTCGGATTACGGCGGCAATTGGCCGGTGGCCGGAATAATCTGTGCCTCAGTGATTTTATCAGTCCCGTGGGCGGCCAACCGGACTGGCTGGGGGCTTTTGTCGTTTCCGCCGGCTTCGGCATCGAGGCTGCCATTAAACAGGCCCGCCAATCACAGAATGAATACCGGGTGATTATGCTGCAGGCGCTGGCTGACAGGCTGGCGGAAGCGCTGGCAGAGTCTCTGCATCAGCAGGTGCGTACGGATATCTGGGGTTTTGCCGATGAACGGGATTTAACCAGGGAAGATTTGCTGGATGAAAATTATCGTGGAATCCGCCCGGCACCTGGTTATCCGGCCTGCCCCGATCATCACGAGAAAACAACTTTATTTGATCTCTTGAATGCCACCGAGACAATCGGAGTAGAATTGACCGGGAATTACGCCATGGCGCCGGCGGCTTCGGTCTGCGGATGGATTTTTTCCCATCCCGAGGCCCATTATTTCAGTGTTAACCGTCTGCTGCCGGACCAGGTGGCCGATTATGCGTGGCGCAAATCATTGCCACTGCCACAGGTGGAAGAATTATTGCAGGCCAATCTGGCCTATGAACCAGCGGAAAGAAGTGAATAAAAAATGCAGGTAATCGAACATATTCAACGGGCCGGCGGAACGCTGTTCAGTTATGAGATTATTCCGCCACCCCGCGGTAAAAGCGCCAAGGAGATCATTGACATTGTCAAGCTACTGCAACCGTTTGACCCACCCTATATTGATGTAACCAGTCATTCGGCCGAAGCTCAGTATAAGGAACATGCCGATGGTACTCTGAAACGGCGAATTCTGAAAAAGCGTCCGGGCACAATCAGCATATGCGGTATTATTCAAAACCGATTTAAAATTGATACGGTGGCTCATCTGTTATGCCGCGGGTTCACCCGCGAGGAAACCGAGGATGCCCTGATCGAATTGAATTATCTGGGTATCGAAAATATCCTGGCAATCCGCGGTGATGAAACCAATTATAAGAAGCCGGTCCAACGTGATCGCAGTGTTAATAATTTTGCGTCTGATCTGGTGAACCAGATTGATGACATGAATCAGGGTAAGTTTCTGGAGGATCTGATCAATGCCGAACCGACCCGGTTCTGTGTGGGAGTGGGTGGGTATCCCGAAAAGCATTTCGAGTCGCCCAATCTTAAAACCGATCTGGAAAACCTCCGTGGCAAAATCCACGCCGGGGCAGACTATGTGGTAACCCAGATGTTTTTTGATAACGCCGCTTTTTTAAAATTCAAGACACGCTGTCGTGAGATTGGCATCGATGTACCAATTATCCCCGGGATTAAAGTCATTGACCGGATGTCGCAACTGACCAATATTCCCCGCAATTTTCATGTCGATCTTCCCGATGAGCTGGTGGATGAAATCTCCGCTAACCCCAAGCATATTGGTGAAATCGGCCGTGAATGGACCTACCGCCAGTGTGCTGAATTATTGAACGCCGGCGAAAGAAATATCCATTTTTATATCATGAATGATGCCAAAACCATTACCGATATCGTTCGTAGAATTCAATAACAAGTTGATTTAACAAAGCATAGCAAGGAGTGATTATGAGTCGTTTTTTATTTACATCCGAATCAGTGACCGAAGGCCATCCCGATAAAGTCTGTGACGCCATTTCCGATGCAATTCTCGATAACCTGCTGCAGCAAGACCCGGATTCACACGTGGCCTGTGAAGCACTGGCCACCAAAGGACTGGTCGTGGTATCCGGTGAGGTGAAGACCAACGGCTTCGCCGAGGTGGAAGCTCTGGTCAAAAAAACGCTGGCGGAAATCGGTTATGTCGATGAAGCCTACGGCATGGACAGTACCCAGGTTCGCGTGATGTCCACTTTACACCAGCAGAGCGCCGATATTGACCGTGGCGTTGATGTGGGCGAGGGCGAGCAGGGAGCCGGCGACCAGGGTTTGATGTTCGGTTTTGCCTGCAACGAAACCGAGGAACTGATGCCGTTGCCGATTCAGTTGGCACATCAGTTGACGGCCCGCCTGGCCGAATTACGAAAAGACGGTAGTTTGCCCTGGTTGCGACCCGATGGCAAATCCCAGGTTACGGTGGAATACGATGGATTTAATCCACTGCGGATTGTAAAAACCGTGATCGCCACCCAGCATGACGATCTGTCCGGGCGCTTCGAAAATGAAATACAGGAGCACGAATTCATTTCCCAGGAAGTAATCAAAAGGATTATCAAACCGGTGCTGGAAAAGACCGGCCTGCCGGTAGCAGAGAAATTTATTATCAATGGCACCGGCCGTTTTGTCAAAGGTGGTCCCGATGCCGATACCGGCCTTACCGGCCGGAAGATCATCGTAGATACTTATGGCGGTTATGCTCCCCATGGCGGTGGCGCCTTCAGCGGCAAAGATCCTTCCAAGGTGGATCGTTCCGGTACCTATATGGCCCGTTATATTGCCAAGAATCTGGTGGCGGCCGGCCTGGCGGAGCGCTGTGAAGTCCAGCTTTCGTACAGCATCGGCGTGGCCGAACCCACCTCGCTGGCGGTAAAATCATTCGGCACCGGCCAGGTAAGTGATGAACGACTCACTGGGATTGTGCAGGCCGTGTTTCCTCTTAAGCCACGGCAGATTATCGAACACCTGCAACTGAAGCAGCCACTTTATCGTCCCACAGCTGCCTATGGTCATTTTGGTCGGAATGGTAATAATTTCACCTGGGAAAAAACTGACAAGGTCGCAGAATTGCAGACCTATTTAAAATGAGGAATTTTTATGAGTGAAATTGAAAAGAAATTGATCGTAAACACAGAGTTGCCTTATAAGGTCAAGGATATCAATCTGGCGTCCGCCGGCCGCCGCGCCATTGAAATGGCCGAAAAAGAAATGCCGGGGCTGATGGCAGTGCGTAAAAAATATGGTGCTGATAAACCATTGCAGGGTTATCGCATCAGCGGTTCACTTCACATGACAGTGGAAACAGCGGTGTTGATTGAGACTCTGCACGAATTGGGAGCTGACATCCGCTGGGCCAGTTGCAATATATTTTCTACCCAGGATCATGCCGCTGCCGCAATCGCCGCCCGGGGCATTCCGGTGTTTGCCTGGAAAGGTGAAACCCTGGAAGAATACTGGTGGTGTACCCGGCAGGCCTTGACTTTTGCTGATAATCTTGGTCCCCAGTTAATCGTGGATGACGGTGGCGATGCCACCCTCATGATCCATCGCGGTGTCGCCCTGGAGCAGGAATATGCCGATACTGGAGCGCTGGCTCCCTCTACCGCAACCAGCGGTGATGAAAAAACCCTGGAAGCCAATCTGCGCGACGGTATTCTGGATGAAAATAATCATTGGACAACGGTGGTGAAAGATATCCTCGGTGTATCGGAAGAGACTACCACCGGCGTACATCGTCTGGAGCAGATGGAAGCAGCGGGAAAACTGTTGTTCCCGGCCTATAATGTGAATGATTCGGTGACCAAGTCCAAATTTGATAATATTTACGGCTGCCGTGAATCGCTGGCGGACGGAATCAAACGGGCCACCGATGTAATGATCGCAGGCAAGACCATTGTGGTCTGTGGTTACGGCGACGTGGGCCGCGGTTGCGCCCAGTCCATGCGTGGTTATGGCGCCAAAGTACTGGTAACGGAAATCGATCCCATCTGCGCCCTGCAGGCCGCTATGGAAGGCTTTCGGGTAGTGACGGTTGAACAAGCCCTGAATGATGGCAACATCTTCGTCACCGCTACCGGCAACGTGGATGTTATCACCCTGGAGCACATGGAAAAAATGAACGATCAGGCCATTGTCTGCAATATTGGTCATTTCGATAATGAAATCCAGGTTGACCCCCTGGACGAAGCGCCGCAGGTGAAGAAGGAAACCATTAAACCGCAGGTTGATCGTTACACTTTTCCTGATGGCCACCAGATTTTCATGCTGGCCGAAGGTCGGTTGGTTAACCTGGGCTGCGCTACCGGCCATCCCAGTTTTGTCATGTCCAATTCCTTCACGAATCAGGTGCTGGCCCAGCTTGCCCTGGCCAAGGATCAGCCGGCTGTGGGTGTTTATCGCCTGCCGAAAAAACTGGATGAAGAAGTTGCCCGCCTCCACCTGGCACATCTGGGCGTAACCCTGACGGAACTCACTGATAAGCAGTCTGAATATCTGGGGATCCCCAAGGAGGGTCCTTATAAATCGGAACATTATCGCTATTAATTGCGAGCTTAAATCGATAAAACACTCTGCTTCGGTAGGGTGTTTTTTTTGTGGTAATGCTGGCTAAATTTATTGTACTTTAACCAGTATCGTTATGTCCATTCGTTTAAACAACTTACCCTGAGCAGGCGGGAAATGGATTGGAGACACTTGCCTCTTGAAGCACATAAAATGCTTCCGTCTCGACGGAGCGGCGCTTTTAAATTGATCATTTTGGGCTTGGTGACGGTGTTGTTCTTCACCGTCAGTTGTGATTTTCAGAGTCCGGCCGATTTTGAAATGCCCACCTGGTTTATGGATTTGAATATCCCCTTGCTCCAGGAGCGGTATCCCCTGGGCGGCATGGTGGATGATGAACAGATTTTTGCTACCTCAGATTCTCTGGGTATGCAGGTGGTTTTTGAAGGTACCCTGCCCGACACTTCCATTGATGAATCCTATCTGCAGGTGCCGGTCAATCAGAATATTAATTTTGCCCAGGATCCGGTTTATTCGCCTGACCTGGATTTTACCTTTGACACTTTGCTGACAGTGGAAATTCCCCTGGCTCCCGATGGCCAGTTCATGGATGTCAACCTGGATACCTTCGATGTTCCCTCGGCGGTGGATAAACAGATTTTTTCTGCCACCTGGAATCAGATCGCCAGCGCTTTTGACCAGCCGATCCAGATCGATATTGACATCCCCCAGGTGGATGAGAATGATCTGCCTGAATTCATTACCTCAGTAGAATCGATTAAAATCAGCGGCGACACGGGCAGTGATTCCAGTCTTTTCGCCAGCTCGATTCATAATAATGGCCTGCCAACAGCCGTCACCGATGTGGAATTCAGCCTGCTCACCGATCTGCCCAGTCCGCAGGATACGCTGGCTTTCCACAGCAGGAACCGTGTCGAGAAAGACAGTATTTACGCCGAATCCACCTCGCTGGGCGATAAACATTTGGGGAGTACGATTCAGATCAATATGGGATTCGGGATCGAAGAAGAGACGGTGTTGGATACGCTGGTTATCAAGGCCGGCGATTCAGTTAAAGTGGATTTGACGATTCGGGTGCGGATTGCCGGTGTGGATGAAGCGGTGGTCAATGTGGCCGAATATGATTTATCACCGGAGATACCGGCGGTGGAATTCCCCTCTGATGTGGAGATTTATTCCGGCACCTTTAAGGACCCTTCGCTGGGATTCGGGATCAACGAAATTACCCTGGAAAATCTGCAAAGCACCTATTTGTTCGATATTGATTTCACCATGGATTTTCGCAATTTCATTCCCCCGCCGGGCGACGATTCGGTCAAGATTCAAACCACCCTCAGCCGCGACAGCAGCGCCTTCGAACGCAGTTTTGATCTGGATGGCTACATTTTCGCCAATCCCGACACCGCCGACACCAACGCCCTTACCGAAATGGATGTGACCGTGTCGGCAATTATTCCCGAACAACAGGCATCAATTCCGCTGGATGGCTCCGAATTCGGACGCTTGACGCTTGATATTGCCGTCAATGAATTGCATTTTGAATCATTGCAGGCCAACCTGCTGCAGGAATTCCCACCCACCGAACAGGAGATGACCGGCCTGCCCAAGGGGTTTTCCGGTATGGCTTTTACCGATGTGAAGATCGAGTTTATAATGCTGAACCAGATTCAGTTGCCGGTGGACCTTGATTTGGACATGATCGGAGTTAATACCTTCGGTGATTCATCAGTGGTGCGGGTCCGGGCTCAGATGGGTAGTCCCGATAATGCCGCCGATACGATCAAGACCGTCATCCGCCTGAGCCGAGCAGGCACCACGACCCTGATTTATGACAGCCCGGCCGATTCGGTCTGGAGCGACAGCACCAACTCGCCACCCGGTCCGGGTGAAGCCACCATTGTCGATTTGCTTTCTTTCAATCCGGCCACGATGGTGATTAACTCGGTGGCCCGCATTGATGGCCGGGGAACGATTGTAGTCGGTGCATCCATCGGTGGATCATATCGTTTGATCGCGCCGTTTGAAGTGCGCATGGCGCCCATGACCTTCATCCCGGTGAATGAATCGCCGTTGGAGGAATGGGATTATGAAATGCGCAATAAGATCCGCAGCGGTCTGCGCAGCGCCTCGGCCGTGGCCCGGGTGAAAAATCATATCCCGGTCGGCGGCGAAGTCTCAATTTTATTATCAAACCAGAGTCATTTCCCGCTGGATATGTCGCGGAAATATCTGGACAGCATGGCGGTGGATCTGGGGATCGACCTGAGCGGCGGCGACAGCCTGTATGTGGTGACCGAATGTGAGCTGCTGGACCCGGTCCATGCAGATTCATCGATCTATATTTTCGATTTGATGTCAGACTTTGGTGATTGTGTTGACGGGGTAGCCTACTTCGTGAAATCATCGTCCAGCGGTATTGACACTGTTGTCACCTATGTGGACACCCTGTTGAGTATCGTTCTGCCGGATCCGACCCTCGATAATTATGATACTGAAAATGATGATCGCCGCGTAGTCAGCATCCCCGGTGATTTTACCACTTCCAGCGTCATTGATCCGGGTAAAATCCGGCTTATGACCAGTGCCGGCGACCACTACACCGCGCCGCGTTTTCACCTGAACGGTTCACCCATCGATCCCATTACCGGAGATTCACTTTCAGTGTTTTTATCCCTGAATGATTATGTGGATATTACCGCTTTCATGACCTTTGAAATCAGCAGTACCGGCATGCTGGAATCGACACCCGGCGAACTGGTGCTGACCTATCCCAACGGTGGTGAAACCATTAACGTGCTGGATCCGGTAACGATTCGCTGGTTGACGTATGGTGAAGTTTCCCGGATCAATATTGATTACGCCACCGGTACCGATCCTGAAATCGATGACGAAACCCGCTGGATTCCCATCCAGTCCAACTGGACCGCCATCGCTAACGTGGATTCGTTTGTCTGGGATGCCTCCACCGTGATTCAGAGTATTCCCACGGCCCAGCAGGACAGCGTCAGGTTACGAATTTCTAACAGCAGTGGTGACGTTTCCGACATGAGCGGCTGGTATTTTACCCTGGAAGAAATCTTACGTGCGCAAAAACTGGTAATTCCAAATCATATCATTCCCGTCTCTCCCAGGCAGCAGCAAGGGAGGCGACCGTGAAGCGCTTAGGCATCTGGCTGATAATCTTCAACCTGCTGGTTGTTGCCGGCAGCGCCCAGACCAAGCGTGATCCCCGGGCGGTGGGACTGGCCGGAGCTTACGGAACAGTCGCGGATGGTATTTTTGCCGTGGGTTATAATCCGGCCCTGATCGCCATCCAGCAGGACAAGCCCTTCATGCTGCAATTGGTGGGCTTCGATTTCGGGCTTGTGAATAATTATATTTCGATCGCTAATCTGAATTCCATCAGCGGCGATACCCTCACCGATCACGAAAAAGATGTGATTCTGCGTAATCTGGATGAGAGCGGTGGTTTACGGTTATTCACCGATGTGCATCTGCCGATTCCGGTGCTCAATTATGCCTCGGGCAATATGGCCCTTACATCCAATATGGTGGTCCTGGGGGACATCACTATTCCCACCGGGATCATGAGTCTGCTGTTAAACGGTAATCCCATTGCGGAAGACCTGGACATGACTCTGGAAATGGACCTGCTGGGGGTCAACGAATTCGGTTTTTCGTTTGCCATCCCCGGTCAGGATATGGCTTGGGGAATGACCGCCAAATATCTGCAGGGGCTGTTCTATTTCGGCATTGATAATGATTCCAGCTATTCGTCATTGGTCACCGATTCGACCGCCGTCCACGGAGAAGGGGTTTATTTTTTCCGCCAGGGGATCGGCGGCAGCGGCATTGGGCTTGATATCGGATTCACTACCAATGATATCAATGGCTGGCGCATCGGCGTATCGTTGATTAACGCCGTCGGGCGGATACACTGGAACCGGCCGGGATTCATCAAAAACCTGATGGCCGGTGGCGATAATATTTATGGCAACAAGGACGACCTCTTCCATCTGAACTGGTCCGGTACACCCTTGAATGACAGCATGGCCGTGCGCTATGAATATTATATCGATACTCTGAATGTGGGTTCATTATCCAATGATTCGTTGTTCTACTCCAATCCTACTGACGAGCAGGTGATCTATAATCTGGATGAAGACGGCAATCTGAAAAAATTCAGCACCCGCTATCCGGCTCTGTTCCGATTTTCGGTTGCCAAACGCTGGCCTGATGTGCTGGTAACCAGTGATTTTGTCACCGGATTCCAGGATAAATTTTTCTCCCGTAATCGCTGGCGTTGGGCCATCGGCGCAGAATTGTTACGCAATCCCACCTTACCGGTACGCTTCGGTTTTTCCTGGGCCGGTTCCGATTTTAAGGAACTGGGGATGGGCTTTGGCATCCACAAGGGGCCGGTAATTTTTGATCTGGGACTGGCGTTTCGCAATGGAATCTGGGTGCATACCATGAAGGGAGTAAATTTATCGCTGGGTGTAACAATCACCAGTTTCAAGAGTCGTAAATCCGAAGCACCGCCGGCAGAGGAAACACCGGTGGTACCTATCGTTCCCGAGGGCCGTTTTTAACCGGCTCTATTTACGTACACTCACCAGCAGAATCAAGCCCCCGATCGAAAAAACCACGTTTCCGATCCAGGCTGCCAGCAATGGCTCCAGCAATGCTTTATAACCCATAGACTGGCCGAATTTGATAAAAGCGTAATAACCGAAAATCACCAGCACGCTCATCCCGGCGCCGAATGACAGACCGCCTTTGGGTTTTAGAAGTACCAGTGGTAAACCGAAGAGTACCACGATCAGGTTGGTGAAGGCGAAGGAGATTTTATACTCCCGGACCACTTCCCAGCGGGTGGTATCCACGCCGTTTTCCCGTAGCTGGGCGATAAACCCGGTTAAATCGTGGTAATTCAATTCTTCCGGGGAAGTGGATTTTCGATCCACGTCTTCCGGTATGAATCCCAGGGCCAACAACGTATCGTTGGTGACGATATGTACCGCCACTTCTTCGCCGGCGTTATTGAAAATACGCCGTGAATGTTGATCGGTGGCCCACAGCTCCAGGCTGTCAATCCAGGTAACCCGGTTGATATCGATCCGTTCGCGCAGGATGCCGTCATCCATGATCTGGACGGTAACGCCGTCGGCCGTGTGCTGTTTGAGGTTATAGCGACCGATGGCGATATGATATTTCTCTGCCCTTTGCAGAAATACATTGGTCCGCTGGCTTCTTTTCTTGCGCCGCCCCTTTTTCATGTATTCTTCGGTAATATCCCCCCGGTGCACATTACCCCAGATTACCAGTTGGTCCTCGAAGACAAAGGACAAAGCGCTTACCAGAAAACCGATAATGATCAATGGTACCGCGATGCGATAGACGCTGATCCCGGTGGCTTTCATGGCCGTCAATTCGTTGCGTTTAGCCAGCAGACCGATGGAAAAAACGGTGGCGATCAACATGGACATGGGCAGACCGATATTGAAGAACCAGGGCAGGGTAAACAGATAATAGCGTAAAACAACCGGAAAGGGGACCGCGCTGTCAATGAATTTGTCCAGGTTCTCAAATATATCCACGATTATAAATACGCAGATAAAGCCCAGGATAGCCATCGTCAAGATGGCGAGAAACTGGCGCGCCAGGTAAATATCAAGTTTCTTCATCGATTATTCAGTGAATCCGGGACTGAATTTGATGTTTTCCGCGATAATTGAGAAACATATTATTACCGGTCCGACCGCGGTACGCCGGCCATTAATACCCACTCATCGATTCGCTTTTCTTCCTGCCAATGGATTAAAGCGTCGTAGGCCTGCCGGATTTGTTCCACTTGCCGCTCCAGAATACCCGAAATCACCAGCCAGCCGTTTTTTCTGACTAAGGCCGTAATAGCCGGCGCCAGCTCGATCAATGGCCGGGAGAGAATATTGGCAATAACTACTTGATAGTTAGTCGATGGCAATTCGTCTGGTGGATAAACCGCAATCTCCACCTGGTTAGTACGGGCGTTGGCTTCGGTGGCTTGCAGGGCGCTGTCATCGATATCGATGGCGGTGACCGTGTCGGCCCCCAGTAGCTTGGCGGCAATTCCCAGAATGCCTGAACCGCAGCCGTAATCCAGGACTGATTGCCCGGTGTGTATTGATCGATCCAGCCACTCCAGGCACAAGCGGGTGGTGGGGTGGGTACCGCTGCCGAAGGCGATGCCCGGATCCAACCGCAAATTGATAATCGATTCATCTTCGATTTCGTGCCAGGTGGGTACGATATGCAGGCGGGGACTGATTTCAATCGCTTTGGTCAATGCCTGTGTAAGGCTCACCCAATCCTGCTCTGGTAGAGGTTCAATGGCGTATTCGGGAATCTGCGGTAAATCGAAGCGTTTCTTCAGGGCCGCTAATAGGGATCCCAACTGGTAATCGGCCACCAGCATGGCTTTTACTACGGCCGTTTCAGGATCGATGAGGCGTGAATAATAGGGATCATCAAACCAACTGTCCCGGGTATTATCATCGGCCTGGGTGTTGACAATCGCCACGGCCAGGGCACCCTTTTCGACCAGGAAATCGGACAGCTCCTGCGGCGGCATCTGCTGACATGGAATGGCCAGGTTGATCCAGCCCATCACACCAGCTCCAGTCGGTGATTGATGATTTCTGCCAACTGCCATTCATCAATTGTGGTAAAAATTGATTGTAACTGCCGTTCGGTTTCACCTGGGCTGCCGGTCACGGCGCAGATGGTGATGGTGGCCAGTTGCCATTTATCGCTGTCACCCACTTCCGCCACACTTACATTATAGCGGGAGCGTACCCGATTAACGATGCTGCTCAGGTATTTCCGCCTTTCCTTCAGCGAACCGGCCTGTGGAAAATGCAATTCAATGGTGAGCAATCCGATTGGCGGTGATTTAATCATTGGTGATAATAAAAAATTCAGTACAATTTATCCAGGATACCGCCTGGTCACTAACATTTTATCGTAATTGGTGAATACCCGGGCAATCCATTTTATGCACTTCTGAAAA
>LSCG01000150.1 GCA_001577055.1 Fidelibacterota bacterium TCS56
TTAATAGGTTCCAAGGGTCAATATATCCTTGATCCGCTGCTCTACCTGGAATATGGCAGTACACCGGATTTCAGTTCACAGAAACTGGAGGGGAAATTAATCCTGGCCAGGGATATGGGAAGAATTAACATGGCGCTAAATCCGGTGGCGGAATTTGAATTCGAAGATTCCGAAACTGAAACCGAATACAAATTTAATGGCGGCATATCGTATATGGCCGGTAACCTATTGAAACTAGGTATCGAGACACGGTTTGGTAAAGAATTTTTCTATGTTGGTCCCACAGTATCCCACGGAAATGATCAGTACTGGTTTGCTATCGGCTATTTACGTGCCCTGTCTGAACCGGAAACAGGTAAACCGCAATTTTATACCAGAATGATTTTGGGCTTGAATTTATAGTCCTGTCAATCTTCGTTATTGCATTAATCCGGTTTAGATTTACAGGCTATTATACCACATAAAGGGAGCATCAAAGTGAGATTATTAGTTAATAAGACTGGTACAAAACGAAGTCTGGTCCTGATAATTATGGCAGTTTTCGGAATATTCGCCTGTACCGGCAGCCAGGAAACCATAACCTCCCGGTATCCATATGAAACTGTGCCCGGGGATCCGTTGAATGCCCGGATATATACTTTGGATAACGGACTTAAAATTTATACTACCGTATATAAAAATGAACCCCGCATACAAACGGCTATTGCCGTCAAGGCCGGCGGGAAAACCGATCCGGATGACGCCACCGGGATGGCCCATTATCTGGAACATATGCTGTTTAAGGGTACCGATGAATATGGTACCAGTGACTGGGTAAAAGAAAAAGCTGAAATCGATAAAATCATTGAGTTGTATGATCAATACGGACAAGCCACCGATACACTGGCGCGCCAGATGATTTATCGCCAGATTGACAGCGTATCGCAGGTGGCCTCGCAGTACGCCATCGCCAATGAATATGACAAGATGCTTTCGTACATCGGTGCCCGGGGAACCAACGCTTTCACCTCCAATGAGCAAACCGTTTACATCAATGACATTCCCGCCAATCAGTTTGAACGCTGGCTGGAAGTGGAGTTCAAGCGTTTCAGCGATCCGGTGATGCGGCTGTTCCACACCGAATTGGAAGTGGTATATGAAGAGAAGAACCGCGCCCTGGACAGCGATGGTCGCAAGGTGCGTGTGGCCTTGAATCAGGGCTTGTTTCCGACCCATCCCTATGGCACCCACACCGTGCTGGGGACGGTAGAACATTTGAAGAATCCGCCATTGCGCAAGGTGATCGAGTATTTTAAAACCTATTATGTGCCTAATAATATGGCGATTTGTCTTTCCGGTGATTTCGATCCCGATGAGGTGGTGCCGCGCCTGGCAGCTACCTTCGGGACAATGCCCGCCAAACCGGTGCCGGATTTTCTTCCACCACAGGAAAAGCCCATCACAGGACCGGTGGTAAAGGAAGTGGTGGGACCTGAAGCGGAAAGTGTGATGTTAGCTTACCGCTTCCCCGGGAGTAGCTCCCGGGAGGCTGACCTGCTGGTGATGACGGATATGATCCTGATGAACCGCCAGGCTGGTCTGATTGATATCAACCTGAATCAGCAGCAAAAGGTGCTTGGCGCCTATTCCTACCCCTCGCGCATGAATGACTACTCATATCATGGATTGGGAGGACGCCCCCGGGCCGGTCAATCCCTGGAAGAAGTCAAAAATTTGCTGCTGGAACAGATTGAGTTGATTAAGACCGGGGATTTCCCCGAGTGGCTGCCGGCGGCGGTGATTACCGATATGAAACTCAGCCGCATTCGCGCTCGCGAGAGTAATTGGGGACGTGCTTATTCCCTGGTGCAGTCCTTCACTTCAAATTCCCCCTGGGAGCGGACTGTCAGCGAGATGGACCGTCTGGCGGCAATTACCAAACAAGATATCATCGATTTTGCCAATCAGCACTATGCTGATAATTACGTTGTGGTGTATAAGCGCACCGGCCAGGATGAGAACGTACCCCATATTGCCAAACCACCCATAACTCCCGTACAGGTTAATCGTACCGATCAATCGCAGTTTTACACCGATCTCAAGACGATTGAGATTCCTGATGTCGAACCGGTTTTCCTTGATTTTGATGCTGACGTCAATCGTTTGGAACTGAAAGACGGCTTGCCACTCCTGTATGCTGAAAACAGCGAAAATGAGTTGTTCAGCCTCTATTATCAGTTTGAAATGGGGAATGATCACAATCCGGTTCTGGGTATTGCTTTGCACTATCTGTCCTACCTGGGTACTTCGCAATACTCACCTGAGCAATTAAAGCAGGAATTCTACAAGTTGGGCTGCGAATACTCCGTTTCTACCGGCCGTGATCGGGTCTGGGTGCGACTGCACGGCTTGAATGATAATTTCGAACCGGCACTGAAATTATTCGAGCACTTGCTGGACGATGCACAGCCCCAGCCCCGGGCTTTGGCAAATCTGAACGATGATATCAAGAAGCAGCGCCGGGATAATAAATTGTCTAAAAGACAGATAAAACGGGCCTTGGCAAACTATGCTAAATATGGTCCGGAATCATCGTTCACCAATGTACTGGATTCCGATCAACTGGATGCTTTATCAGCGTCGGAATTAGTCCAATTGATTGCCGGATTAACGGAATTTGAACATCGCGTGATTTATTACGGGCCACTTTCGAAAGATGCGGCCAGAACGACCCTTACAAACCTCCATCCGGTCCCCGACGAATTAAAAGCGATCCCGGCCGGTAAAGAATTCATCGAGCAGGATATAAATGCCAATGGTGTATTTATCGTCAATTATGATATGGTACAGGCCGAGATTCAAATGCTGGCCAAATCAATTCGCTACAATCCTGACAACCTACCGGTGCGGGCCTTGTTCAATGAATATTATGGCGGAAACATGTCTTCGGTTGTTTTCCAGACCATGCGTGAATCCAAGGCCCTGGCCTATTCGGTGTATGCCAATTACGGAACTCCCCGTTACCCGGATCAATCCCATTATATCACCGCTTATATTGGCACCCAGGCCGATAAAGTACCGGAAGCCATGGCCGGCTTTTTCGAACTGCTGAACACCATGCCCCGTTCGGATAAAGCCCTGCATTCAGCCAAGGATGGCATCATCAATCGGATCAAACCGGAAAGGATCACCAGAGCCGATGTAATCTTCCGTTATCTCAGCGCCCGGCGGATGGGGCTGGATCACGATACACGCCGTGATTTGTACCACCAGGTTCCGGAACTGACATTCGATGATATTAACGCTTTCTTTGAAGATTACATCACAGGACAGAGTTATAATATTATGATTGTCGGCGATATTGAACAGATCGACCAGGAAGGATTGCGGCAATACGGTGAAATATCCCAATTGACATTGGAGGAGATTTTCGGGTATTGAGTCATGGTTGAAAAAGATATTGGTTCCCCTGCAGTTTCAGATTTCTCATGGGGGAATATCGTTGTTGGTGACTTGGGTCGTTTCAAAGATGTTATCCTGTACCCCGGCGGCGCCCGTGAATGGGACTGGCGAGATTCCGGCACTAACCACCAGGATGGTATTCAGCCGCCGGCGGTGGAACTGTTGCTTCAAGCGGGAGCCCGGCAGGTAATTTTATCCCGTGGCGTACTGGGGCGATTGAGCATCAACCGGACTACCATTGAATTGCTTGAAAATTCCCCGGTAACATATCATATTCACCGGACGAAAAAAGCCATCGAATTGTATAATCGCCTGCGATTAGACCATCCGGTGGGCGCGCTGATTCATTCAACCTGCTGAAAATAGGAATCCAATGCGAAAGGCACTTGCGGGGATCATTTTTATCCTCCTGTTCATTATCTATGCGGCTGTGGTAAGCCCCTGGCTGTTAAAGGAAAGATATCAATATGAACTTCCGGTACGACAGCTATCCTCTTACATGTATTTCGAAAAAGATAAGAAAGTAATCTATAACTACGATACTGGTTCCGAGACCGGTATCCTCCCCAATTTTTATGGTGCGCTGGAAATCGGTTTCCACCTGGCGACCCCCTGGCTGCGAGGTTGGCGTACCACCTGGGGGGGCAGCGATAATGAAATCAAACGATTCCTGCCCGGTGACGGAATGGTGCCGGAATCGCGCTGGACTTATACCCACGCCATTACTATCGAGGCGCCCCGCAGCGCTGTCTGGCCCTGGCTGATGCAAATCGGTCAACGCCGGGGTGGGTTTTATTCTTATCAGGGACTGGAAAATCTGGCGGGTTGCCGTATCACCAATACCGACCGGGTTGCGGATAAATTTTTCACCCTAAAACCCGGTGAACTGGTTTATCTTCATCCTGATATGCCGCCTTTGACGGTGGCTGCCATCAGGCGCGGCTATTGGATCGTTCTCAGAAATACCGGTGATCTGACCGGCAATGACCATGAAGTGCAGGTTACCTGGGCCTTTTACCTCCAGCGAATTTCAGAATATCAAACCAGGTTGCTGGTTCGTGGCCGATCAAATTACCCCGACGGCTTCGCTACCCGCATACAATACGGTCCCACGCTGGTGGAGCCGATCGGGTTCGTGATGAGTAAAAAAATGATGAAGGGGATAAAGGCGCGGGCCGAAGGCTGGCTAGCGGAGACCCTGCGCTTCATGAATCGGTAGCCGGAAGTACCGGTAAAGATATTCCATTTGCGCCCCGGAAAGTTCAATGCCGATAGCCACCAACTCCTCCTCCAACTGCCATTTATATTTGAATTGACGCCCCGATAAAGCGGAGATTTGACTGATCTGCTGTTCCGTGAACCAGTCACCTACTTTGGATTGCAGTAATTCTACCGCTTGAATTTTGACGGGCAATAATTCCGCATATTCCATGATTACCCGGCGGTCGTCAATACCGTAACCTGCCGATCGTAATCGACGAATAAACAGGCGACCGTTTTCGTAGTTGCCGGACAGGTCATCCTTTACCGCAACTCCGGCGGACGTCAATCGCTGGGTGACGGCAGCATCAACCCGGTACCGCACGGGATAATACACCTGCTGATCAAAAACATTCTGCAGGAAAAACAAGGTGACAAATGTCAACGCCAGCGCCAGGGCGGGTGTGGTAATCCAGCCAAAGGCGATCCGGCCCAATACTTTCAGGCGGATATTCCGCCCGCCGTGGGCGAATCCGATTCCCAGCACCGCCCCGACCACCGCCTGTGAGCTGGAAATCGGTACCAATGGAAAGGCCGGTAAGCCGCTGGCTATCAACCAATCGTGCAGGTTGCGCGAGGCAAACAGGAACAGCACCAGTGATTCGGCCAGTACAACCACCAGCGCCGCCTGGGGTGTGAGTCGCAGCAGATCTTTCCCCACTGTTTGAATGACCCGCTTGGAGTAGGTGAAAATTCCCACGGCAATCGCGATGCCGCCCAACAGGAATAGCTGGTGGATTCCCGTGAATTCTCCCATGCTGCCCAGGGAAAATGGACGAAAGGGTGTAACCGGTACAAAGACACCCATCACGTTGGCAATATTATTGGCTCCCAGCGCGTAGGCCCCGAAGGCCGTGATCAGCAACAGGCCGACACGCGTGTAGGCATCCAGGCGGAACAGGTGGATACCAACCGTGTGGGTGAAGCGGGTCAGCGTCCGGTAAAGGAGATAGGCGAAGATCGCCGCCAGCAGCGGTCCGGCGACCCAGGCGGCGGTGATTTTTATCAGTGTGGTCCAGTCAGTGAGCGTACCGGAGAAAAAATTCCAGCCGATAATGGCTCCCACGATAGCCTGGGAAGCGGAAACCGGAATGCCCAGACGCGTCATCAGTAAAACCGTCAATCCGGCGGCCAGGGCGACCATGAAAGCCCCGGCAATCATGTTGACGGAGCCTAATTCGCCCAGGGTGTGACTGGCGCCGGAACCGGAAACCACCGCGCCGATAATCACGAATATGCTGGCGATCAGGGCCGCCGTGCGGAATTTTACCATTCTGGTACTGACCGCCGCGCCGAAAATATTAGAGGCGTCATTGGCGCCCAGCGACCATCCCAGGAATAATCCGCTGGAAAGGAAAAGCAGAATCAGCATTATCAGAT
>LSCG01000002.1 GCA_001577055.1 Fidelibacterota bacterium TCS56
TGAGGCTTCCTGTGCCCGGGACTGGACTCGAACCAGCACAGCCTTGCGACCACTAGACCCTGAACCTAGCGTGTCTACCAATTTCACCACCCGGGCAATAAATTTATATCAATAAAGCGCGGCGAATTTACGGATTGTGAGCCCATTGGAAAAATTGTTTTTACCAATTCTTTTCTTCAATAATATCTTGATTCCTACACCAACGTTTGCAGAAGATAGCCCCATGAAAAAGCGATCATTATTATTCGTTGCCCTGCCGGCAATTCTGATTTCCACCGTGATGGCCGATCAAAACGGCCCGGTATCCAATTCGCGGGTGACCACCTTTACCACCCGTTCCGGTGAAACCTTCAAACTGGGTGCGCTGCACGAAACGGAGATGCCCCTTTGGATGCAACCGTCACCGGCCATCGCCGCTGACGCATCTCGGCGCACCAGCGTGGATAATTCCGCCAACCTGCCGCCCATCAAGAGTCAGGGCGGCCAGGGTTCGTGCACGGCCTGGGCCACCGGCTATTATTATAAATCCTACCAGGAATGGCAGGAGCATGGCTGGGATTTGTCACAGGAAACCCATCAGTTCAGTCCGGCCTTCGTTTACAATAATATTAACGGCGGGGTAGACGGTGGATCATTTCCCACTGATGCCTTCAAACTTTTGGTGGATCACGGCTGCGCCACCTGGGTTCAGATGCCCTACAACGATACCCAGTATTCGAATTTACCGGCGGAAAATGTCTATCGCGGCGCCCTGCCGTACCGCAGCCAACAGGCCTACTACATTGATCTGGTTAATGATCTGCAAAGCCTTAAGAACCACCTGCAAAACGGCAACGTGGCGGTGATTTCCATCGATATTTACGACCATTTCTATGATATCGCCAATCACGGCTATGTTTACTCCGTGAGCCAGATGTCCGGCAGCGATCCCGGCGGACATTCCGTCACCATTTGCGGCTATGACAACGACCTGCCCACCCCCGATGGCAACGGCGCTTTTAAAATCGCCAATTCCTGGGGACCGTCGTGGGGCGACAACGGTTTCTTCTGGATGACCTACGAAGCGGTGCAGAACGCCCAGTTAAGCGTCCAGAAAGCTTACTATGCCAGTGACCGGATTGATTATCAACCGCTAATCACCTCAACTTTCCACGTGGATCACGATATTCGCGGAAAGGTGGGTTTTAATTTCGGCCTCGGTGAGGCCAGCGATCCCCGCTGGGATAAGAAATTCTTCGACTGGTATATCGGCAGTGGAACACAGATCCCTTTTCCAATGACCAATATCGTCGTTGATCTCACCGATGGTGCGCCCCAGTTGATTCAATCCGGTGATAATAATATTTTCATCGAATGCCAGGATCGACGCTTCTTCTGGCATCTTTCCACCCAACATGCCTGGCAGGGAAATTCCTGGTGGTGCGCCGATGAAGAAATCCCCGGTTATGACAGTGGCTGGCTCATGTATTACGAGACCGACAACGTGACGCTGGGCGTTGATCAGAATGAGTTGAATTTTATGCTCAGTTACGCCCTGGAAGAACCCCAGCAATACGGCGATTACGACGGCTGGGATGCGGCGACCGTTTTAATTTCCACCGATGGATTCGCTACCTGGGATGTGCTCACCGGTTCACCGGACTATGATTTCGATAATTCCTGGGCCTGGGCCTGGCATGGCCAGGGGGACAGCATCCCCGGCTGGGGGGGCTATAATCCCCAGTGGCAGTCCGCCGGCTTCGACCTGGATCAATATGCCAGTCAGAATGTGGCCCTGCGGATTTATTTTGCCAGCGACGGCGGCTGGAGCAGCGCCGATAATCCGGCTTATTTCGGTCTGGTGATCGATGACATCGAAATAACCACCGCCGGTAATACCCTCTTTTTCGACAACGGCGACACCGGCAGTCGCAGTCTGCCCGGGGTAATTGATTATTTTGCGGTTGAACACAGCCAGTGGCAGATGACAGTGGTATCGGATGAAACCCCGGTGACAATCCCCGAGCAATATGGCAATGCCGTGGCCAACCTGACAATTACGCCGCCGGAACCGTACAGCGGCCCCACCTGGTTCGTGAGTAACAGCGGTTCGGATTTGACCGGCGACGGGTCCCTGAATTATCCCTTTGCCTCCGTTCAGACCGGTTTGAATGCGGCGGACAGCAGTCAGTCTGTTGTAATGACTGCCGGCAGTTATACCGAGAATGTGGTCTGGCCCCAGGTCCCTGATATCAAATTGAATGGCAGCAATGCCGGCGCCACTTTCCTGATCGGGACCACCGCCGCCACACCGGTGGTGGATTTCAATGGAATCAATGGTGATACTACTGAAAATGAAACTGGTGAGATCAGGGGATTAACCATCCGGCAGACCGCGCTTGATGCGCCGGCCATCGAAATTAATGATCATGGGCTGGTTATGTCAGCCAATGTAATTACCAGTGATGGCAGCCTGCCATTGATCCACCTGGAGGACGGCGCCGTCGATTTAACCAATATCACGATGCACGGCGCCGGACCGGGAATCAGCGCGCAGGCCGGCACTGTAGATCTGACCAGCAGCATTGTCTGGTGTAATCCCGCGCTGACCGGTGATACAGCCAGCACAATCCAGGCTGATTACAGCCTGATCGCCGGTGGCTGGCCGGGCACGGCTAACCTCAGTGATGATCCATTGTTTTGTGACCCGGCAAATCATGATTTCAAGCTGGCCGCCAATTCGCCGGCCATCGCTGCGGGAGAAAACGGAGGCAATATGGGCGCCCTGGGAATCGGTTGCGCAGCGCTTACTGCCACTGATAATCAAGACCTGTGGCCCACGGAAGTGGCGCTATACCCCAATTATCCCAATCCCTTCAACAGCACCACCCAATTCCGGTATTTTCTGCCGGAAGCGGCTATCGTAACCATCGCGGTTTATGATTTGACCGGCCGGGAAATTAACCGGCTGATCGATGGTCCCGTACCGGGTGGATATCATCAAATCCAATGGGATGGAACCAATGAGTCACAGCAAAGTATGCCCTCCGGACTTTATCTCGGTCAACTGCAATGTGGTAATACAATCCGCCAAACCAAACTTCTCCTGATTAAATAAATGCGAAGATTAATTATCGACGGGTACAATCTGATGTATGCCATGCCCGGTGTACCGAAAGGGCGTCGTGGAAAACTGGAGGATGCCCGTGATCACCTGGTGCGTAAAATCAGCAAAATTGCCCGGAAACGGCGGATTTACACGATTGTGGTTTTCGATGGTGTACAAGATGATGTTTTGCCTATGGAGGCCGGGATCAACCAGTGGGTGCAGACGCGCTTTTCTCCTCCGCATAAAAAAGCGGACACCATCATCGTGGAACTGGTTCAGTCCAATCCCAGTCCCCGTTCGCTGATGGTGGTCAGTTCCGATAAGGCAGTCCTGCGCGAAGTGACCCACGCCGGCGCCAAGACCATGACCTCGGAGGAATTCGCCGACCTGCTCGAACCACGTCTGCGCCGAAAGCCTGAACCGCCGGAAGAAGAGAAACCGGAAATGACCGAGGCCGATCTGGAAGTCTGGCGGCGGGTGTTCAACAAGAGTTAGCCAGTGGATATCAAAATTATCGCCAGCAACCGCAAGGCTTACCACGAATTTCATATTCTGGAGAAGTTCGAAGCCGGCCTGGAATTATCCGGCAGTGAAGTCAAGAGTCTGCGGGAGGGACGGGCCAGCCTGAAAGAGGGGTATTGTTTGGTCAGGAAGGGTGAGGTGTGGGCGGTAGGTCTCCATATCAGCCCATATTCCCATACCGGATACAGCGGCCATGAACCGGTTCGTGATCGGCGCCTGTTGCTAAACCGCCGGGAAATCGGCAAACTGCAGAAAGCCGTGGACCAAAAGGGGATGACGATTGTACCACTGCGAATTTATTTCAAGAGCGGCTGGGCCAAACTGGAAATAGCCCTGGCCAAAGGTAAACACCATTACGATAAGAAAGAGGCCCTGAAAGCCAAGGATCTGAAACGGCATACTGAGCGGGAAATGAGGAATTACAGATGAAGTTTTTACCGGTTGATGAACAATTAAAACTGATTGGGCGGGGCACGGAAGAAATCATCCCGCTGGCGGATTTGAAATCCAAGCTGGAGCGATCACGAAAAACCGGCGAACCGCTTAAAGTCAAATTGGGCTGTGATCCCAGCCGACCGGATTTACACATCGGCCACGGCGTGGTTTTACGCAAATTGCGCCACTTCCAGGATTTGGGTCACCAGGCCATTCTGGTGATCGGTGATTTCACCGCCATGATCGGCGATCCTTCCGGGCGCAATAAGACACGTCCCCAGTTGACCATTGAAGAAACTCACAAGAATGCAGAGAGTTACGTAAAACAAGCTCAAGCTATTCTTGATATCGACAGGCTCAAGATTGTCTATAATAATGACTGGCTGGGGAAAATGAATTTCAGTGAAGTGGTACGTCTGGCAAGTCATTATACCGTGGCGCGGATGATCGAGCGGGATGATTTCACCAAGCGTTTCCAGGGCGAGATTCCGATTTCAATTCATGAATTTCTCTATCCACTGGCCCAGGGCATGGATTCAGTGGAATTGGGGGCCGATGTGGAGTTGGGCGGCACCGATCAGAAATTCAACCTGTTGGTGGGCCGTCACCTGCAAAGGGAGGATTCCCTGGAACCCCAGGTTATCATCACAACACCGCTATTGGAAGGCACGGACGGGGTAGAAAAGATGTCCAAATCTTACGACAATCATATCGGTCTGCAGGCATCCCCCGATGAGATTTACGGTCGGACACTATCAATTCCCGATAACCTGATTTTGAAATATTACCGCCTGGCGGCAGATGCGGACGATGAGTCACTGGCGGAAATCGAGGCACAATTAAGCGACGCCACCGTTAATCCCCGGGATGTAAAACGGCGACTGGCCCGCACATTGGTAACCATGTATCACGATGATCGAGCCGCCAAGGCCGCTCAAGAGCAATTTGATAGAATCTTCATCGCTAAAAGCGCGCCGGACGATATGCCTGAATACCACCTGGAGCAGGAGGAGGCCCTGGTGGAATTAATCGCCGGGCAGGGGTTGGCTGACAGTAATTCGGCCGCCAAACGATTGATTAAGCAGGGAGCGGTAAAGCTCGATGGTGAACCATTGAAGGATTTCCAATTCAAGGTCGCGGCCGGTACCACCGGTGTACTGAAAGTCGGCAAACGCCGGTTTCTGAAATTAATTTGACTGCATTTTATTTGTAACCATCGATTGTGCCGATTATCAAAAATTCCTGATAACAAACATCAGTTAATTGAAATCAGAATTAGCGGTCAACGGCCGACAGATGAAAATTGGTATAGGTAATTTTGTGCGATCAAGCCGAAATTAGGCCCCTAAATTGGTCCCGTTTTAGGAACAATTATGTTATTCAATCTGCTGTTGCAGATGTTATTAAATCAGTTTTTACAGTTGAATAGGAGGTCTTATGCCACAAGAAATAGTGGAATTTACCGATGCCAATTTTGACCAGGAAGTGTTGCAGGCGGATTTTCCGGTGCTGGTGGACTTTTGGGCCGAATGGTGTGGCCCCTGCAAGGCTATTGCACCGACCATCGCCGAAATTGCCGGCGAATATTCCGGTAAAGTAAAAGTAGGTAAGCTGAATGTGGATGAAAATCGCAATTCAGCCATGAAATTTGGAATACGAAGTATTCCCAGTTTATTGATCTTCAACGGTGGATCCGTAGCCCATCAAATTGTTGGGGCGGTACCCAAAGCAAATATAACCAAATTGTTGGAAGAGGTAATATAAAATAAAAGATGAATCGGAAAGTTATCATCATAGGATCGGGGCCAGCCGGCTTAACTGCCGCAATTTATACCGCCCGTGCAAATTTGAATCCCCTGGTTTTTGAAGGACCGCAACCCGGTGGTCAGCTTACTATTACCACCGATGTTGAAAATTTTCCCGGTTTTCCCGAAGGTATTACCGGTCCGGAGCTGATGGATTCTCTGCGTAGCCAAGCTCAAAGATTCGGCGCTGAAACCGTGTTCAAACAGATTACCAAGGTTGATTTCAGTGCCAAACCGTTTAAAGTCTGGGTCGGTGATGAACTGTTCACCAGTGAAGCGGTAATTATTTCAACCGGAGCTTCGGCCCGCTGGCTTGGATTGGAGTCCGAGCAGAGTTTAATGGGGTACGGCGTATCGGCCTGTGCCACCTGTGATGGTTTTTTCTACCGGGATAAAAAGGTATTGGTTGTGGGCGGAGGTGATTCCGCCATGGAGGAAGCAAACTTCCTTACCAAATTCGCTTCGGAAGTCTGGGTCGTCCATCGTCGCGACGAGTTGCGTGCCTCGAAAATTATGCAGGAGCGCGCCCTCAATAATCCCAAAATACATGTTCACTGGAATTCTACTATCAGTGAAATTCTCGGGGACAAGGATTCCGGCGTTACCGGTGTGGTTCTGGAAGATACGGTAACCGGCGAAAAACGCGAAGACAGTTGTGATGGAGTATTTTTAGCTATTGGACACATTCCCAACACGGCGGTTTTCAAAGGACAAATTGATCTGGATGAAAAAGGCTATATCCTTACCAGGGATGGCAAAACTGCCACATCTGTGCCTGGTGTTTTTGCCTGCGGTGATGTGCAGGATAAGGATTACCGGCAGGCCATTACCGCTGCCGGCACCGGATGTATGTCAGCCATAGACGCGGAGCGCTATCTGGAATAGTTTAGACCCCAACCCGGTATCCGATTCATCGTAACGGCCTGTGGCCAAAGGAAATACGATGAGTCAAAAATCTACACTTATTTATGATATAAAAGGTCTGAAACTGAACCGTGGTAAACGGAACATTTTACAGATCGGTAATCTTCAAATTCACCGTGGGACTATTTACGGAATAATCGGTTCCATCGGTTCGGGGAAGTCCTCTTTGCTGCGTCTGCTGGCCGGCCTGGATAAACCCAGTGACGGCATGCTGAAATACGACGGACGCGATTTCGAAACGAATTGGCTGGGACGGGTAAAACCGGATCCAACCATCAATCTGGCCGATCCACAATTACTGGATAAAGGACGGTCCATTCGCAATCTTCTTGAGAAACGATTTCCCAAGAATGCCAACGTCTTAATCAAGCGATATTTCAGCAGCGGATCGAACAAACTGATCGTGGATGAACCGTTGGAACAGCTCACAGCCGGCGAACGGGCCTGGATAAATACGATCATTGCCATTAATTCCGATCCGCGCGTGCTGCTGGTGGATGATTACGGTATTCATTTCGACAATGCCATGCTGAAAGATTTTAATCGGCGGATTCAGAAAATGACTCGTGAACTTGGTACCACCATCGTGCTGTCTGCCGCCGTCGCCGATAATATACAAAATATTGCCTCCGTCTTGATTTTCCTCGATAACGGGCATATTTGCAAAATCCGCCCGGGCCGAGGCCGGAATAACCGCAATCCCCGCAAACGATAATACACGAAATATCTGATGGCACTTGGCATTTACTACTCACCACGCTTCCTGGACCATGATACCGGTCCCGGACACCCGGAACGACCTGAACGGCTGGCAGCCATTGTTGAACACCTTCAACAAGCTAATTATTCGAGTCGGCTTGAGCTGCGAGTACCGCAGGTCTTTGACCCTGATTTACCGGCCATCGCGCACGACCCGGCTTATGTAAAACGGGTATTGCTGACCTGTAATCGCGGTGATCAGCATATTGATACTTTCGATAATGCGATCTGCGTCGATTCAGGGAATATCGCTATACTGGCGGCCAATGCCACAGCCCAGGGGATAGATGCTGTTCTGGGCGATGAAAATCGGGCGCTGGTATTACCACGGCCACCGGGACACCACGCTGAATTCGATCAGGCGCTGGGTTTCTGTCTATTTAACAACGTGGCCATCGCAGCCCGTTATGCACAGCAGAAGTATTCTGTCGGTAAGATCGCCATCATTGATTTCGATGTTCATCATGGTAATGGCACTCAACATTATTTTGAAAATGATGATTCGGTACTCTATATCAGCACCCACCGATATCCGTTCTTCCCCGGTACCGGCACCGCCGATGAGACCGGCCGGGGCGCCGGAGCGGGTGCTACCGTGAATTATCCTCTGGCATTCGGTACCGGGAATGATATTTATCTGGATATTTATCGCAATGCGATTCCCGATATAATTCTCAAATTCCGGCCTGAGTTAATCTTGCTAAGCACCGGTTTTGATGCACACGAGATGGATCCATTGGGGGGTATGCAATTAACTACTGCCGCTTTCAGTGAAATTTCGCAAATTCTGGTACAGACTGCCCGGGAATGCTGCCAGGGTAAGGTCCTCTCAGTACTGGAAGGGGGATACAGTATTGAGGGATCCAGGCAGGGCATGGAAGTGCATATTCAGGAATTACTGGAGGATTAAAATGCGCAAAATCTATCGTTCATCTTCGGAGCGGGTAATTGCCGGTGTGTGTGGCGGTTTCGCCGAGTATTTCAACCTCGATCCGGTACTCGTCAGGTTGATCTGGATATTCCTGGTCCTTTTCGGTGGCTCGGGCATCATCGCCTATATTTTAGCCTTCTTCCTGATTCCGGAGGCAGGTGAACCCAGCGGTCTGCCATTTTACAAACGAATCAAATTCGGGTCGGTAAAATCATCAATATGGGGTATTATCATCATCGTTGTGGGGATTATCCTGGTGTTCCAGTATCACGGGGCGCTTGGTACGGCTTTGATGCGTTTTTGGAAATTCGGGTTCAACCTGGTAGTGGCAGCCATCCTGATTGGCATCGGTGTTTATTTACTCTCCAACCGTACTACAAATCTGGCAAAAACCGTGGGGATATCCACTAAGACACCGCTCCACCTGTCAAATGAACAGAAATTGATATTTGGTGTTTGCGGCGGTCTGGCCGAAAGCTTCGGGATCGACGTGGTCCTGATCCGCATGTTCTGGGCCTTCAGCACTATCATGAGTGTGGGCGCCGGCATTATTTTGTACATCGCTCTGGTGTTATTTATGCCATCCCCGGAAGAAAAAGACTGATCTGATCCGGACGGGTGCAAAGATTCGATTAACGGCCCGCTCGTTTTCCTTAACCAATAATTAAATTGGAACATTGGCCGGAGATAAATGATAAATTAGTGTACGCTAATGAAACGCGCACACCCAATTTCAATATTTTTCTTTCTGTTCACGGAATTTCTAAGCGCCCAGGCGCTGGAGGGCTTTCAACCGTACGACTGGATTCTATACAGCGATATCACCAGCGTTAACTCGATTTCCGAGGGAAATAACTACGCGTATCTGGGCACCGAGACCGCGGGAATTTTGCGCTGGGATATCTACGGGCGGTATTTTTCCGCCCCAATCACCAGCGCCCAGGGATTGGCCTCCAATCACGTCAGTGCGGTCTATTTTGATCATAATACCGGCATCCTGTGGGCCGCAACCCCCAATATTTTACAGTACAGTTATACCCAGGGTGATGATTGGTTCGGCCAATCATTTGATAATTTGGGGCTGCCGGCTGGATCGGAGATAGAGCAAATCGGCAGTTCCCAGGATTTCATCTGGTGCCGGACTCCGATAATAACGGTGAAATGTGACCGGTCCAGCGGTATCATGCTGGGGCATATACCGGTACGTGATGAAGATGAAATCAGCTGGGGCAGCCACAGAATTCAGCCTTATGATACCACCCAGGACTTTACCGACGGCCTGGTAATCGCCGGAAATTGGAATTTCTTCGGCGATGGCTTGATAGATCATCGCGGACATTATGTTGACATGACTACCGTGTACGCCGGACAATTTCAGGATTTTTGGGTGGGCACCAACGACCGGGTCCTGTTCCTGGCCGGTAATGGTCGCCAGCGACTGGAAGCGAAAATTTTCGGCTTAAATAACCGGGACGTTCAGTTTATTGAAAAAACCAATGGTTTATGGGTTGGCGGGCGCCAGGGGCAGGCGCCCAATCATGGTGTGACCTATCTGGATCCTGAGCGTGGTGTCTGGTCGCAGTATGATTTTGAGTATCTGATTAACGCTAACCCGCAATCATTGTATTCCGCGCTGGTAGTAGGTGACGAAATCTGGTTTGGCGGCGAAGGCCAAATATTGATTTATGATCAGGCCGAGGATTGGTGGCGCAGTCTGGATGAAGCCCAGGGCGTTCCGCCGGGAGCCATTCGATCACTGGCCAGTAAGGACGAGAATATCTGGATAGGCAGTGAACGTGGATTGGGAGCTGTTTCTTCCGAAACCAGGGGATCGATAATCCTGCCGGTGAGTAATCCGTTTGTTGAACGAAAAATTAATGCTATCCAGGCCAGTAATGACCGGATCTGGGTGGCCACTAACCAGCAACTGGCGTATTTTGACAATCAGACCAGCGGGTTTAAAAATCTGCCGGTCAGCTTACCGGCAGCCGGCGGTAAGCAAGTCATTAATCGGGCCGTTCGCGGTTATTCGGCTTTATTTGATTTTAAAAATAAATTATTTGCCGCCAGTTCCAGCGGGATACTGCAATTGGATGAAAAACAACAAAGATGGACACTGGCAGCGCCCGCTTCTGTTTACCATAACCAATACGTTCGCAAGCTGGCTGTATCTGAAGACTATTTCTGGCTGGTAACAGCCAGGGCGTTGTTTCGTGTTGACCGTTTAACCCTGTCAATCCGGGTATATGATTATGGTTTTATGGGATACCTGAATGATGTGTATATTTCAGAGGACGAGTTGTGGATTGGAACCAGCAAAGGATTGTTAAACTTCAATTGGCAAGGGGATTTATGAAGATTATGCGGCCGATCATCATCCTGGCCCTCATTCTGAGTGTGGCAGCAGGCCAGCGCCAGAAAAAAATTCGTGATAATATTGAGCAATTCCGTATGTCGGCCATCGCCTTCGCCGTTGGAGACGATGAAGCGATTAAGACTGCCATCTATTTTGAAATCCCGAATTTTACCCTGCAATTCATCAAACAGGATTCCGGTTTCGTGGCCGATTTTGAAGTGGTTTGTTCGGTCCGTGACAAAGAGGGCCAACAATATGGACGCTTCATTTGGGAAAGACAGGTGACGGTAAATGATTACCGGGAATCAACTTCCCGTACCTTATTTACCACCCTGCATACCATTATGGACTTGCCGGCAAGAGAATTAGTCTTAATTGGCGAATTAATGGACAAAGATACCCGTAACCGCGGTCAGAATGAAAAGGAAATCGATTTAAGCGAATTTGGCAGCGGTAATTTTATTTTCCCGCTGGTTTTGTTGCGCAACCAACCAGGTAATTGGGGAATTGTCGATGATTTTGTACCGGTTTTCAACAATAAAATCCCACTGGATGACAATGGTTATCATCTCTTCCTGGCGGGTCGCCTGGCCCGGGAAGAATATGATTTATCGATACTGGCCTATGACAATGCCGATGAGTTAACCTGGGAACAACAGTATTCCTTTGTCGCCACCGATAATAGAGTCAGTCATATTATAGATATTCCCGGTAATGTCCTTGAAGGGATTAACGCCCGCATTTTAGCACGGATAAATCAGGGTGACCAGGCCTATGATCAGGTCATTAAAATCACGATCGTAAATCCGGGGATTAGCGAGTCGATCAACAATATTGATGATGCCATCAGTCAGTTGCGATATATTGCCACCAGTGAAGAGTTGGAGGCTTTCGACGATGCGGGACGGGAAGAGCAGGAGCAGTTATTCCGGGAATTCTGGGAAAAGCGTGACGAAACACCCAACACCGTTCGCAATGAATTGATGGATGAATATTATTTCCGCGTCCGTTATGCCAATGAACATTTCAGCACTTTTATTCCCGGCTGGCGTACCGACATGGGCATGATTTTTATTATTTTTGGTCCTCCCGATGATATCGAGCGCAGTTATTCTTCCGCATCCCGTTACACCGGCCAGGAGTGGTTTTATTACTCCATCAATCGCTCCTTCATCTTTATTGATCAATCCGGGTTTGGCGATTACCGGTTGGCGACTCCTTACTACGGTCAGGGTACCTGGTGAAATTCGCTTTCATCCCCGGTGATGGCGTTGGCATTGAGCTTGGGGAGGAGTTGCATAAAATCTGTGGCGCCCTGGCGAATTATACCAATATTAAATTCGATATCAGCGAAGTTGATCTGAGTCTCACCCGGTTTCGTGAAACCGGCGTCTTACTTCCTGAAACGGTTAAGGACATGCTGACCGGCGCTTCGGCAATCTGGGCCGGTCCCTTCAGTGAGGCGCAGGAAGGGGGCCGAAGCTATAATGGTCGTCTGATGAAATCACTCTTAACCGCACTTGATTGTACTATCCACTGCCGTCATCTTACCGATTTCAATCCAAATATTGATACGGTTAAATACAAACCATTCGATGTGTTTATCATTCAAAACAGTCCCAACCTGGCTGGCGAGACTCATCATTTTGTGTCCCGCCTCAATCATGCGGAGCGGGTTGAACATCAGATAAATATCTGGTCTGAAAGCGCGCTGAAACCTCTGCTTGAATACGCCCAAAATATTATCGAACAGCAAAAGCGGAAAAAAATCGTAATTGTTAACCCGTCGATGGAGCCGGAAGGCAATCAACTGGTATCCGACCTGGCTCGCCAATTGGCGGAAAATGACGAGTTGACGGTTAAAATGTTCACAGCCGAACGTGTGGTCTATACACTCCTGCAGCGACCGCATGAATTGGATATGATTATCAGCGTGGCCCCCTTCGGTTCGATTTTATCACGGGTAGGGTCATTTCTGGAAGGTGGCCTGGGTCTGGGGTTCGTTACATATGGCGACCAGGATGGTGATAAAATATATCAGGTTTTGCATCCGGCCTCCACCGGATATGTGGGCAAGGATGCCGCCAATCCTCTGGGAGCCGTCAGGGCGCTGGCCGCCATCCTGAAGCAGATTAAGCGACCGGGCCTGGCAAAAATTCTGGCTGATGCCGTCTTCCAGGCCTTGGACGCCGGTTGGTCCACCCGTGATATGGGGGGCAGTATGGGAACCACTGAAATCGGTGATTTTATTTGCGCAAAACTGGCTGAATCAGCCCAATAATAACAGAGTAGAAATGATCAATTTTACCGATAAAGAAAAAGAATTACTGCTACGGGTATTTAATGAGCTTGACATCAGTCAATTGGTGAAGATGAATCACGGTGAACATCAGACGCTGGAAGGTATGCTAATGAAATTGAATCCCGCCGAAGCCGTTGAACTGTACGTTGATGGGGCTGCCAATCTTAATGCAAAAAGCTCGGGAATCGGCGGTTGTGGGTTAATCTCCGGGGAAGAAGTATTTAGTTTTTCCCGTTTCACAGGAGATATGACCAATAATCAGGCTGAATATCTGGCGCTGATTCACGGGTTGGAATTAGCTCTGGCCAATGGATATGACCGGTTGTCGGTAAAAATGGACAGCGAACTGGTAGTGAGACAAGTCAATGGTGCTTATAAAGTGAAAAATGAACGCATGATCCCCTTGCATCAAAAAGTGCAGAAGCTGCTTAAGAATTTCACGCAATGGGAAATCAGGCATGTACCACGAAATGAAAATGCGCGGGCGGACTATTTAAGCAAGCAGGGATTAAATGACGGGGTCGATGGCGGATAAATTTATAATTGTACTAGTTTAGCGGGTGTTAATGATCCGCTGTAATATTAATTTCAGGCCATTCTTTAATCCGAAAATTTGGAATCAGCACGCAGATGAATCTGTTAAATTCAATGAAGACCACTCTGAACTGGGTATCCGGCGATGTAGCCATTGATCTGGGAACCGCCAATACCCTAATCTGGCTGAAGGGGCGGGGGATCGTCATCAATGAACCTTCGATTATCGCCCGGTCAGTCCACGATGGCAAAATCATTGCCGTCGGAACTGACGCCAAAGTCATGCTGGGACGTACCCACCGCGAAATTGAGACTATCCGACCCCTCCAGGATGGGGTTATTGCTGATTTTAATATGACCGACGGCATGTTGCAGGGATTCATTCGCAAAATGAACCTTAATCGGCTGGCCCGGCCCCGGATGGTGATTTGTGTCCCTTCCGGCGTTACCGAAGTTGAGCGACGCGCCGTGAAAGACAGCGGCGACCGTTCCAACGCCCGTGAAGTTTTCCTGATAGAGGAACCGGTGGCGGCGGCGATCGGTATCGGGCTGGACATCAGTCAACCGGTGGGTAATATCATTGTTGATATCGGTGGCGGTACAACTGAAATCGCCGTTATTGCTCTTAACGGGGTTGTCACCAAGGAAACCATTCGCATCGCCGGTGATGAAATGGACGATGCCATCGTGCAGTGGTTCCGAAATGAACATAAGCTGGATATCGGTCTGGCCACCGGAGAAAGAATAAAGAAAACCGTCGGTTCGGCCATGCGCATTAAATCGGAGCCGATTTACGTCAAGGGCCGGGACCTGGTCTCCGGCATTCCCAAAACCGCCGAAGTCTCTTCGGATGAAATCAGGCATGCCTTGAAATATCCGATCAACAATATCGTGGAAGCGGTCAAACGGGCCCTGGAACAGACACCACCGGAGCTGGCTTCCGATATTTTGGACCGTGGGATAATAATGACCGGTGGCGGAAGTCTGTTGCGCGGGATTGACCAGATAATCCGCGAACGCACTAATATTCCGGTTAACGTGGCCGAAGAACCACTGCTTTCGGTAGTCCGCGGGACGGGCCTGGTTTTGGAAGATGTGAAGAAGTTTGAAGCGGTGCTGATCTAAGCTGGCATGCGCTGGTTATATTTCGCCCTGCATAAAAATAAAGACCACGTATTATTTATACTGCTGCTGGTTCTGTCGGTAACCATCCTGTTTTCCGGTCATTCACTGGAAATCAACCAATTGCGGATCAGAGTGGGGGAGTTTTTCTCGTTTACTGAATTACCCTCGACCTGGCTGTCCTCGAAGCGCATTTTATCGGCAGAAAACTCCCGGCTGCGGGAAAAAAACATGCAGCTCAAGTTGCTGTTGGAATCAGTATTGAACCTGGAGTCGGAAAATCAGCAATTACGTTCTTTACTGGAATTCAAGAAAAAAGTAGGCTGGACACTGGTACCGGCTTCGGTCCACGGAAAGGGGGTTGCCACGACGGTGACGTCTTTCAAAATTGATGTGGGCCGTCAGGATGGCGTACAGGTCAATAATCCCGTGGTAATTGGCGACGGGGTGGTAGGGAAGACCTATTTGGTGGGTGAAACCACCAGTCTGGTACAATTGATCAGTGACCCTGATTTTCGTTTGAGTGTTAAAATCAACCCGTCCGGGGCGGTGGGCATCTTAAGCTGGCTGGAATCCAATCGCTGTGAAATCAAAGAAATACCAAAAAGCGCCTCAATTAAAATCGGTGATCTGGTCTATACATCTAATTATTCCGATATCTATCCGCCGAACCTGCCGGTGGGTAAGGTGGTGGCAATCTATGATGAACGAGGCAGTTTCCAGAAACGTCTTACGCTTGAGACCTTTTTTAATATCGGTACCCTTCAATATGTATTCGTGATAATTGATGATGAACGAGAATAAATTTATCCTGGCCGGGGTTGGTATGCTGGTTTTGCAGGTCCTACTGGCGGATCTGATATCAATCCGGCTGATCAGACCGGATTTTATTCTGGTATTTATCCTTTATCTTTCAATCTGGCGGGGGCGTTCCACCGGCATGTTGGCCGGATTTGGATTAGGGCTGGTGATTGATTTGATCGGGACGGCTTCCTATTTCGGAATATCCTCCCTCTGCTACATCATATTTGCCTATCTGACTGGCAGCCTCAAAGGGAAATACAGTAAATGGCCGCCGCTAGCTTTTCATTTTACCTGGGCGGTTATTCTGGTGGGACAGTTTGCCCTACGTTTTCTTATTACCAACTATGATTTATTCTTATACCAGAATGGAGTTTTCTGGGGTACCGTGAGTCTGGCTTCCGGCTATACTTTGGTCCTGGCAATTGCCAGTAACTTTTTCATTTCGCTGGGTGTTGAAGAATAATGCTCAAAACCGAGAATCTGGTTCCCCAATCTCGTTTACTGGTGCTGGCCGGCTTTTCGTTACTCCTGATATTGATTTTAGTTTTTCGTTTTTTTCAACTGCAGGTTCTCCGATACCAACAGTATAAAGTAAAATCTGAAGCGAATATCATCAGGGCACAATCGATTCCGGCCCCGCGGGGATTGATTTATGATCGTAACGGACAAATTCTTGTTGATAACCGCCCCACCTATGTATTGCTGGCAACACCGGCGGAAATGACCGATCCGGATTCGATTTTACCCATTATCGCCGAACATTCTGGCTTGGATTTATCTCAATTACAAGCCGCCTATGATAAAAATTACCGTGGCCGCTTTCAACCGATTCGCCTGGCGAAAGACCTGACAATCTATCAGTTGAGTCGCATCGCCGAACATCGTTCGGAACTGCCGGGCATCAGCTATAAGCAGTTCCCCGAGCGCTATTATCCCGCCGTGGTACGGGCCGCTCATTTGATCGGCTACATCAGGGAAGTTGACCGTAATTTTTTAACTACCGCTGAAATCGCCAGCGAATACCGCATCGGAGATTTAATCGGCTGGCGCGGATTGGAGAAAATGTATGAAGCGAGCCTGCGGGGAAAAAATGGCGTCCGGTATTTGCAGGTAGATGTCATGGGCCGTGCCATGGAAGGAGGAGCCGAAAGAGGAGTTATTAAGCCGTTGCCTGGCAATGATATTCACACCACCGTTGACAGTGATCTGCAAAATTTGATCGAAGCCGAAATGGAGGGTTACCGCGGGGCGGTGGTGGTATCCCTGCCGCAAACCGGAGAAATTCTGGCGCAAGGGAGTTTTCCCGATTACCCGCCCGATTTGTTCTCCGGCGCCACCCTCAGTGAAGACTGGACCCATTACGCCGGCCGGCCTGACAATCCATTGCTGAACCGTGTAACTCACGGCTATTATCCACCTGGTTCAACATTTAAACCTTTAGTGGCAATCGCTCTACTGGAAAATGAAATTATCGATACCAGCCAGACTATTACCTGTACCGGGAGTTATCGTTTGGGTCGGCGGACCTTTGCCTGCTGGAATCCTGCCGGCCATGGGAAAGTGAATCTGCGCGATGCTATCGAACAGTCCTGCAACGTATATTTTTACAACATGATCCAACTGACGCCACTGGATGTTTGGGCCCAGGTGGTGCGCGATTTTGGATTCGGCAGTCTGGCCCAAATTGATTTACCGTCGGAACAGGCAGGAATTATTCCTGATACGGATTTCATGGAGGCAAAATATGGCCAGGGGCGCTGGACCAAGGGACATTTGCTTAATATTGCCATCGGGCAGGGTGATGTGCTGGTAACTCCGATCCAGATGTTGACCTATGTAAATATCCTGGCAAACCAGGGAGGGGCTGTCCGGCCGCATCTGGTTGAAAAGGGTAGCGATTATCCAGAAATTGATGTGACTGTCAGCCCGGATACCTGGAGTATCCTGCAGCGGTATCTGCTCGGGGTGACCCATGGTGAAAATGGTACGGGTAAACTGGCGCAACCACGCGATACCACGATCGTAACAGCAGGAAAAACCGGCACTTCGGAAAATCCCCATGGCGAACCTCATGCCTGGTTTATTGGTTGGGCGCAGCAGGGCGATCAGATGGTTTCGGTGGTGATACTCATGGAAAACTCCGGTCACGGTGGCGATGTGGCAGCACCTCTGGCCCGTAAAATATTTCAGCTATATTTCCAGAAACTGGCGGAACAGGAGCATCATCTGGCCTATGCTGACTGATTTATTTCTGAAATTTCGCGAGGCTTCCAAGCAAATGCTGCTGGGCACGATAGTGCTTACCATCGTGGGTTTGGTCAGCATCAGCAGTGTATCACAGCATCAGGATATGAATTTTGTAAACACAACTTATTTCCGACAATTGCTGTGGACTATCCCCGCCTTCTTAACGATGATTCTGACTTTCGGTATTTCCCGGCGTAATATTTACAAATTCAGTTATCCGGCCTATGCCTTGGTTATTTTGCTCCTGCTGGTTCCCTACCTGGGTCCCAAGGTAGCCGGAACCTATCGCTGGATAAAGCTGGGCACGGTACATCTTCAACCGTCGGAAATCGCCAAGATTTTTATCGTGCTGGCGCTGGCAAGATATTTATCCAACCCACGCCTGGATATTAACGGCCCCAAAGCGATCCTGGTCCCATCCGTGCTGGTACTGGTACCGATTGCCCTGGTATTTCAACAACCGGATTTAGGCACTTCAATCATCATTGCTTCCCCGGTTATAATCATGTTGTTCTGGGCCGGGGTACGACCATTTTCCCTGTTTCTGATCATCGCACCCGTCCTGTCAATTCTGACAGCATTTCATAATTTGTCTTTTGGAATATGGGCGACGGTAATGGCGCTGATATTGTATTTAGCGCGACCAAAACTTGTTAACGGTGTCATCATTTATTTCGCCAATCTGTTTCTGGGATTATTATCACCGTACATCTGGAATGCCCTGGAACCGTATCAGCAGAAGCGGGTTATGACGGTATTTGACCCCAGCTTGGATCCACTGGGGGCGGGATACCAGATAATTCAAAGCCAGACGGCCATCGGATCCGGGGGATTATTAGGCAAGGGCTGGGGGCAGGGAACGCAAACACAGTTAAAATTCCTCCCGGTACAGGAGACTGATTTCATTGTTTCTGTAATCGGTGAGGAATTTGGCTTCCTGATGGTACTGGTGATCCTGATAATATTTGCCCTGCTGTTATTAAGAATGCTGCGGTTGGCGGCTGATTCGGACAATCGCTTTTCCAGTCTGGTGATCGTAGGACTGGCTGTCCTTTTTTTAGCCCATCTGTTTGTTAACATGGCCATGGCAGTGGGATTGATCCCGGTAAAAGGACTTCCCCTGCCATTTATTTCTTACGGCGGATCATTTTTAGTGGCCTGTTTCGCGATGGTGGGACTGGTCATGAACCTGGGAATAAACTACTCCGATTAATGAAACGTTGTCGGTTCGACACCATAAAAGTAAATTTATTACGGGCATACAATCATTTTTTACAAAAAAGGCAACCCGATGGAGCGAATAAATAAATCTGCATTGCTTTGCTTGTTGGTCGCAGCGGCATTGAATTCTGCTGTTTTTGCACAGACTGACACCCAGCGCGAAATGCGGCGGCTGAATGCAAAAATCGAACGTGAGAAGGTCCGCATCGATTCACTGGAAACGCAAATTCGCATTCTGCTCCCAGAATTACGAAATGCTCTCAAGGCTACAGTGATGGCTAAGAAGCAGACCGATTCGATTGCCATAATTTTAGTCAACCGGATTAACACGATTCAGAATAAAATCCGGATTCTGGAAGATAAGGCCGAATATACCGACAGCACCAATTTTGAGGTATTATCCCAATTGGTGATGATTGAGAACAAGATTGTCACACTGACTAACAGCTTTACCGAGATGTATAATCTGAAAGCGGAAAGCACACCTACACCCCAGCAGATTAAAATTTCGGCGATTGAGTATAAGAAACTTTATTTGGAGAATTTGGGTCATTATCAAAACGCCGATTTCGAAAAAGCGATCAATGGCTTCTCTAACCTGATTATGAGTGATCCGACACATGAACTGGCTGATAATTGCCAATACTGGCTGGCAGAATGTTATTATTCATCCAAAAATTTCAAACGGGCGATTGCCGAGTTCGAAAAAGTGTTCTCATTTCAAGGAACTGATAAAGATGATGACGCCCAGTTAAAACTGGCCCTGGCGTATCAAAGCATGGGTGATCTGGAAAATGCGGTTGCCGAGTATTCGCGACTAATGGATTATTTTCCCGGCAGCGAATACTACCAGCGGGCCAAAGAAGCAATTAAGAAATTAAACGTTGAATAATCATGCCAAAAAAACTGTTTTACCTTACCACTGAAATTTCACCATTTGCCAACACTGCCGGGTTGGGTGTTTTCTCAGCCCATGTTCCCTTGTACCTTCAGGAGAAGGGGCATGATATCCGCACAATTATCCCGAAATACGGTTTTGTCAGCGAGCGCAAATATATCCTGCGTGAAGTAATCCGACTCAGGGAAATTCCTTTCGAATTTAACCGTGAAGAACAACTGGCCTCTGCTAAAAGTGCTTTCATACCAAAAACAAGGGTACAAGTGTATTTTCTGGAGCACGCCCAATGGTTTAAACCACTGTCCAACCTGTTGTATAAATCGAAAAACGGTCGCCCGTATAATGATAATGACCTGCGCTATGCCTTTTTCGGAAAGGCCACGCTGGCAACCCTGCCACATTTATTCTGGAAGCCGGATATATTGTTATGCAATGACTGGAGTTCAGCAATAGTGCCGGCGATTTATCGCCAACTCTTTGCGGATCAGGAATTCTATCAGGATATAAAAACCGTCATGGTTGTGCATTCGCTGCCGGAATACATGGTTTTCCACCGGGAAGTGTTCGAGCAAGCCGGGCTGACGATTCCGGAACGATTCAAGGATGAGCAGATTAACGTGTATGAATTGGCGGCTGAATTCACCGATCAGATCATCGCAATCAATTCGCCGGAAAATAATGTTTCGGATGAATTGCTGAAACTATCGGGTATAAAAGACGTTAAGGGCAAAGTAAACTCGCTGACTATCGACGACGACTCAATTGAATCATTCCATAAGGTTGCCGATTCAATTAACACGATTATTGACGCAATCGACTAAAAACTCATTTACAAAAAATCGATGAATTCACACAAAATTGCGGGGATAGCGGCTATCTGTGCGCTGTTGCTGCTCCTCCTCATATCATGTACCAGTGATCCGATCACCAGTGACTTAGTCAATGCCAGAGTAGCTATTGATACTTTATCCATCGACCAGTTCTTTGGCTTCAGTTATCAGACTCCGGCCAAAACCGGAATGCTGTCCAATCTTTTCTTTGGTAATGAAAATGGCTATTCCTGTCCCTATACCTTACTCAATTTCAGTCGCTTCTCCAGCGATGTGACCTATAGCCTGTTGACGCTACAGGATTCATCGGTTATCGCTATCGACAGTTTATTCGTTATGCTCTATGCCACCGATTCGCTGGCTATTGATGATGCTGGCAGCTACCATATTAATTACATCCTCCCCCAGGAACGGGACAGTCTTTTTCGGGAGGCTGATGTAACCTACCACAATCTGGATACTAGTTTCGTCAATGGTAAATTATCTCAAATCGCTGCCAGCACCTCCATGCAGAGCGACACCGGTCTGACTAAACCGTATCTCAGATTTAACCTGACGGATGCTAAAGAAATTATTCTGGACGCCTTTGCCGATACCAGTGCCAACCTGCTGAACCGCGGGATGGTTGTCTGGCGTGATAGTCCTGATAATGAAATGAGCAATTTTTACAGCCGTAACGGGTCGACTTTATTTCCCCGGATGGAAGTACAATTCCGCCGTGCGGTGGGGGAGGATTCGGCGTGGGTTGCGATTGTTGACACGCTGAAGAAATTCTTTTATACCTTGCATGATTACTCACCGATTTTCCCACCCCCGTTGGATGAAATTGATACGACCTATCTGTCAATTGGGTTGGGTAAAGGCTTGAATTCGATTTTTCAGATTCAATTAGAAGATGATTTTATCCCGATCGGCGCAGTAATTAAAAGCGCTGAACTAACCTTGCAAGCGGACTCGATCGACTTCGACCCCAATGGCTTCATGGTTGGCATTTATTCGATTTATGATACGGTGGACAGCAATATCCATGATTATTTTTTCAGCGAGAGTGATCCCTACCAGGCAAAGCAATTGGAATTAATCGATGCCAGCGTAACCGGCAGCCAGGTAATTTTTGACATTAGATCATTGTTGCAGGCCATTTCCCTGGAGTATCATACTAATTACGGAATCAAATTATTTGGTTCCAGCCTGAATTCGCCTTTTAAAACACTGCACCTGCACAAAGAACAGAACGATGTATTTCTTCCCAGATTGAGGGTTACTTATGTTGAACCGTTATAAACTGATACTAATATTTATCTCATCAGTAATTCTCTGCGGGCAGAGTATCTACAATTCCGTCGGACTGGGTACTGCTCTAAACTCTGCCAGTGCCGCTGCCGCCGGTACCGGGTCCACCGGTCTCGTACCTTCGTTGAGTTCTGGTCTTTCGCTGGAAAATCCGGTAACCTGGAATAAAAGCCCGTTTGCGTTACTCTCCACAACCGTGATTGGTGAGCGATTGAATTTAGCCGGCGGCCAGCAAAACGGTAGCACCGAGATCGGATCGATCCAGTTGATTCTGCCAGTGAAGGGTAGAACAGCCTGGGGATTTTCATTGAATCCCTTGACCAGCAATGTTTATACAGCAGTCGGGCCCCAGACTACTCAGGTCATTTATGAAGATACTGTAAAAATTAAGAATTCGGTTGATGGTGCCGGCGGGATGAATTCATTGAAAATTGCCTATAATTTTCCATTAACTGCTACTGAGCGGAATGCTATAGCGCTGGAATTCATCTTCGGTTCTTCCCGCTATGCTGCAACTACTGAGTTGAATTCTTTGCCCTATGTAACCAGTCGGCATGATTCCTACTCAGGACTGATGGTTGATTATTATTTATCCAGTGATCGCTTCTCAAATAAGCAGCGTCCGCTGACCTTGTATTTATCGGTAGGATTTACGGTAAAACCCGTCCGGGTGGTATCCGATGTTTACCATTTGTATGAAGATAAAAATGAGGATGGCTTCTATTCCAGTACCTATGATTTTCCAGGATTACTTAGTGAAGATTACACTGCCAGAACAGTGAGCAAGGATGTGCAAAAGCCAATTAAACTGGCTGTCGGATTTAATTACGGCATCGCTGATTATTGGGCGGTACAAGGAGAATTTACCAGGAAGAGTTACAATTCCAATCTGCCATCGGCGCTCCAATCTTTTCTTGGTTCCGAGTATCTTTTGCATAGACATTTCAGTCTGGGAGTAATTAAATTTGGAAGATCAATTCCCCGTGAATGGTATGATCACTTCCATTATCGGATCGGGGTATTTTCCAAGGCACTTGAATTAGATGGTTATCAAGATTTGTTAAGTGAGACCGGAGTAACTTCGGGACTTGGCTGGCGCTTTGGTAGAACCGGCAATCAGCTAGACATTGCCTATTCAGTCGGATGGCGTAAAGGTCCGCTGCATAGCGGCAGCGAGACCATCGAGCGTCTTAAGTTCCAACTTACCCTCGGCGATATTTGGTTTGTCAAAAGGAGACCACGTTAAAATGAAAAATATTATTTTGCGCATTCTGTTACTGTCATTCGGCATCGCATTATTCACGATGTGTGTGCCACCTTCAGATGGCCCTGATCCCGCCGTTCTGGCCGAGGAACGGCGTCTTGATTCTTTACGTCAGGTCCGCTGCCCGCGTTTACTCAGCAGTGCGGCCGAGTATTATAAAAACCGTGACTGGAAATCAACCGTTCGCGTTTACAACGAAGTGGTTGAGCTTGGTTGCGATCGGGGCGATGAAGAGAATGTTTATCTTTTTTATGCGATCGCCTACGAACCCATGGGGCATTTTGATAGCTCGGAATACGTATTAATCAAGGGTTTGCAAAAATTACCTGATAATCTGCCACTGCGTAAAAGATTAGCCTATGCCTACGAAAAACAGGGCAAAATTGATCAGATGATTAGCGAGTGGGAAAAAATAATTGTACTGGATTCCACTGATGTAGAGACAATGATGAACTTGATTGATGTGTATAAAGATAGGGAAAACTGGGACGATGTTATCCTGATTGCCCGCCAGGTCCTGGAAGTGGATCCGGCTAATGAGGAATCCATAAGTGCGCTCGCCACCGGAATTAAGAAGACTGGCGGCGATCCCATGGATACCTACATCAAGCAGGTCGATGATTACCCGGACAATGTTTCTTATAAAATTAATCTGGCCCAGCGCCTGATTGACGCCGGCCGGGCGGCGGAAGCGGTAAATTATATCCGTGACGGATTGATCATTGAACCGGACAGTAAACCCTTGCATCGTTTGTTGGGTGAAGCATATTATAATGACAATCAACTGGATGAAGCATCCAAGGCTTATGAGAAGCTTTTCAATCTGGATCCGCGTGATGTGCAATTGGCGATTACTATCTCTGAAATCAATGTGCTCGATAATGAGTACGCCAAAGCGATACGCTGGGCAGATAAGGCGATTTCCATTGAGACCAATAATGGCGGTAATGCCTACGGGCAAAAGGGCAATGTTTATTATAAATCCTTCGGCGCCTGTCGTTCGACCGCTATTAATACCAATGATCGCATCGTGGCGGCTTTGGCCCTGAAATATTTCAAAATGGCGGCGGACAACGGCACACGAAAATTCTATGTCAATCAGAAATGGCTGGAAGATAATTATAAGGATGTTATATTCCGGAAACAGGAGTGGTTCATGCTGACGCCCGAACAGCAGCGAAAAGGTTATGTTGAAGCCACCTCCGAATGCTATGACTGGATTGAAGAAAAATTAATGAAGGATGGATCCTGGTAAACCGATCGAGGGGAAGATGAGTAAATCAGGCGCGTTTGAACATCTGAGGAATTCCGATCAGGAGATGTATGATATTCTGGCCCGTGAAATCGGCCGGGAAGATGGTACACTGGAACTGATCGCCTCAGAGAATTTTGTCAGTTACCCGGTAATGGAAATGGCCGGCGGTGTTATGACCAATAAATACGCCGAAGGCTATCCCGGCAAACGCTATTATGGCGGTTGTCAGCATGTGGATGAAGCTGAAAATCTGGCCCGTGACCGCGCCAAACAACTGTTTGGCTGTGACTATGCCAATGTGCAGCCTCATTCCGGTTCTCAGGCGAATATGGCCGCTTTGCTGACCTTTCTGGAAGTTGGTGATACGATTATGGGGCTGGATTTGGCTCATGGCGGGCATTTGACCCATGGCAGTCCGGTTAATTTTTCCGGTCGCCTGTTTAATGTGGTCTCCTACCAGGTTGATAAAGAAACCGGCCGGACCGATTTCGATATGGTGGCCAAATTGGCCCGTGAGCACCGTCCCAAATTGATTATCTGTGGCGGCAGCGCCTATCCCCGCCATATTGAATTCGAACAGTTTCATGCCATCGCAGCCGAGGTTGGCGCCTTTTTAATGGCCGATATCGCCCATCCGGCGGGACTGGTGGCTACCGGATTGCATCCGTCGCCCATGCCCTGGTGCGATGTGGTTACTACCACTACCCATAAAACTTTGCGAGGTCCCCGTGGCGGAATGATCATGATGGGGAAGGATAAAGAAAATCCCTGGGGAAAAGTTGCCCCTAAATCCGGGCGCGTTAAAAATATATCAGAATTAATCGATTCCACTGTCATGCCCGGGATTCAAGGCGGACCACTCATGCATGTTATCGCCGCTAAAGCGGTGGCGTTTGGCGAAGCATTGCAGCCGGAATTCAAACAATATTCCCGGCAAATCGTCGCTAACGCCCAGGTCATGGCCGAAGAATTTCTTCAAATGGACTATAACCTGATAAGCGGCGGTACCGATACCCATGTAATATTGATCGATTTGACCAATAAGAATATATCCGGTAAAAAGGCGGAAAATGCACTGGAAGCTGCCGCTATTACCGTCAATAAGAATATGGTTCCGTTTGATACCCGCAGCCCCTTCGTTACCAGCGGTATCCGGGTTGGCACCCCTGCAATTACCACCCGCGGAATGCAAGCCGATGACATCCGCTTGATTTGTAAATTAATTGATCGCGTCATATCCAATCATGGAGACGAAGACAATTTAAAATCGGTCAAATCGGAGGTTAATGCACTCTGCCAGTCTTTCCCGCTCTACCGGGAAATGCACTGATCAGGGAAAAGATTTATTGCGTTTCCCGGCGATCCGATCCGCTTCTACCCGTTACCGTGAATTATTGGCGGCGGTCAGTCTTGGCTTATTAATCAGCGCTTGTTCGCCGACTACTTTTCTCATCAACCGCCTGGGCTCTTCCATGGGATCAGCCACGGATGTATATTTGACTGAAAATGATCCTCAGTTGGTCCGCGAAGCCTTTCCTTTCAATCTCAAAACGATGGAAATGCTGGTTGCCCAGGCACCGGATAATTCCCAACTGCTGACCGCCACGGCTGCGGCCTTTGCCTTGTACAGCTACGGCTTCATTCTGGAGGATGCGGAGCGTACCGCAGCGGAAGACATCCGCGCCGGCCGGGAAATCTATCTCCGGGCTTTGAATCTGTTTCAGCGCAGTTATAATTACGGCCTGCGCGCGCTGGAGGCTGAGCATCAGGGCTTCATCGACCAATTTGATACTGATCCTCGCGGAGCTTTGTCGCAACTGATCGAAGATGATATCGAAGCGATCTACTGGACGGCGGCATCCTTGGCAGGAATGATTTCCGCCAGCCAGGGCAATCCGGCATACCTGATCCACTTACCGAAAGTGGGCTATCTTTTTAATCAGGCTTTTTCGTTGAATCCGCAGTGGAATGATGGGGCGCTCCACCTGGCGTTGATGAAATATGAATTAAGCCGCCCCGACGCCCGCAGCGATGCCGTAGAGGTTGCCGTCGGCCACTATCAAGCGGCCTTGGATTTGTCCGGGGGACGTGATTGTTCGGTGTATCTGGCTTATGCCGAAACAATTTCGATACAGACACAAAACCGCCAGGAATTTATAAATCTACTGGAAACCGCCATGGCCGTGGATGTGGACCGACATCCGCAAAATCGCTTGTCAAATCTACTGGCACAGGATCGAGCGCGTTGGTTGCTGGGCCGGATTGATGAGTTATTCTTTTAATGCGAATCCGAAATCTAGTTTGCGTTCTCCTGATATGGGTTGCGTTAATCCCGGCTAAGACCACCGTAATAAAACTGGCTACCCTGGCGCCCCAGGGATCGGACATGTACAATCTCATGGTGGAGATGGGGCAGGCCTGGACGGAAGCCACCGATGGGGCGATCAAATTGCGCATCTATCCTAACGGCGTAGTCGGAGATGAGCGTGATATGATCCGCAAAATCCGCGTGGGGCAGATTCATGCCGCAGCGGTTACCACCGAAGGCCTGTCAGTGGTATCGACCGATGTATATGGTTTTCTGGTGCCTTTGTTATTCGACGATTTTGAGGATGTTGACTGGGTGCGGAATAGAATCGCTCCGCAACTGGAACAGGATTTTGCCGATAACGGTTTCGTAATCCTGAATTGGGGTGATGTGGGCTGGGCTTACTGGTTTTCGCGTGAACCTTTGCTGGTACCATCCGATCTGGAGGATATGTCGATCTTTACCTGGGCCGGTGATTATCATACGGCCAAATTGTGGAAACAGGCCGGTTTCGAATCAGTCCAGTTGGCCTATCTTGACGTACTCTCCGGACTGCAAACCGGGTTGATTGATGCTTTGGCTACACCTTCGATAATGGCTTTATCAAATCAGTTTTTCGGTCCGGCTGATCACATGCTGGATATGAAGTGGGGACTGGTGACCGGCGGTACGATCATCGATAAGCGCATCTGGGACCGAATCAATACAAAGCATCAGCAGAAAATGCTGACGATTGCCCGTAAATACGGCGTCAAACAGCAGGCGATAAACCGTAATATCGATGACCTGGCCATCGCCACCATGCTGGAACATGGTTTAACCGTGCATGAGCCCAATCCGCAGCAGATGGAACAATGGGTTACCCTGACGCGCAGTTTCTATCCCCTGATTCGCGGCAGCCTGATACCGGCCGGAATTTTCGATAAGGTGGTGGCGCTGAAAGCCGAGAAGGATTCACTCGATCTGCTGGATGAGTAGTCACCGGTAATGAATCTGAATTTCCGCCAACATTTTGCCGAACGTCTGCAGTGGGGGGAGGACACCCTGGCGCTGCTGGTGTTCTTCGCCATGACGGCCATTCCCTTTTTTGAAACCCTCCTGCGCTTTATCGGCCTGCCCGGGCTACCCTCGGCCGCGGTCATTGTTCAACATCTGACTCTGTGGATCGGATTTCTGGGAGCCGTGCTGGCCACACGTCAGAACAAATTATTGTCGCTCACCTTCAATCCCATTTTCGTGATCGAGGAGGACTTCCATTTTGGGCGCTGGCTGGCCAAGATCGTTTCTTTCATGACGGCCGTGGCGCTGGCCTGGGGTAGCTGGAAACTGGTTCAAATCGAGTATGCCTATCCCCGCGATCTGGCGCCCGGCTTACCGATCTGGTTCGCCCAGATTGTGATGCCGGTGGGCTTCACCCTGATTGCGATTCAAATCTATAATGCCAGTTATCGCAACCGCCTGCTGCGGGCCACGATGATAATGGTCCCGATTGCCTTACTGGCTTTGGCCAATACCGGTTATTTCCAGGAAAATCTGTTTACTATCCTTTTCGGTCTCTCGGTACTGCTGGTTTCGTTGATGTTCGGCGCTCCCATCTTTGTCGGTTTGGGCGGAGCGGCCGCTATCCTGTTCTGGAATAATTTTGTACCGATTTCCGCCATCCCGGCCGAGACATACCGAATAGTGGTATCCCCCACGTTGCCCACGATTCCCCTGTTTACCCTCAGCGGCTATATTCTGGCGGAAGGTGGCGCTTCCCGGAGGATGCTGCGGCTGTTCCGGGCCTGGTTCGGCTGGCTGCCCGGCGGAACCCCGGTTATTGTGGTAATCTTATGTGGTTTCTTCACGGCTCTGACCGGCGGCTCGGGCGTGACAATTCTGGCTTTAGGGGGAATCCTGGTGCCAATGCTGATCAAAGAAGGGTACTCACGGATTTTTGCCATCGGTCTGGTAACGGTAGCCGGTTCACTGGGACTGCTGTTCCCGCCCAGCCTGCCGGCGATTATTTTTGGTGTCACCGCCGGCGTATCGGTCAAGAGTATTTTCATCGCCGGTTTGCTGCCTGGTATCCTGCTGGTGGTAGCGGTTGCGGCCTGGGCGATTCACCAGGGAAAAGTTCAGCAGATCAGATTCACCGCCTTTGACCGCCGGGAAGCGCTAAAGTCGATTTGGGAGGCCAAATGGGAAGCATTGATCCCGGCAGCCATCCTTGTGGGGATTTTCGGCGGATTTACTACTCTGGTAGAAACTGCGGCAATAACAGCTATTTACGTATTAATAATTGAAGTGTTTGTTTATCGTGATTTGACTCTCCATGACCTGCCGAAAATCGTCATCGACTGTGCCACGCTGATCGGTGGCGTCCTGATCATCCTGGGGGTAGCCATGGGGTTGACCAGCTATCTGGTGGATGCTCAGATACCAATGTTGCTCCTGGAATGGGTGCAGTCAATGGTTTCATCCAAATATGTCTTCCTGATTATGCTGAATATCTTCTTGCTGCTGGTAGGCTGCATGATGGACATTTTTTCGGCCATTATTGTAGTCGTCCCTTTGATTGCGCCGCTGGGAACATATTTCGGCATTGATCCGGTCCACCTTGGTATAATTTTTATTGCCAACCTTGAACTGGGTTTCCTGACCCCGCCGGTGGGGATGAATCTGTTTTTATCGGCTTACCGCTTTGACGAACCGATGCCGATCATCTATAAAGCGACCCTGCCATTTTTTCTGATCAGGTTGTTAATGGTGCTGGCAATTACCTACCTGCCGTTTATTTCGCTGGCATTATTACCATAATATGATTCCTGTCACTGAAATTTCAGGAACCTTATCGAAGAGAAAACATAACTTGACTGTATAGAAAGTCGTCAGATAATTTCCACGGCTAAAACAGGAGACGTAAATAGAACAACGATAACAGTTAATGAAACGGAAAGTGACACCATACGCAATATGATTTTTTTGCGTTATCGGAGACCACGATGAAAAATAATACTAAAAAGTTGGTTCTGTTTGCGACTCTGCTATTCAGCACTACCATATTTGCCCAAAGCGAAGCCGGGGCAATTTTCCTTCTAATTTCTCCCGGAGCCCGCGCCGGTGGCATGGGAGAAGCTCAGGTTGCCGTGGCTAATGATGCCTACGCCAGCTACTGGAATCCGGCTGGTTTGGGATTCTTAAAAGGTACGGAACTGGCGCTGATGCATGTCAACTGGCTGCCAAATCTGGCCGATGATTTATATTACGACTTTTTCGCCTTTCGCCACCACGTGCCCTATCTGGGTACTGTGGGCGGGCATATCATTTATCTTAACCTGGGTGAACAACTGCGTATGGGCGATCAAGCGGAACCATTAGGCACATTTACCACTTATATGATGGCCATGTCCGCCAGTTACAGCTCACTGCTGTCAACCAGATCCTCCCTGGGTATTAATGCCAAGATTTCTTACCAGCACCTGGCGGAGTTCGGCGCCGGCGGTGAGCGGGGGAAGGGGACTTCCACCGATTTCGGCTTTGATATCGGCTACCTTCGTAAAGGATTTTTGTCCCCGGCTCTGGACCTGGGTTTGACGATTACCAATATCGGTCCGAAAGTGGCCTTCATCGATGCGGCGCAGGCCGATCCCCAGCCGACCAATCTGACCTTAGGCTTGAATTACCGCCTGATCGATTCCCAGTTTAATCGTTTGAATCTGGTTTACGATGTGGACAAGATGCTGGTGGCTTCTTATCCCGACATGGATTGGGACGGCGACGGCCGGGTCGGTGGCTTCGATGAAGATGGACACGAATCATCCAGTAACACCGATTATAATTCCGACAAACAGCGTGAGACCGCTCATACCGACCCGATTTACCTGGCCATATTCACATCCTGGGTGGATGACTGGATGCTGGGTGGTGATATCGATAGAGCTCCCAGTGGTGAGACCGCCGATGGCCAAATCGGTGGTTATGATTGGAATGATGATACTAACGGAAACGGTAAACCGGATGCCAACGAGATGGCCGTATCCCAGGGCGACTTCGGGGATGAATCCTGGGGTATTTATAATGAGTACGGCCAGAAAGAAGTGGGAACCGGGGAAGATCGTACAATCAAAAATGAACTTACCAAGCTGGTACATAACTTCGGAGCCGAGTACTGGTATGCCGATAATTTCGCCATGCGATTCGGGTATTATTACGATCAGACCGGTAAAATCAGCAATTTCACGCTGGGCTTTGGACTGAGGTTTGCCAGCTACGGCTTTGATTTCGGCTATATTGCCGGTGACGCTGAAGATGCCTTGTCAAATACCATGCGCTTCTCGCTGAATATGGAATTTTAATTCCCTGTTCAGGTATCAGATTTAACCGGAAATAATATGTTGCGCGGGGTAATAACTGCCTTAATTCTGTCGTCATTATTAAGCGCTGATATTATCGGTGACCTGAAAGTGGCTGCCCTGCGGGTTTCTTTTAAACCCGATGATAATCCGGGAACTACCGGCAACGGTCAGTTTCTTTCGGCGGCCGAATACGATACCTGTGATATTTATACTATCGATCCTCCACCGCATGACCGCCTTTATTTCGAAGCCCAGTTAAAGGCTCTTGACAATTATTTCCGCGCTGTGTCATACGATCAGTTCGGTCTGGATACGGTTGCCAGCACGGTATTTCCGGCAACCATCGACGGCAGCTACCAACTGGCCGATTCCATGAGTTATTATCACGGATATAACGAAGACGATCTCCACGATGAGCGGATTACCCTGCTCCTCCGCGATGCCATCGATGCCGCGTACGCCAGCGACCAGCTTGATTTCGGCCAGTTTGATCTGGTTGTTGTTTTTCATGCCGGTATTGGACAGGATTTTTCACTGCCCTATCTGGATCCTACCCCCGAAGATATTCCTTCCACCTATGTCGATCCCGAAATGGTGGCCAGTTTTATCGATCCAAACGGTATTGCCGTCGGTAATACCACGGTTACGAGTGGGATAATCCTGCCCGAAACCCAGAATCATCTGCTCTACGATATCGCCGAGGATATATTTGCCGGTGTCGATCAACCCTGTGAGCTGCAATTCGGACTTACCGGGACATTCGCATTAATGACCGGTTTTGCCATCGGTCTGCCACCGCTATGGGATATTGAATCCGGTGAGGCTGGGATTGGCGTCTTCGGCCTGATGGACCAGGGCTCAAATAACGGCCGCGGGCTGATCCCCGCGCCACCTGATGCCTGGACGCGCATTTTCGCCGGCTGGGAACAACCATTGACTGTTGATTTGAACAGCACCGTCGAATTGGCTCGCCGTTCACGGGATGCAGTGATTCGGGTTGATATTAACGACCATGAATATTTTCTGATCGAAAACCGGTTAAACTGGTTCCGCCACAATGTCAGTATTGATTCTGTGCGCTGGGCCATGTTTAATGCCCAAAAAGATGCCGGTGAAATCGATCCCCAACGCCCACCGTTCGTGGAAATACTGTTTGATTCGGTAAAACCGGTCATTGATCCCACCGGAGTTGTGACGGCTGTCCCCAACTATGATTTGGGATTGCCCGGTTCCGGTATGCTGATCTGGCATATTGACGAAAATGTAATTTCCGACGGGATTGATCAATATGAAATCAACGCTGATCCTGACCGGTTCGGTGTCGATTTGGAAGAAGCTGACGGGGCTCAGGATATTGGACACCCGTCGATCTTTGCCTTTACCGATCCCAGCGCCGGTTATTTTGCCGATATGTGGTTCCAGGGCAACGGGGAGTATTATCGGGCTCATCCCACTGCCGACGGCCAACCGCTGCGCTTTGGACCATTGACTTTTCCGGACACACGCGCCAACTCCGGGGCCGCAACCTACCTGGCGATTGACGGTATTGGTCCGGCGGCAGATACAGCCAGCTTGCAGATTATTAACACACTGGTGCCCGCAGGATTCCCCCAAGATGATTTCAACCCGCGGTTGGTGGTGGATATCAATGGGGATGGAATTAGTGAATTGGTAGGAGGGGCGGACACGCTTTGGCATCAGTTTGCACCGTGGGAAACCCAACGAGTGTTTTGGACGAATCCTGTTGGCAACAGTCTGGTGACAGTTGCCGGTGACGGGGAATCAGAATCGTTTCTGATTGCAGCTCGGATTGAGAATGGCGTTACGAAGGTTACCAGCTTCCGTTACAGTACTGGAGATACGCTAAAACCGGTTTGGAGTAAAATTATATCAGTTGGAACCATCGATGGTTTGTGGGGCGACCGGGACGATAATATTGCCTATCTGCTGGTCAGTGACCGGATTATCAAAGTACATAGCGGTGGATCGAACGATCATGGTTTGATCGAAGACGAGCAGTTTTATATCTATTGTAGCCACCGCAACCCTACTGATGATTTCGAATTCTACTACGATGGTATCCAACTTAGCACGGTTGGCGTCACCGCCGGTGAAGTGCGGGAGTTGGCCCATCCCGCGGTCAGGGCAACAGTCACTGTTGATCTTGATCTGGATGGGCGGGGCGAGATTATCATTATTGATTCGACCGGTACAATCAGCGCTTTTAACTCGAATTTTACTTTACTACCGGGTTTTCCTGTCGATTTTGCAGCCCGGCCACCACTGCTGGCCCGTAACCTGCTGGGCTCTGACCACCCGGAGTTGATCTTCACCAATTCAGCCAATGAAATTCTCGTTGTTGATCATCGCGGGTCGGAATTAATCAGGCTGGCTAACAGCACGGGAGGAAAATTATCCCTGGCAGGCGATTATTTCGGCCGGTCCGCAATCTATTCCACCGATATGGTCTGGGCTTTCGACAGTGTAACCGTTACAGATGGTAATGAGTGGAATACTCCCAACGGAGATTGGTATCAGGATCACACCCTGGTTTTGGAGCGTGAAGCGGCGGTTAACACGACCGGGCTGGCGGATTTAAAACACAGCTATGCCTATCCCAACCCGGCCAAAGGAAATGCAGTCAAATTCCGGGTGGAAGTGGGGCATGCAGAAACAATTACAATCAATATCTATGATATCGCCGGCTATTTTGTTCAACGGTTGACACTGGATGAGCCGGTTCAGAATGTGGCCAATGAAATCGTGTGGAATGTGGCCGCAATTGAATCGGGAGTTTATCTGGCCTACCTGGAAGTGAACGGCAATGGAAGTACCGACTCCAAAATAATAAAAGTCGGTATTATTAAATAGCGGTTCGATTTTGCGTTACCTGTCGATTTTAATCCTCATCACCAGTCTGCTTGTTGGTCAATTGGACCATAATCATCCTGAACTGGATTGGCAGACCATCGAGACGGAACATTTCCAGATTCATTATTATCCGGCAACCGAAGGTACGGCCCGTGAAGGCGCCACAGTTGCCGAGCGCATCTATCCCCATGTAACCGCCGTGTATGATTATCAGCCGCCGGAAAAAACCGACCTGGTCTTTATCGATACCGATGATTTCTCCAACGGTATGGCCTTTTATTACGATAATAAAATTTATATCTGGGCCACGCCGTTGAATTTTATGCTGCGCGGCAGCCATCGCTGGTTGCAGAATGTGATTACCCATGAATTTTCCCATATCGTTTCCCTGCAGGCCGCCATGAAAGCCGGTACTAAAATTCCCGCCGCCTACCTGCAACTCATCGGTTATGAACAGGAGAAGCGCAAAGATGTGCTCTACGGTTATCCCAACGTGGTTGTGAGTTATCCGATACCCGGTACGGTGGTGCCGCCCTGGCTGGCGGAAGGTATCGCCCAATTCATGTACGCCGATGCCGATTGGGATTTGTGGGACACCCACCGGGATATGCTCATGCGTGATCAGGTCTTGAATAACAAAATGCTGACGCTGGCGCAAATGAATTCTTTCGGAAAAAAGGGCGTCGGGAATGAATCGGTCTATAATTCCGGTTATGCACTGGTAAAATACATTGTCAGCAAATATGGCGTGGACAAACTAGTGCGGTTAATGCGCGAACTGGCCGTTCCCTGGCAATATTCAATCAATTCGGCTATTAGCAAATCGCTGGATGTTCCCGCCGGCAAGCTCTATCAGGATTTCAGCCAGACCTTGGAAAAGCGCTATGAGCATCTCACTGCCTCCATCCGCGGCGCACCGAAAACCGGAGAAATTTTACAGTCGCAGGGCTCGGTCAACATTCACCCGGTATGGAGCCCGGCAGGGGACCGGCTGGCTTTTCTGTCCAACCGCGGCAATGATTATTATTCACAAACCGATTTATATCTGCATGATTTCGAACAGGGCGCGACCAAGAAACTGATCTCCGGTGTCCGGCATGGCGTGACCTGGCACCCGGAGGGAGAGAAGATTTATTATGTCCATGCGGCGAAAATTCCCAATCGCAACGGCTCCCGCTATTTCGATTTATATGAATATGACCTTGAAGCGGAAGACAGTCGCCGGTTGACCGTCGATGCCCGAAGTTATTCGCCGGTTTATATTCACTCTGACAGCAGCATCGCCTATCTGGCTTCCCATGATGGTACCCAGAATATTTTTCGGTTGGATTTGAAAGATAATTCCCGCGAGCGGCTGACGAATTTCACCGATCGGCGCTCTGTTTATACCCTGGAATACGATCCGGCTAATGAACGGTTGTTATTCGACTACAGCGTCAGCCATTTCCGCAATATCGGCTATTTATCGCTGATTGACAGCACTCGTGGTGATCTAATGGCTAGCCCCTTGTGGGACGAGCGCAATATGGCCCTCACGCCCCAGGGAGATTTTATCTATGCCGATGACCGCAGCGGTATCTATAATCTGTTCTATTTGAATTCCGCTGATGGTACCCAGGGATATTTAACCAATGTACCCGGGGGTGCTTTCATGCCGGACGTGTCTGCCGATGGTAAAATTGCCTATTCATTATACGAGGATCAATCCTACCGGATTGCGATTTTACCGGAGGTGGAATGGATCGATCAGGAGCAGGTGGGGTACAGTCCGGATTTCTATCTCCGCAACCGTAATTTGACTGAACCAATCGTCGAAATGGATACCACTCCCGGCCAACCGTACATCGATAATTTCACCAATATGTTTATTCTGCCCAAGCTTACCTGGGAATACGGTCTTTTCAAACCCGGAGTGTATTTTTATTCCACCGAAGTCCTGGAACGCCTCAGTGTTTTCGGGCAGGCTGCCACTAATCGCATCGCCGATTTGGATCTGTTTTTACTGTTCGAGATGTCCCGGCTCAGGCCGACGCTGTACACGGAAATTACCTATCTGAAGCGCAACCGTCCTGATCAGCGGCAGTATTCGGTTTATCCGGTGGATGAAAACCTTACTTTCCGTCTGGTGCAATTCAAGGGTGGCCTGCGCAGTATCATTAAGGGTATCAGCCATCTGGATATGTTTATTTCCTGGCAAAGATACCGGGCCTTCATCAAACAACAACTGCCCACTTCGCCGCTGGAGCAGGGAATTGCCTATGATTATTACCGTGGGGCTCATCTGGGCCTGAATTGGAGTATCAAGCTGGTTAAAGCCCGGGCCGATGCCAACATAAATCCATCCAAAGGTTTTAAATACGATTTATCGTTGACGTACGAACAAAACAATTTCATCAATGGATTGAATTTATCCGAATCAGGAACGCTGGTAGAAGATTTTCACGATAACAACCTGGTCCGTGCTTACGTGGAAACCAATAATTACCTGCAGATACCGGCTACCCGCCGGTGGACCGTTGAGCTGGAGACCAATCTTGGCTGGCATTCCAACGCCGCCGCCGATTCATTCTTTAATTTTTTCGGTGGGGGAATGCCCGGTATTCAAGGCTATCCGTTTTACAGCATAGAAGGGAACCGGGTGGCAATCGGCAAGTTTACCCTGAGGGTCCCGCTGCTGTATCTGCGGAATATACCACTGGGTTGGTTCAGTCTGAATAATTGTACGGCCGGCGCCATCGTGCAGGCCGGTGATGCCTGGAGCGGCGCGTTTGACCAATACTCAATAAAAAAATCTGTTGGGGCCCAGTTGCGGTTCAATGGCTTCTCATTTTATAATTATCCCACTGCAATTGGCTTAGAAGTTCATTACGGATTAGATAAATTAGAACGTGTAATCGAGGATAAAACCTACGTTTACGGAAAGGAACCACGATATTATGTCAGCTTATTATTCGGTTTCTAAAAAGATGTTGCCGGTATTTATGCTGGTCTTGGCCGGCCTGGCCTTCGCCGGTGGCGAAGATCCTCTGGCGGTGGACCCGTCGCTGAACTTCGCCCGTCTGCAGTTCACGGCTTTTGCCAATCCCATGGATGCCATGCTGGCCGCCGATGATGACGCTCAATCTGACAGTATTCACGCGGACATCAATTTTCCCGCACGCCCGATGCTAATGTCGCTGGCAATCCCCGGATTGGGGCAATTGTACAATAAGTCGCCTTGGTGGAAAACGGCGCTGTTTGCATCGATCGAAATCGGTGGTATCTACGCCTGGTCGGCCCTCAACAGCAAAGCCGAAGACAAACGACTGGAGTATGAGCAGTTTGCCGATGATCACTGGTCACTGGCGGAGTGGGTCCGGACGAGCGGCTTCCTTAATGCGGAATTATTCCCGGAGGGCGTTGACACCGTCAATAATATTTATACCAGCACCCACCATTTGACTATCGTTGACAATGGTATTTTCTACTCTTCCAGTGAGCTTTATACGTCACCCTTGACTGACGACATGCGCATTCTGCGTGATCGTGATTTTTATGAAAACATCGGTAAATACGACCAGTTTGTGGGCGGTTGGGATGATGCCTACGATGGCAATGATCAACTGTGGTGGGAGACTGAAAAAGAGGTTGAAGATTCTACCGAAATTATTCTGATGACTGATAATAAGGATAATTACCTTGATATGCGTTTCGATCATAATCAATTGTTAAAATATGCCGGTTTTACCGTGTCGGCGATCATGTTCAACCATGTGGTCAGCGCCATCGAAGCGGTGTGGAGCTCCCAATCCGCCGCCCGTGAAGCAGCCCGTGAGCGGACGGAAGTGGGCTTATTATACAACCGGAACGCGCGCTATGGTATCGGCGGTATATCGCTGGCGGTGCATTTCTAAATACGATTTGGACGATTGATGCCTTACAAATATTTAAAAACAGGACACACGATGTTAACCAGATTTACTGCACTTCTTTCGCTGGTGCTGATCGCCGGCTGCGCGGGCTCCCGGGTGGAAGCCGATCTTGATGGGAGAAATCATTTTGACAAAGGCCTGAAGGCGCTGGAGAAGAAACGCTACTTACGCGCTCAGGAAGAATTGAATCAGGCAGTTATTAGCGGCGCACACACTGAATGGGGCGACGACGCCATGTTCTATCTGGCGGAAGCCTATTTTCTGAATGAGGAATATATACTGGCGATTGCCGAGTACGATCGCTTAATCCGCCGGATGCCATTTACCGAATTTCTTGAACAAGCCCGCTACCGGATTTGCGAATCTTACATCCTGGAGTCACCCAAGTACTTCCATGACCAGGAATACACCCAGAGGGCGATCGATGAGGTCCAGAGTTTTCTGGATGATTTTACCGTGTCCGATTATCGGGGCGACGCCCTAAAAGCCCATGAAATGCTGCGGACCAAACTGGCGCAGAAATCCTACGAAACCGGTATTCTTTATATTAAAATGGACGAACCGGAGCCGGCCAAAATTGCATTCGCCAATGTGCTGACCAATTATTATGATACTAAATATTTCGAATTAGCCCACCTGGAGACCCTACACGCCTATTGTATTGATCTCGAAATTGATAAAGCGCGCGATTACCTCGAGGAGCAGGCCGGGATTTTTGACGACCAGAAGTTATATGAAAAGGCAGAGTCATATATTGCCGCCGCCGAAAAAGCGCTAAAAAGACGCAACCGATGAAATTATGCCTGTTTGGTGGTACCTTTGATCCACCACACATCGGTCATTTGCTGATCGCCCAGACAATTTTTGAAGCGGAGCATTTTGATCAGGTGGTCTTTATACCGGCCTTTCAACCACCTCACAAACAGGCTGATCAGTTAACTGATGTCAAACATCGACTGGCCATGTTGGAGTTGGCTACGGTGGAAAATCCCCATTTCAGGATCTCGGAAGCGGAGATCGAACGACAGGGAATCTCTTATTCAATTGATACGGTACTGGATTTTAAAAAGCGTTATAGTCTGGCGGCCAACGACTTGTATTTCCTGATCGGCAGTGATACCCTGCCCAATGTAATCAACTGGAAAGAACCGCGGAAATTGATTGAGGAATGCCGGGTTATTGTCGCTATCCGGCCCGGCTTTCGTCCCAGCGATATTCCTTCATGGTTGCTGAAGACCGTACGATTTGCCAATATCCCGCGTTTCGAGATCTCATCATCAGTCATTCGTAACCGCTGGCGGGAGGACAAGACCATCCGTTACATGGTTACCCAGTCAGTATGGGAATATATCAATCGACATAACTTATATTAAGCGATGCTGATAAGCTTTCTCTGGCTGATTATCGGTGGCCTGCTGCTGTATCTGGGGGCCGAGTGGATGGTGCGGGGCGGATCAAACCTGGCCGGGAGAATGGGTGTTTCCCCGCTGGTTATCGGACTGACGGTTGTGGCTTTCGGCACCTCATTGCCGGAATTAATGGTCAGTCTGGTGGCGGTCATCGGTGGGAGGGAGTCTATCGCCATCGGTAATGTAATTGGATCCAATATTGCCAACGTGGGACTGGTATTGGGAGTAAGCTCGCTGATATTTCCAATATCCGTGGCCTATCTTACCATTGCCCGTGAAATTAAAATTTATCTGGCCGTGATGGCGGTATTTGTGCTGGTCTGTGCGGATCTGATTATCACCCGCTGGGAGGGAGCATTATTATTTCTCTTTCTCATTTCATACACCGTTATGCATATTAAGCATCCGCCATTGGATTATGAGAAACCGCGCAGTGATCACAGTACGGTTCCTCGCAGCTTGCTGCTGGTAATACTGGGTATCGCATTATTGACCTATGGCGCCGATTTGTTTGTAAAGGGTGCGGTCGAACTGGCCACGCTGCTGGGAATTCCCGAGGTGGTAATCGGGATGACAATTGTGGCTCTGGGTACATCACTTCCAGAGCTGGCAACTTCGGTCGTGGCGGCTTTTCGCCGGGAAAGCGGTATCTCGATCGGCAATATTATCGGATCAAATCTCTTCAATATCCTGTCGGTGATCGGATTGGTCTCGATGGTACGCCCCATGCATGTGGAAGGACATGTACTTTCGCTGGAACTACCGCTGATGATTGCCTTTGGCATCGTCCTGTTTCCAATTACCCGCATGCGTCAACCGATACCGCGCACTTCCGCATTGATTTTATTACTGGGCTACCTGGGAGTAATGGTCTGGATGTTTTATTCCTAGACCAATTCGGGTGTATATTTCCAGCGGTGAATATTCCACGAGATAACTGATTGTACGGCAATGAATTATGATCACGCTTGAAGACGTTTCTTACTCCTACAAAAAATGGATAGGCGTCAGTGACGTAAATCTGCGAATCGAATCGGGCGAATACACGTATATCATCGGTCCCACCGGATCGGGGAAAACCACCCTGATGCGGTTGATTTACCTGGATCTAAAACCTGACAGTGGCCGGGTTTTAATTGAGGGTTTGGATACTAATAAAGCTAAACGGCGACATATTCCCAAGATTCGGCGGCGTATTGGCATGATTTTCCAGGAATATAACCTGCTGGAGGATCGTAACCTGTTTGCCAACGTGGCCCTGCCGCTGCATGTTTTGGGTCAACCGCGCAAAGAAATTAAAGCCTCAGTGGATGCGATCCTGAATGAATTAGGATTATACAGTAAAAGCAGTCACATGCCCAATGAACTTTCCGGTGGCGAACAGCAGCGGGCCTGTATCGCCCGGGCCCTGGTGAAGAAGCCCGATATTATCCTGGCGGATGAACCAACCGGCAATCTGGATCCCATAACAGCCTACGATTTAATGGAATTATTGGATCAGATAAATGGACGCGGTACGGCCATATTCATGGCTTCTCATAATTATACCCTGATTCGCGATCGCGGCCATCGCATTATCCAGATACAGGAAGGCAAGCTGAGAACCTGATCATGGATAAATTAGTATTTCTCATCGCTGAAGGCTTCAAGAATATCTGGCGGTTTAAACTCTCCACCCTGACCTCTATTTTTTCCGTTTTCATGACGCTGTATTTAATCGGATTGCTGTTTGTGATCGGCGACAATTCGCAGAAATTGATTGTGTATCTGCGCTCCAAGTACAAGATAGAAGTATTTTACCGGCCGGACGTTTCTGATCGACAGGCACAGGCCATAACCCAGGAAATTCAAAAAATCCCCGGCGTCCGTTCCACCACGGTAATTACCCGCGCCGACGCCGCCCGTATATTCGAGCAGCAGTTCGGCAATGATATCATGGATATCCTGGATGAAAACCCTTTGCCGGCCAGTGCCGTTGTCAATATCAGCCGTACCCAAACCGCTTCCATTGATATTGCGCCCATAATCAGCGCCATCGAAAATGTGGATGGTGTGGACGATGTCAATTTCCAGGGGCGGTTGATAAATCGGATTGAGCGCTATTATGAATTGATCTACCAGGGGATTACCATAGCCGCCGCCGTAATTCTGCTGGTGACCATCTCAATTATTTCCAATACGATCAAGTTGACCTTCTATATCCGGTCCGATTTAGTCAAAGCTTTGCAACTGGTGGGAGCCAGTCGAACATTTATTCGCATCCCGTTTCTGATCGACGGTTTGCTTCAAGGACTAACGGGCGCAATTCTGGCAACGGCAGCGCTATACGGAACAATTTATACCGGCAATCATTTTATTGCGATGATCACCAGCCGGGTACGGATATCCGGTGATTATTTTATCGGTCTGTGGCTGATAACAGCGGCGCTGTTAATCGGATTGATCGGCGCCAGCCGGGCCACGGCAAAATTACTGAAGTAAAAGAAACAGTTTTGCTGTTGACAGGTTTTTTTATATCATTCTAAAATTAAGCTTATGATAGACCGTCCTAATGAGAAATTGAGCCAGCGTGAACGGCAGGTTCTTAAGGCCATCATAGAAGATTATATCAATTCGATGAATCCAATCGGATCGACGTACCTTAAGAAACAGTATGATTTCAGCCTGTCTTCCGCTACATTGCGCTCCACAATGGCCAGCCTGGAACACAAGGGAATGCTGACCCATCCCCACACATCCTCTGGCCGTATCCCCACGGACCGGGGCTATCGCTATTTCGTGGATCAACTTATCAGTACCGGTGAACAGGATCTTGAATTGTTTATCGATTTACACCAGCATCTGGATATAGTTGGGAATAATGTCGATGATTTAATGCGGGCCGCCGCCGGATTACTGGCGCAGATCAGCCGGATGGTCGGCATAGTGATGCTGGGACGCTACAAGGAAAGTATCCTCAAAGACATTGAGCTTGTCCCCCTTTCCACTGATCGGGTTTTGATGATTCTTGCCATGAAATCCGGGTTGATCCGGTCGATCTCTTTAAATCTCCAGGTTGCCGTCAACCCGGAGAAATTGGAAATAGTAGCCAGAATCCTGAAGGAACGATTGATTGACTTAACCCTTAAGCAAATTCATCAATCACTGAAAGATCGTTTAATTGATACCGAGATTTACCACCATGAGATTGTCCAGATTCTGCTCAATGATCCTGAATATCATTTCTGCAGTCCACAGGATACGGTTATTTATCAATCGACACTCTTGCCGCTGCTGGAACAGCCTGAATTTCAGGATATTGAGTTATTTCAACAAACGGCCCGTGCCCTCGATTCGGCCGCTTTTCAGGAACACCTGACGGGAATAATCGACGACCCGGATAATCATATTTTAATTGGCCGTGAGAATCAGGAGGCCGGTTTGGAGAACTGTTCCCTGATTACCACCAAATTTACCGCGGCTGAATTGACAGGCCGGCTGGTAGTAGTGGGCCCAACCCGACTGCAATATCGACAGATTTTATTAACACTGGAAAAATTAGCGGAGATTCTACCCGATGTCTGCTGACGAGCAAAAAACCACCCAAACTAAAACTACCAAAGCAACCAAGCCCAAAGCCAAAGCAAAAGCGGCACCGAAGAAAACCAAGGCAAAAAAACCCGATAAGAATTTGGAGAAAATTGCCACTTTGGAATCCGAATTGAAGGCTACGGAAGAAAAATATATTCGTGTGCGTGCGGAGTTCGATAATTACCGCCGTCGTAAAGACCGTGAATTTCTGCGTCTGTTGGAATATGAGGGTGAAGCGATAATCAAAGCTGTTCTGCCGGTAATTGACGATCTGGAACGGATGGAAAACGCCATGGCCAATGACACCAAGGCCGCCTCGCCGGCTACCGTGGACGGAATCCGGATGATCACCAGGCGATTTGAGAAAATACTGTCCGAGCGCGGTGTGGAGGCCTATCAGGCGGTTGGCGAACAACTGGATTCGGAACTACACGACGCCATGATGGTAATGCAGGACGAAAACAAGTCCGACGGAGAAATATTACAGGAACATGAAAAAGGCTATAAATACAAGGACAAAGTATTGCGGCACGCGAAAGTGGTTGTTAATAAGATATGAGAGATTTATACGAAGTATTAGGGCTTGAAAAGGGTGCCGGCAGCGATGAAATCAAAAAAGCTTATCGCAAAATAGCCATGAAATATCACCCTGATCGTAACCCGGGTGATAATGAAGCCGAGATTAAGTTTAAAGAAGCAGCGGAAGCTTATGCCGTACTGAAGGATGATCAGAAACGTGCTCAATATGACCAATTCGGGCATGCCGGCGTCGGTATGGGCGACCAGGGTGGCGCTGGTTTTGGCGGCTTCGGCGGTTTTGGCGGCTTTGATATGTCCGACGCCATGCGAATCTTCATGGATGGTTTCGGTGGTGGCTTCGGCGGCTTTGAAGATTTATTCGGTGGCGGTGGCCGCCGGCGTCAAACTGTACGCAAAGCCCGGGACATGCGAATTACCCTGAAGTTGGACCTGTCCGATATATATACAGGGGTTGAGAAAAAGGTTAAAATTAAGCGCAGCGAACCCTGCGATACCTGCAACGGGACGGGCGCCAAACCAGGAACCCACCCCACCAGTTGCCGTCATTGCGGCGGCTCGGGTCAGGTTCAACAGATGGGGCGCTCCTTGTTTGGTCAATCGGTGGTTGTGCGGGAATGCCCCGTTTGCCAGGGCAGTGGAGAGATGATTGAATCACCCTGCCGGAGCTGTGGCGGAGAAGGTATCCAGCGTAAAACAGTCGAATTAAAAATCAGCGTTCCACCCGGCGTGGCAACCGGCAATTATATGACGCTGCGCGGTCAGGGTAACCGCGGCGGTAAAGGCGTAATGAATGGTGACCTGGCGGTTTTTTTCGAAGAAAAAGAACATGAATATTTTACCCGCCACGGCGATGATATTCTAGTGGAATCCGTAGTCGATTTCTCGCAAGCGGCTCTGGGCGACGAGATTGATATTCCCACTCTGGATGGTAAAGCCAGCTTGAAAATACCGGCCGGTTTGCAGTCCGGGACTATCCTGCGAATGCGGAAAAAAGGTTTCGTGGAACTAAACGGCCATCATCGCGGGGATCAATTGGTTCGTATTCAGGTAGAAACTCCCAAGAAAATGACGGCCCATCAGAAAGCGTTGCTGAAGGAATTTGCCCACAAGGAAAAAAGCACACCGAACCGCTTCCGGAAAATAGAAATCTAATGTCAAAACTGACCGCACAGGAAAGAACCATAATCAAATTTCTCTCCGGGGTATTGATTGTGGGAGCCGGTGTGGGCTTATACCGAAATTATTTTTCCCGGGATGATCAATTGATACTGGCCGCCGACCGGCACATTGAATCTTTGACCAATGCCATCGATTCGGTAAAATCAAGCGGAATTGACTTATCCGGGAGCATGGGAGATACTACCTTATTGCTGGTCAATATTAATACCGCCTCCATGCGGGAGTTGGAATCATTACCGAAAATTGGTCCGGTGACCGCAGAAAGGATTATACGTTATCGGGCAGATTTTGGTAATTTCACCGACCTTGATCAATTGAAAAATGTCAAAGGCATAGGACCAAAGACGATGGATCAACTCCGATCGTTGATAACCTTGAGAGACTAAAGGCTAAAAATGAGTTACAAGAAAAAGCAATTTCTGAACGATGGGCTGGAGTTTATCATAATTTTTGCAGCCATTTTTATGCTCCTGTCAATTTATATCCCCCTCGGTATCTGGGCCGAAGAAGACGCCATCACCAAGAAAAGTCAGTTCAGAATGCAGACCGTATTTGAAATTGAAGATTTCTACCACCAGTTAGTCGGTGAATTCTCAGAAGATCCCCTGTGGGCGATGAAGGTTGTTAATGCGGTGCGCGACTCATTAACGGCTGACTCCACCTATCTGGATCAACAGACTCTGATCCTGGAGAACCGACAGATTCCGATTACGATTCCCAACAGTTTTGATGTTGTCTATGATACGACTTTCGGTTTCATTGGTGAACGGAAAGATACCATCCGCTATACCCGCTACACGGTGGTGACTTTCTCGCCGACCAGAAATGTTAATGATACATTATACGTGACGAAAAAGGATCTGCCAGAACTGCAGGAAAATCCCAATTTTGTGGGGATCGCCAGTGAAGATCCGGCCCAAAGAGTCGAGGCAATCACTTATTATGATTCCTACCGACCTGATTCATCTTATTTTTTCTGTCCGATCTCCAAAGATCCTTTTGAGATCAATATTGAAGACGGACTAAAAGTAGCCAGTCCGATTGAGGAAGAAATCAAGGAACGGCGTTTCCTGATTTTCTCATTTAAAGCTCGCAATCACGGATATATTGAAGACGGAGTTCCAAGCTGGGAAAGCTGATACAAACAGGAACCTAACCGGATTTTTTCAACCGCAGCGATCTGTCAACAGGTCGCTGTTTTTACTATGCAGATTATCACCGGACAATTTAAAGGTCGTAAAATCAAGACCCGCTCAGGGATGCGGTACCGTCCCACCACCGGCTTGATTCGAAAAAGCGTGTTTGATATTATCGGACCTTTAAGCGGGAAATCATTTCTGGATCTGTTCGCCGGCAGTGGGATTATGGGCTTTGAAGCCCTGAGCCGCGGTGCAGCACCCGTATCTTTAATTGAACGGGATCGTAAAACAGTTTATCTGCTGCGGGAGAATGCCGACCGGTTGGGAACCGGCGAAACTCAAATCATTGCTGCGGATGTTTTTCGTCATTTCAGGCGCCTCGGTCAATGGGATATCATTTTCGCCGATCCGCCTTATGGCCAAGTTGATTTAGAAGCTCTAATCCCACAGGCAGTCTCACATTTGACGGACGATGGAATCTTTGTCCTGGAATCGTCCGGCGATGATAAATTACCACCGGGCCATTTCCGTGAAAAACGGGTTGGCGGTACATCAGTAACATTTTGGGAGAAACAAAATGCGTAAGGTTATTTATCCCGGTACTTTCGATCCGGTGACCTACGGACACATGGATATCGCGAAAAGGGCGGCGAAATTATTCGATGAAGTCATCTTTGTCGTGGCGGTAAATCCAACCAAGCAACCCCTGTTTTCCGTGGAAGAACGGGTATATTTACTCCGGGAAGCCATCGGTGAACTAGACAATGCCACTGTCACATCATCAGAGAAATTGATAGCCGAATTTGCCCGGGAAAACTCCGCCGTGGCCCTGATCCGCGGGCTGCGACATGTGAGTGATTTCGAATACGAATTTCAGATGGCGATGATGAATTACCATCTTAATCCGGATGTGTCAACTATCCTGCTGATACCGGATGAGAAATACATTCATCTCAATTCCACCGTGATTAAAGATATCGTGCGCCTGGGAGGCGATGTGCAGGAATATATTCCTGCCGTTGTCCATCGGGCGATAAAGGATAAATTCAGTTAACTGTTCCGTGCACTAAATAAAGGACTGATACGATGCCGACTTATGATTACCGTTGCACGGTGTGTGGCTATGTTTTCGAACATTTTCAATCCATGTTCGATGAACCGCTAAAAGCCTGTCCCCGTTGTCAATCGGAAGTAAAACGGGTGATTAGCGGTGGCAGTGGATTGATCTTCAAAGGATCGGGGTTTTATATCACCGATTATAAATCGAAACCCGTTGACACCGACAGAAAAAGCGAATCTGGTTCAAAGAAAACCACTGCGAAAGCAAATTCCGGGAAAACCAAATCGGCAAAAGCCACCGCGGATAAAAAAGCAAAATAAAGTATCATGTTTATTGATTACGCCAAAATTGAATTAGCAGCCGGTGACGGGGGCGCCGGAGCAGTCAGTTTCCGCCGGGAGAAATTTATCCCCAAAGGCGGTCCCGATGGCGGTGACGGAGGGCAGGGCGGTAATATTGTATTTAAGGTCAATAACCAGTTGAATACCCTGCAGGATTTCAAATACCGGAGCAACTACCAGGCGGAAAAGGGTCAGCAGGGTCGATCGGGATTAAAAACCGGGCGCAATGGCCGGGATATCGTCATTCCCGTACCAGTGGGGACGGTGATCAAAGATTGCAATAATGGTCGTTTGGTAGCGGACATGGTCATTGACCGGGAGGAATTGATAATTTGCCGGGGTGGTAAAGGAGGGCGGGGGAATGTCCATTTTAAATCACCTACCAACCAGGCGCCGCGCTACGCCCAACCGGGACTGGCGGGTGAAAGCGGGAGTTTTGAGATCGAATTGAAGGTTCTGGCCGATGTGGGTCTGGTTGGCCTGCCCAATGCAGGAAAATCGACCCTGATTTCTGTGCTGTCCTCAGCCAAACCCAAGATTGCCGATTATCCCTTTACCACTTTGGAACCGAACCTTGGAATAGTAAAATACGGCAATTATCAATCATTCGTGATGGCCGATATCCCCGGTCTGATTGAAGGGGCCAGCGAAGGGAAGGGACTGGGACATAAATTTCTCAAGCATGTGGAGCGAACCGGTATTCTGGTGTTCTTAATCGATGGTACCGCAGACAAACCGCGCCAGGTTTATGAAATATTGAATAATGAATTATTACGGCACAATCCGGATATGCACCTGAAGAAGCAAATTATTGTCCGCACTAAAATGGATATTGTGAATTCTTCATCCGATCGGGATCCCTGGCTGGAATTCGACCGGGAATATTTAGAGATATCCGCCGTCACCAACCGGGGACTTGGTGTGTTAATCAATTCTATCACCAAAATTCTGAATGGAAACTGAAGAACTACTAGCTTTAATAAATTTGCTTAATGTAAAAGGGGTTGGCCCACAGCGGGTTAATGCGCTGGTGCGCCAATTCACCAAGCCGTCGGACATTTTCTCAGCCGACGAAGGCGACCTGTGCCAGGTCCCCCGGGTTGATGTTAAAACAGCCCGCCGCATTAAGGCTTATTCCGAACACTCCCACGTGGATAAGCTTCTCAACATCTGCCAGCGCCGGCAGATCGGTATTACTACTCTATGGGACGACGATTATCCCGAGTTACTTAAAAAGATATACGATCCGCCTTCCATACTTTATTGGGCCGGTCAACCGCTGGAAAAACAAGCGGATTGTTTATCACTGGTGGGCTCACGCAAAACCACTAATTACGGTCGCAGTGTGGCCCAGAAACTAACACGGGAGGTGGTTGAACAGGGTCTGGTTACTGTCAGCGGACTGGCGCGGGGGATTGATTCGGTGGTCCATGATGAAACGGTGAAGCAGGGCGGACGTACGATTGCCGTGCTGGGCAGCGGGGTCGATGTGATCTATCCCGCCAGCAACCGGAAACTGGTGGATGCCATTCAAGAGCAAGGTACCATCATCAGTGAATTTATTCCCGGCACCAAACCGGAGGCTGGTAATTTTCCCCAGCGGAACAGGATTATCAGCGGTCTGGGCCATGGAGTAGTGGTAGTCGAAGCCGGAAACCGCAGCGGAGCCATCCTGACGGCTCTGAATGCCATCGACCAGAATCGCGAAGTATTTGCCGTTCCGGGCCGGATCAATGATTCCCAGAGTGTGGGATGCCTGCGGCTTATCCGGCATGGTGCTGTACCGGCCACGGGCGCTGATGTAATCATGGATCAAATTGAGAACCGCCTGTATCGGCCTCACCGGGCACGGCAGACAACAATTAATTTGGAATTATCAGCGACGGAAGCCCGTATTTGCGAACATTTAAGCCACGATCCGGTTCATATTGATGATCTGGTCCGTGCCACGGAAATGGAATTAACCAAATTGCTGGCAATTTTGTTAGAGATGGAATTGCGAAATATCGTGGTTCAATTAAGCGGGAAGCAATTTGTATTAGCCTGAAAAATTCAAATTGTTTACTCGTGGGGACAGGGCTAATTTTGCCCGCATGATTCGTCCTGCAAAAGGCGAATTTGCTTTTTTCCATCAGATTTGGAGAGGTGGCCGAGCTGGCTGAAGGCGCTCGCCTGCTAAGTGAGTAAGGGGTGTTGAGCCCCTTCCAGGGTTCGAATCCCTGCCTCTCCGCTCGACTTCGTCCGCCGGCTGGCGGACTTCGTCTCAGCAAGCTGATCTGCATAATAACATTTGCTTGCTGGAAACCTGGCGTCGTACCCAAGCGGTCTAAGGGAGCGGTCTGCAAAACCGCGATTCATCGGTTCGAATCCGATCG
>LSCG01000020.1 GCA_001577055.1 Fidelibacterota bacterium TCS56
AGTTGGTGCAAGCGGCTGGATGCCGATGTATTCCCAAATCAAGCAGTACAGGATTTTGCCCGACAGAACATGGTCAGTCTTAAGATTGACGCAGAAAAGGGTATCGGACCCGAATTACGTGATCGTTACCAGATTCCCGGCTATCCCACGATTGTTTTCATCAAAGCCGATGGTTCGGAAGTTGACCGGATAGTCGGTTACCGACCGGTTGAGGTCTTTTTGGAAGAATTGGATCGTATTAATCGCAATGAGGGTACCGTGGATGATCTGGTGGCTAAATTGGAGAAATCCCCCAATGACGGCGAGTTGTTGTATTCTTTGGCGACTAAATATGAAGATCGCCAGGATGATCGAAATGCATTGACAAATTGGGAGCGCCTGTATCAAACCGGGGGTGAAAAGGCTGAATTAGCGCATTATAAAATTGCCGAGAATACCACCAGAATCGAGAATTCTCCGGCGCCGCTGGTAATCTTCATTGCCAAGAACAAACAATCACAATTTGTCGATGACGCTTTCGTTAATCTGCAGCGATTTTACCGGGCCACCAAGGATACAATCTCTGAAATCAAAACCTATGTCCAGTTTATGGGGCATTTGGAAGAGACCGGCACCGAGACGGCCTCAGCCTTGAACGGCTATGCCTGGCGGATGACACAGTTGGGGCAGAACCTGGGAGACGCCTTGGAAAAAATCCGTAAGGCGGTGAAACTGGCTGCTGATGAAACACCGGATGTGATCGCGGGCTTAATCGATACGGAAGCGGAAGTTTTATGGAAGCTGGGACGCATAGATGAAGCGGTGGAGCGGATCGATAAATGTATTGAGCTGCAACCGGAAGATCAGTATTTCAAGGACCAGCGCGAAAAATTTCTGCCAACACAGGAGTTGCCGACTTAAAAATGATTTCTCTGCCGGTCGCCTGACCGGCAGAGATTTTTTTACATTATACTATTTTGTAATACGACCAGAATCAGGCCCAGCATAAACAGCGAGCCCCAGCGACGGTTATGCAAAAAGGCATAGCCGACAAACCAGATCGGCCAGGTGTTTTCGGTATAATCCGCCGGAGGTTCAGCCGGGCGCTGCAGGGCAAAGATTTTAATTGTAGAACGTAACATCGGCAGCGCCAGGGCCACAATCAGGATCAGCGGTGAAAAGAACCCAATCCATACCAGGTAGATAACTATTAGATATTGAAGAACCATCATTGTAATTACCGTGAAACGGGCGGCCTTTTCGCCAATGATGACCGGTAATGTGAAGATATTTTTAGCTTTGTCATCATCGTGTTTATCGATATGTTTACCGAACAAGACCGTAGTCACGCTGATGGCATAAGGCAAACTGGCAATGACTACATTCCAATCCCAGTGTCCGGCGATGACAAAATAACCGCCGCCAATCATCAGGGGTCCCCAGACGATTAATACGGCTATTTCTCCCAGACCGATATATTTAAGCGGAAAAGTGTAAAAGAGGACGAAAAAGGCACCGGCCAGCATCAGCCACAGAACCGGCCAACCGCTCTTGATAATCAATAATATCCCCGGAACCGTGGCCAGCAATCCGGTGATGACAATATAGGTGAGCATCTGCCTGGTTGTTAATAATCCGTGTTCCAGCGGCTGAGGACCGTACTGGGCCCGATAATAATTATCCTTGTCCACACCTTTCCAGTGGTCGGTGAAATCGTTGATTAAATTGTTGGTGGCATGGGCCATAATCAAGCCGATCGTCACCAGGCCCCAGCGACTCCAGTCGAATGATCCGTTTAAATGGGCCAGCAGACCGGCAATGGCGGCCGAGATAAAAGTCATAACCAGTACGGCGGCCCGTGTGCTGATCAACCAGCGGGAGATTATATCCAGCCTGGACCATTCATTCTTGCTGACCTGTGGAATAATGCGCAGGGCCTGACCCCACATTTTGATATTCATCAATTCGTCCTTATTACTTTATTTAAAAATTATAAACTATTGCCAGGATTACCGAGAAAAAAATGAGACGCGATCTCAATAAAGCAAAAGATTAGTTATTTTCCAAGATCGGGATCGCCGGTCCGTGGCAGATCATCATTAAAATCAATCCAGTCAACATGGGTATCAAAATAGGCATGGCCGGCCGGCTGCCGGTCAATCGGATCGCAATTGATTTCCGCAATCCGTTGGCGGCAGTGCGGATGCGGTCTTAGCGCCATCTGAAACCTGATTTGCCACCGATACTCGAAATCGGTGGATTTATTCATCCTCGATCCAAATTGGATTGGTTAAACAACGATGGCCGGCTCTGGTTATCAATTCCGCGCGCAGATAACCTGAATCCAGTGGTTGATTGCCGGTTTGTTGACACGAATCATCGAAGACAGTCCGTTCCCACGACCGGCTGAAAATTAGCCGCTCAGTATGGGATTGCAATGAACCGTGGAATAATTGTACCTGCTGCAGTGATCCGAATTCTTCCGTGGAGGTGCATCGGCAAAGCCAATCAAATTTACCTGCCGGTACGGTATCACCCAGATTATATTCCCGCTCCTGCTGAACCTTCAGTTTGATGACCGGACCGTCGCTGATTATGCAGCGACCCTGGCGCAAAGCTGACAAAATTTGATTAACAGACAGGGGGCCGGTCTTCAGAACGCCCGTGCGCCATTTTCCCAGGATTTGACGCCGGTGGTGGTGGGTGGTAATCATGGGCATTTTAATCTGGTGGAAATAATTGAAATTGCCGTGGGCGTCGTTACCGGCATAGATGAATTTCCGCCGGCCGTGCAGTAACTCCTCAGTCCAGACTTCAATCCAATCGGCAGTGGCGTCAGTCCATTCGCCATTGATTATCTGATAACCGGACAGGCCCGAAAGTCTGCGATCATCCGGCTGCCAGCTGCCGCGATTCAGCAGAAGTCGTTCCAGTGGCGCCACCGCCGCGAATGGATGGGCCGCCAGGGCCAATTCACCGGGATTTAACCTTCCCAACACCTGGGCGATTGAATATTCCGAGTGGACCCGTTGCCAGCGTTCGGCGCCATCACCGGAGCCGGGGATAAATTCCGGGTGGTTGAATACCAGCAGGTGCACGTTACGGTCAGCACAATTCCGGACGGTCACCTCTTCCGCCGGCAGCAGGCGCGGACCACCATCCTGATTGGCGATTTCAATCGCTTTCCGCGACCGGCGCCACTTCTTCAAATCCGGATCATTGGCAGTCCAGCTACCATTCTCATTATCCAAATCATAGGAATGATCGGAGATGGCCACAAAATCCAGACCCAGGGCGGCTGCGGTGGCTTTGGTGGCTTCCAGCGGCGCGCCGAATTCCACATAATCCTCGGTATAATTACTGTGATAATGAAGATCGCCCCAGTAGTAATCGTCATTGGGCCAGGCTGATTCACCAACCCGGACGCTCAGATTAAAAGAAGGTGAAGTTGCCACATTATGGGTGCGGATTTTTTTTCGGCGGCCGGCACACCGGTAACCCAGTTCGACGATAATTTCCACCACACCCGGTGGTAATTGATCTTCAATATGGATCAGGTCATGGAACCATTCGGCCGTGATGTGCTGTTGATAAGATTTTTCCAGCGTAAACAGGATTTCCCCGGCCGCCCTTCCGCTGATATGCACCGATTCCAGTAAAATCGGGAATCGATTTGCATCCTTGATTAAAACCGTGACCGGCAGGGGCTGACCCGGTTGCAAACGGTGGGGTGCGTCGGCGATTATCTCCGGCTCTCGACGGAAATATCGGCTGAAAGGGAAGAAGCGAAAGCGGTAGTGCATCTCCAGATAGGTGATCACCGGCAGGCTGTGGAGCACAAAATCCGGGAACGGGATTATCTCTGGAAGCAACATTATTTAGCTTGGCAGTGGTTTATCGATGACAATCAAACACAGCGAAAATATCGGATATTGGAATAAAAGAAAACAGGTTTATCAAAATCGAGCGAAAGGAAAATAAGTGGTAATCATACTGGATTAATTGGGGCGGAAACTTGGCTGCGGCAGCAGTAATTTCCGGGTCATGAAAATCACTGCCGTAGAACCGGAAAGCCTGGGGGCCGCACTGGAATTGGAACCAGGTGATGAATTATTGGCCATCGACGGTGAGAAAGTGCGCGATATTATCGATTTTCGATTTCGGATTGCCGCGGAGGAAGTTATTCTGAAATTTCGCAGCGGGGAACGGGAGGCGGAGTTTGAAGTCGAAAAAGACTATGATGACGACCTGGGATTGACCTTTGAAGATCTCAAAATCCGTAAATGCGCCAATGACTGCATTTTCTGTTTCGCGGACCAGAATCCCCCGGGAATGCGACCGGCCCTGTATTTCCGCGATGGTGATTACCGCTTGTCATTTTTACACGGGCATTATGTGACGCTGACCAATATGGGACCCTCCCAAATACAGCGGGTCGTGGACCAGCGCCTGTCACCCCTGTATATTTCGGTCCATGTAACCGACCCCGATCAACGCCTGGCCATGTTTCTCTACGGTAAAGATGACAAATTGCTGGACAAACTGGATTATCTCACCGGTAACGGCATTGATCTGCACACCCAGATCGTAATATGTCCCGGGTGGAATGACGGTCGTTACCTGGAAAAAACATTAGCCGATTTACACAAATTTGCCCCCCGTATCTTATCGATTGCAATCGTGCCGGTGGGCCTGACCAAGCATCGGGAGGGACTGCCCCATATTCCACCGGTCGATCAGGATTATGCCCGCGATTTTATCCCCCGGGTCTATGAGTTGGATCGTCAATATCGCAGGGCCGATGACCGGCGACTGGTATTTCTCAGCGATGAATGGTTTATCAGGGCCGGGGTGGAATTACCTGATTCGTCATATTATGGTAATTTCGGTCAGGTTGAAAATGGCGTAGGCCAGGTGCGCAATTTTTTTAATCAATGGGAATCGAAGCTGGAGATGATGGATATCAGTATTCCCCGGCCAATCACTGTGACGATCGGCTCGGGAACATTGATTGAACCGGTTTTCCGTAATGATTTCATTCCCCGGATGAATGCTATCGAAAATCTGACGGTGAATTATCAGCCGGTGCGCAATGATTTTTATGGTGAATCCGTGACTGTCACCGGATTACTGACCGGGGGCGATATCGTCGATCAGTTAGCAGGCCGGGAGCTGGGTGACATGGTGTTATTCAGCGAACGGATATTAAGTGAAACGGGCGTCGTTACCCTGGATGACATGGATCTGAAGACCATCTCAAAGCAGGTGGGTACCCCGGTAAAGGTGGTGGGCGACAGTCCGGCGGAATTTTTTGAGGTATTGCAAAATGGCTAACCCGGTAGTGGCCATCGTTGGCCGGCCTAATGTGGGTAAATCCACCTTATTTAATCGTCTGTTAAAAAAGCGCCAGGCGATTGTGGATGCACGGGAGGGGATAACCCGCGATCGCGTTTACGGAGAAGTTGAGTGGCTGGAGCAGAAATTCACTTTTATCGATACCGGAGGCTACATTCCGGAAGATATTGATATTTTCAATGCTGCCGTGCGGCGCCAGGCCCAGGCGGCAATTGCCGAGGCCCAGTTGATAATTTTACTGGTGGACGGTCGTGACGCCCCCACATCCAGTGATGTGGCGCTGGCCCAATTTGTGCGCGAAAGCGGCAAACCCCATCTGCTGGTGGTGAATAAATGCGATTCGCTGAAGCATGATGAGCTGGTGAATCAGTTTTATGAGCTGGGATTGGAGGAAATTCAGCCGATCTCCGCACTTAATGGCCGATTCACCGGTGATTTACTGGAACGGGTTACCAACCTGCTGACAAAACAGCGCCCGCTTATTTCTGAGCAGACTGATGATTATCTGCGACTGGCGATTGTAGGGATGCCCAACGTGGGGAAATCATCGCTGGCCAATGCCTTGTTGCAGGATGAGAAAACGATCGTCACCCCCATTGCCGGTACCACCAGGGATGCGGTTGACTCCACGCTGAAATGGTATGGCAAAGCGATTGTTTTGACCGACACCGCCGGATTGCGGAAGAAATCCAAGGTGAAAGACAGCATCGAGTATTACAGCGTGGTGCGTACCGAGCGGGCCCTGGATCGCAGCCACGTGGCGCTGGTTTTAATCGATGCCGCCAAAGGATTCAGCACCCATGACCGCGCCATCGTTAATATGGTAATCGAGAAAAAACGCGGACTGGTGCTGGTGGTGAATAAATGGGACCTGATCGAAAAAGACAGCGATACCATGGGCAATTTTACCGCCGAAATCAGCAGTCAGTTCAAAGCACTGGAAAATTATCCCATCCTGTACATTTCAGCCTTGACCAGGCAGCGGGTTTCGAAAATAATAGAAGTTGCCGACCAGGTATTCAGCAACTGGCAACGGAAGATTTCCACGCGAGAATTGAATAATTTCCTGAAATCAGCGGTGGCCGCTACCAAGCCCCCGGCGGTACGCGGGAAAGTCATTAATTTGAATTATATTACCCAGGTGAATTATGCGCCCCCCATTTTCGCCGTGTTCTGCAATTATCCCAAGCTGATTCCGATGAACTACCAGCGTTATCTCGAGAACCAATTGCGCCGGCGATTTGACTGGGAAGGTGTGCCATTGAAATTATCATTCCGTAAAAAATGAGGATGAGCCAGTGAACAAAACACCTTTGGAGCCGGCGTCGATCGTAATCAAGGAAAAACGTTCCGAATTTATCGCCAGGATACAAACATGTGCGAGTCAGGCGGATTTGACCGCTACCTTACGGGAACTGAAGAAAGACTTTCATGATGCAGCCCATATCTGCTGGGCGTACCGAATTCAGTTACCCGGCGGACTGGAAGAATTTTATTCCGATGCCGGCGAACCGGCCGGATCGGCTGGCCTGCCGATTTTAAATGCTTTGCGTTCCACTGAAATGGTGAATGCCATGTTGCTGGTAATCAGGTATTTCGGTGGTGTCAAACTTGGCAAACGTGGCTTAATTGATGCCTACGGAGATGCGGCACTTCAGGTAGCACAGCAGGTAAAAACCACCAATTATGAATTCCGGGTAAAATATCAGTTCAGTTGCCCCTTGGCGTATTTTGGCGAGGCGCAGCGCCTGATTACCGGGGCCGGGGGAAATATCATCAGCGATAAATCAGCGGAAAGTATCAACTGGGTAATTGATGTCCCCGGCACGGGATTAAGCAGTTTAATCGCCGAACTGCGCGCCGTAACCAAAGGGACGGCCAAAATGGAAAAAAAGGAGCAGACTTAACCAAACCAAGGAGGTTAGAAGGATGAGTAGAGGGACTGCCTGCTCCTTTCAGATTGAAACGAAAACAGAAATATATTGTTCCGGTTAACCCTGGCTACCGGCTAATAGAATATCTAAATTAATTTGGGAGTCGCGTTATGATTCGTGTTGTTATGATTGTCATTTTTTCTTTAATAATTGCCGGTTGCGGGGAAAATACCAAACCTCTGGTCGTGGGTTTCTGGAATGTTGAAAATCTATTTGATCTGGTTGATGATCCGGACAAGAATGATGATGAATTCGCCAGTGGCGGCCGAAAAGGAGTGACAAAGAAAATCCTGGATCTTAAACTGGATCACCTGGCGGAGATGTTGACCGATATTAATGCCGATGTGCTTGGTTTGGCCGAAATTGAAAATCGGAAGGTACTGGAGATGCTGGACAGCGCCTACACCGGGCGAGACTACCAAATTGTACATTTCGAGTCCCCCGACGAACGTGGAATCGATTGTGCCCTGCTCTATGATCCGCAACGTTTCAGGCTGACCGAATCGCAGCCGATCAAGGTTGAAATCGGTAATCCTACCCGTGATATACTCTATGTTAAGGGAAAGTACCGCCGGAAGGATCTGCATATTTTTGTCAATCACTGGCCATCACACTGGGGCGGGACGGAGAAGACCTTTCCCCTCCGCGTGAAAACCGCCGCTATTTTGAGAAAGCAGGTTAATACCATTTTGGAAAAAGACCCTGGGGCGGAGGTAATCATCATGGGTGATTTGAATGATGAACCGGGTGATCCATCGGTGGCTTTCCATTTGGGCGCCACAATGGATCGGAAGAAAATTGCAGTAAAACCGGATGATGCTGACTGCTCGCCAGAAAAACGCCAGGGATGTGGTGGCTGTCCCGGAATGGGTGCAGGCGCGGATCAGAGGATATTACTGTGGAATTTAATGGGACCCTACGAGGGGCGAATCAACGGCACGACCTATAAATACCGGGGCAAGGATAAGAATATCGATCAGATCATTGTCAGTCCGGGTCTGATGGATTCACAGGGCCTGGGACTGGTGGAAAATTCGCTGCTGATAGTAGATGGCGAACAATACCGGCAGCAGGAAGGAAACTACCAGGGTTACCCCTTCCGTTTTTGGGCCGGTGACCGCCTGCTGGGTGGCTATTCCGATCATTTGCCGGTTAAAGTTGCCATCAGCCGCTGACTGCACGGACCCAATTGGCCACCGGGTATGAATATCCCGACACCACCGGAAAAATTGCTGTTTCTGATTGTTTCGATCCGGCAACGGTGAAAATTGAAAAGGTCAAAGTTGAGTTGGGCGGGGAACTGGTGGCCGATTACTCGCGGATCTTCAGTGAAAATCTGCAATTGAATTCCAAGCCGGAATTATTTTCCAGTCTGCAGGCCATCGACCAAACCGATATTAACCGGGATACGAGGCTGACGGCCAAAGTATCGAAGTATATTAATACCAGTTTCAACCTGCGTATATTTTATGACAGTGACATATCCGCACGGCGACAGATGAAACAGACCCTGGCGCTGGGTATTGCCTATGTCTTTATCTGAGCAAAAATACCACCAGCGTTAAGAATAACAGGCCGGCAGTCAAGCCAGCCCGTTACTGGCGCCTATTTCAACAGAATCATTTTCCGGGTACTGGTGTATTTCTGCACGCCATTGTCGGCACCATTATTCACATCGATCCGGTACAGATAAAGCCCGGCGCCGACCGCTTTTCCGCCGTTATCGGTGGCATCCCAGGTGATCGATTTCCAGCCCGCGTCCAGGCGGCTGTCAACCAGTTGCCGCACCTCCCGTCCCAGCAGATCGGTAATCGTAATCGTGACCCGGGCGGCCTCCGGGAGATCAAATCGTATGATGGTATTGGGGTTGAAGGGGTTGGGGTAATTCTGGTGCAGGGCATATTCGGTGGGCAGGTTGGCGGCATCATCGCTACCCAGATAGACCACTTCCACCAGATCGGAATAAGCGCTCTCGTTCCCATGGACATCAACGGCGCTGATCCGGTAGTAATAATTGCCCGTGGCAGTCAGATCATCACTGAAGGAATTGAGATTGGTTATCGCCGGTTCATCGCCCTGGGCCGGATCGAAATCAGGCGTGGCACCCCGGTAAACCAGATAGGTCAGGAAATCATCGGCTTCCGACGGATCCCATTCCATCTGTACGGTCCCGGCGGTGACGCTGGAACTGATATTGACCGGGGGCCGGGGCGGCAGATTATCCCAGGAAGCGCCCCAGGCGCTGGCGGAGGTAAAGGTACCCTCATCCATGTGGGCGGTGAGTTTGAATTCCGTTTCCAGATACAGATAATCAGTGGCGTCATAAAGGGTAGTGCCCAGGATGATATTCTCAAACTGGTTGACGGCGCCGATGCTGCCCAGACCTTCCCACTCTCCCGAAGGTAAGCGCCGCCAGAGGGAATAGAATTCGGTACTGCGGTTAACGGGATCGGTATCGTGCAGCGATTTCAGGAAATGGATATGGACATACCCGCCCTGGTCCAGGGGAACATCGTTGATGGCGACAATCTCCGGGGCGAATGTATCGGTCAAACGGAAACTGATCGGGATCGACTTGATCAGCGCCCCCGAGGCCTCATCCCGGACCAGGATACTGGCGTTATGTATGCCGGCCGGCAAACTGTTTAAATCCAGGCCGACGACGACGGTAGCAGCTTCACCGGGATTTACAGTATTAGTGGTGTGGTCCAGCCACAGCCAGTCCGGCGTACCGGCCAGCGGTGACCAGTTGGCGCCCCATTCGCGGGTAATCGGGGTGGCGTCGCTGAGTTGTTTCTGATACCGGAAGTTTCGATGCCAGAGATAGAGCTCGTCACCGCTGTTGGGGTGGAAGGTCGACTTGGGATAGGCCAGATACTGCCCGTCGGGTGACAGACGGGGATAGAATAAATGGCCCGGCCGGGCGTATTCCAGACGAATATCGCCTCCCTGAATATCCGCGCTGAAAATATTGGTATTGTCGGCGGAGATCCGGCTGGCGAAAATGACTTTTTTAGTGTCAGGAAACCAGGAAGGTTGATAGTCACGCCGTCCCGGGATATCAATCATGTTGTACAGGGTACCATCAGGATGATAAATATAAATATTTATTTCGGAAGCGGTATTATCCAAGGAGGAGGTAGCGAAATACTGTCCGTCCGGGGAATATTTCGGGCGCCCGTCCACGATTGACAAATCATTGGTCAGGCGCTGGACATTAGTTCCGGCAGCGGACATGCGATAAACCTGGGAGATGGAGTCCTGGCGGTCCGAGGCAAAGATGATATGCTGGCCGTCGGGGCTCATATCCGGGGTGTAATCAAAGGCGGGATCATTGGTCAGGTTAACGGGATTGCCGCCATCGGCATTCATAATCCAAATGTCGGCATTACCGCTACGGAAAGACCAGAACAGGATGTGCTGGCCATCGGGAGTCCATACGGGATCGCGATCCAGCATCAGGTTTGTGAGCTGGGTTTTCTCCGACCCATCGGGACGCATGATCCAGATATTGCCATTAAAGGTGTTTAAGTCGGGCTCCGCGGCATAGACCAGCCAGGCCGAATCGGGACTGACCAGTTCCAGGTTGTAGGTAAAGGATTGGTCGCCCCAGTTTTCGAGTTGGAAACTGATTTCGCCGGGAATGAAATCACGGTGAACAGATTCAGCGAAACGAGGCGGGTGAGTTGCCAGACCGCCGGCCGGCCGGAAGATTGCGCCCATGTCCAGCCGGGTATTATCCGGGTCGCGATCTTCAGGATCAGATTGCCAGGGTACGCCGTTACCGTTCAGATCGGGATGTCCCGCATTGATACAGGGCGAGGCACCCTGGAGGCTGAAATCACCACCGGCAGCATCTACGAAGAGGGGATCGGCGTCAATATTACCGGTTCCGTTCCAGCCACCGGCTATGTCGTTATATTCAATCAGGGGAGGAGTATCGGGATAATTGACATTGATAGCGGCATTAGCGCCGGCGGGCCAGATAATATTATTAATGACCCGGTGACCCGGTGAGCGCAGGTAGATGCCGTCGGCACCATCGGTGGCGCTATTATTCCACAGCGTATTATTGAAACAATCAATATTGTCCAGGTTCAGACGGATCGCCCCACCCCAGGTGGCATTATTATTTATGAAGCGATTGTGGGTAATCAGACCGCTGCCGGAGGCATAGATGGCGCCGCCGTAATCGGCGTAATTATCTTCGAAACGATTATCATGGATATGGAACAAGCCACCGGAAATATTGACAGCGCCACCGGAGACTGCCGAACCATTGCGGAGAGTAAATCCGCCGATGCTGAAATTGGGGGAACTGGTAAAGGTCAGGCAATGACCGCTGCCGTTGCCATCGATAATGGTTTCTTCAGCGGCGCCCCGGGCTTCCAAATGGATCGAGCGATTAGTAACTACCAGGTTCTCCTGATAGATGCCGGGATCGACGACGATCCGGTCCCCAGGAAAATCCATCGGTGTGAATACGGTAATGTTGTTTTCCTGGCCGGCGTAGGGGTCATTGCTGGAAATATCGATGAATTCATCGAACAGCGACAATTGGGCGGCATCAATCGCCGCCTGGATGGTGGCATATTCATCGGGGACGAAGTGCGTGGCAGGCTGGGCGTCGGGGGCGGTGAAACTGATCATGATCGGTTCGGTCTGACCGGCGCCAATCGAGAAACTGGCGGGGGAGGCGGAATAACCGGAACCGACAGGGAATTCCACCAGACCGGTGAGCGCCAGATTACCATGGTTGCATATATCCAGAAAAGTATCCGTGGTCTGGTTAGGCTGGGTATAGGGCAGCCGCAGGCCGGATAATAAATGCGGATCAGGCGCCAGGATTGGCCGGTCGATGGTTGTGACACCGGCAAAATCGGCCTCCCAGAAAGCTTTGGCCTCGGCCGCATCGGCACGCAGTTCGGTAAGGCTGTTCAGGTTATCAATTCCCTGGGCGATTGTGACGGCGACGGTGAAGCTGACCGTATCGCCGGCGGCTACCGGTTCACCACCCAACGTCAGCAGCAGGCGTTTATCGTTCCACTCAGGGTCGGTCCAGCCGCTTGCGGTCACCGGATCACCGGCGAACATGAAGGTGGTGGCGCTACCCGTACCCGGATCGATAATATCGGTGCCGTCGAGATTGAGGCCCAGCTGAGAATTATAGGCCGCAGCGGCATTCTCCGGTTCAGGATATCCACTGGGATTACACAGGATTTGAAAGGATGTCAGACCGGCGCCGAAACTGTCTTCCAGCAGTTGATAGCCGATGGCGGGGGGATTGGAACAGGCCGGATCGCCGCTGGCGGCACTGTAGGCGTAGGCCAGGTCCATGGTGGTGTCGATGCCGACATAATCATTACTGTAATTATCGATATCGGGGTCACTCCAGATCGAGAAACAGGCCCCGTTCCAGGCATCATTGCTTTGATTAATAATTTCGTAATGGACGTAGAAAGTCCGGTTCAGTCCATTTTCCGAATCGGTGACGCCGCCGATGATGGTCTGGCGTACTTCGGCGCCCAGGGGCGTGCCGGTGAAGATATGGTCGTCACTGAGGTCATTATAAACTGAAAACAGGGTCTGGTCCAGGGGCAGCCAGGGATCGCCGACGCCATCCACTGGGGCGCCCAGCGTCGCGGGCCATTCATCCCAGTCGGGCAGGCCGGCGGAATCCCAGCGATTGAGTTTGTAAACCCGGTAGGCGTTATCCCAGGGATCGGCGGGCACCCCGGGGGAGGTTATGGGTCCCGGGGAAAATTCCGAGCCGTACTGTACGGCGGATACGCGCACCTGGCTGTTGACGACGGCGCCGATCCACAGGCCGGAATTATAAATAGCGCTGGTGTTGGTGCCCCGTGGCCAGAGCGCCCCGGCAATGTCGTAAGCCTGATAGGTGCCCCAGCTACCGTCGTTGGTGACGGCGGACCACCATTCATTTCCGTTAAATATCTGTGAATTGAACCAGTTACGGTTGGTATTCGGTGTGGGCGGTTCAGCGGAATTGTCCAAGACCGGGCGGCCGGTTGCCAGATTGAAAAATATAAACAGAATTGAAATGATGATAGAAATCGTTTTGACTGAATTGTTCATGATAGATATCCCTCGTAATTATGTTGCTGATAATATGTTGGATACGGGGGCGGGAAGGAATTCGTAAGTGTAAAGGTAATCGTGCCAAATTAATGGGGTGGTAGTTCCATCGGTGATTGCAGGATATTAAGTCCTATTGGAAAATATATGCAATCTTTAAATCCTTTGGGCAACCAATCTTATCGCATTTTCCCGGGTGACAGACCGGACGCCGCGCACCATCGAATCAGGCATCAGTTTTCAGGAATTTATCAATGCCCTGTAACATATGCCTGCTTCACCCTATTAGCCTGTCACCCGTCACTTCGTCACTAGTCACTGACAAATGTCTGTTGTCGAGCAAACAGTCCGCCGTTCTCCTGTTTCTATCTCAATTTTCTGTCGGTGGAAAGGCCCTGAAGGGCCTGCGCAAGTTTTAGTTCATTTATTACCCAGCCCTAAAGGACTGGGCTACGGAAATTTCCCGGTTTTCGTTCTCCGGTCTCCGTCCTCCGTCCTCCGTTCTCCGTCCGCCGTTCTCCTGTTTCTATCTCAATTTTCTGTCGGTGGAAAGGCCCTGAAGGGC
>LSCG01000151.1 GCA_001577055.1 Fidelibacterota bacterium TCS56
CCATAGCTGAAAAATTGAAAACCATCTACCCAGGGGATAGTCCGGCAGATATTGACAACCCCCGGATGCCGATACCAGACATTAGCGTCGGAAAAACGGTATGAACCGGGGCCGGCGGAAAAGAGTCGGCCATCTGAAATTCCTGTTTGAATGTATTGGCTCCAACATTCCGGGCAATTGCCCGTGAGCATATCATAGAAACCAGTTGCATCCAGCCAATGATAATGCATGGGGGTTAATTGCTCGATACTGCCCTCATTGAACCACTTGGCCGCATCCTGATATACCGAGCCGTAGCCCTGCCAGCCGGACCAGTTATATTTTCCCAGCGCCGCCACCGACAGGCGCACGTGGGGTTTGACAGTCTGAATTGAATCATGTAAATCTTCTACAAAGGTGGTAACAGACCAGCGCCACCATTCTTCCCAGGTGGTAAAACCGGTGGGGATACCATTATCATACTGGTGTCCAATATCGTAAAGATAGCGGCCGGAGCGATCATTTTCCAGCGCACGAATTTGTTCCTCGCTGATCATACCGTCCAATTGACTTTCCTGCTCGATCTGCGTCAGGTTGGCCCGGGTGCTGTTGGTGTATTCGTTCCAGCGGATATAATCGAGATGGATACCATCGATGTCGTAATTATTGACAATCTCCATCGCCACGTCCAGGGTATAGTCACGGACTGCCGCCAAACCGGGGGACAGGGCGCGACTTTCATTCATGAAAATGCTGTCGCGATCTGTGCACACCCACTCCGGATGTTCGGCGGCCGGCGCGCCGGCATGGGTTGATGAGGCATGAAAAGTATTAAACCAGGCATGCAGTTCCATCCCGCGGGCGTGGGCCTGTTCGATGGCATAAGCCAGGGGATCGTACCCGGGATCACTGTATCCGGCGTAATAACCCCAGGGTTCGTAGGAAGAATTATAATAAGCGGTTCCGCTCTGTCGCACCTGCCAGAGGACGGCATTCATGTTGGCGGCCTGATGGTTATCGAGAATTTCGCGCACCAGGGCTTTATTCTGCGCTACACTCCACGAGCTGTGAATATGCTCCCAGGTGATAACCCAGGTGGAGCGGAACTCGGTATTATCGGGCTGACCGGATAGTTGACTGGCGATTATCAGACCACCTAATAAAATATTGATTACCTGCTTCATAATTATTCCTGTCTAAATGAATTCATTAATGTCTGGGGTATCGAATAATGCAGTCTGAATTTAAATTCCACGCGTCTGCCGGACTATGGTTTTAGTCACGATTCATTCCAATTTTGCGACCCGGGAACATATTTCAAAAATGAATATAATTATCTTAATTTTGCAGCGCATTTTTAGCACAATTTACATCAGTCGGTAACCGGCTGGAATTTTAATGATCTAATAGAAAAACAGGAAATATCATGGCTAAAAAGAAATCTGGGAATATTAAAGAATTTGAATATCGTGCCGAGATGAAGCAATTGCTGCATCTGATTGTGCATTCGCTATACACCCACCCGGAGATTTTTCTGCGGGAATTAATATCCAATGCTTCCGATGCGCTGAACAAAGTCCGCTTCCGGATGCTCACCGACAGCAATGTCCATGACGCCGAGACCGATTTAGGCGTTAAAATTACCCTGGATGATAAAAAACATCTGTTTACCATTGAGGATACGGGCATTGGGATGACTGAATCGGACCTGACCGAAGAGTTGGGCACGGTGGCCAGCTCCGGTACCCTGGACTATCTGCAAAAACTGAAGGATGCAGGGCAGGCCATCGAAGGCGAATTGATCGGCCAATTTGGCGTTGGTTTTTATTCGGTGTTCATGGTAACTGATGAGATTACGGTGGAAACCCGCCACGCCGATCCTGAAGCCCCGGGTCTGCGCTGGAAATCCACCGGGCAGGGAACTTTTACGATAGAAGAAATCGAAATACCCACTCGTGGTACGAAAATTTCTTTCAAACTGAAAAAGGATAATTATGAATTTGCCGAAGAGTGGCGCGTAAAGAATATCATCGATAAATATTCCACCTTCGTCGAATTCCCCATTACTATCGGTGATGAAAAACTGAGTCGCGTCGGTGCCATCTGGCAGCAGCCTAAAAATGAGATAACCGACGATCAATTGAATGAATTCTATAAGTACATCGCCAATGATACCGAACCGCCCCTGGATCATCTGCACCTGAATCTGGAAGGTAAAGTTAATTTCAAAGCCTTGATTTTTATTCCTCAGAAAGCTCCCATGATGTTTATGCGTGAGCGTGAGGAAAAAACGCTGAATCTGTACGCCAATAAAGTGTTTATCCAGGATGACGCTAAAGAGCTGCTGCCCGAATACTTGCGATTTCTGAAGGGTGTGGTCGATACGGAGGACCTGCCCCTGAATGTGAGCCGGGAGGTCACCCAATCCAGTCCGGTCATGCAGAAGATCAACCAGGTGGTAGTGAATAAAGTTTTGGGTCTGCTGGCCGATTGGGCCAAGAAGGATAAGGGTAAATTCGAACGCTTCTATAAGGAATTCGGCCAGTACCTGAAAATCGGTATTAATATGGACTTCACCAATCGCGACAAATTAATTGATCTGCTGCGGTTTGAAACCACTAAAACCGCCAACGATGAATTGATTTCCCTGCGCGAATATGTGGAGCGGATGGACAGCAAGCAGAAAGAGATCTACTACCTGACCGGTGAAGAACGCACCACTGTCATGAAAAATCCCAATCTGGAGTATTTTAAGAAAAATGACCTGGAAGTACTGCTGCTGCACGACCCCTACGACGTGATGGTGGTTCCTTCGATTCCCGAGTATGATAAGAAGAAATTGCAGTCGATCGAGAAAGCCGACCTGGAGCTGAAGGACAGTGAGGAGCAGGGTGCCGAGGCTTTGAATGATGATTTATCCAAGCCGTTAATTAAGGTCTTCAAAGAAACCCTGGGCGATAAGGTTGCCAATGTAATTGAATCCAAACGCCTGGTTAACTCAGCGGCAACCCTGGTGGCCGCCAAAGATGCCATGGACGCCCAGATGGAGCGGATGATGAAAATGATGGATGAGAATTATGCGTCGCAGAAAAAAATTCTCGAGATTAATACCAGGCATCCCCTGATAAAAAACCTGGCGCGACTCAACCTTGGTGATAGTAAGGATCCGGTTTTGCGCAAGAGTATCATGCAATTATTTGAAGGCGCAATGCTGATTTCCGGCAATTTGGAAGCTCCCACTGATTTCGTCGAACGAATGACTGATTTAATGACCAAGGCGACTAAGTAGCCAATTATCGCATCTTGTATTATAAGCCGGTTGCTGCCGCATACAGTCACCGGCTTTTTTATTCCGTAACCTGTATAGTAGGCTGATCGTTTATTGAACGCAACTCTGGCCTGAGTTACTATTTGACTGTATCGGAAGGGAAATATTCTGTAAATTTGTCAGCTCAAATGGATGATTGTAAAACAATCAAATGACAATGAAATGGCAGGTAATAAATGAGTAAGCCAGTAAAAATCGGACTAGTCGGGTTCGGTCGTATTGGTCGCAATCTGTACCGTATTGGGTATAATAATCCCAATTATCAATTTGTGGCTATCAGCGATCTTGGTGAACCCGAAGCCCTCCATTATTTATTAATGCGCGACTCGGTTCATGGTCCCATGAAAGAGGAGGCGCGTATCGAAGATAATCACTTGATCTTTGGTCGGCAGAAATCCCGCATTCTGAAAGGCGGCAATCCGGGGGATATCCCCTGGGATGCTTTCGATGTGGATGTAGTGATTGACGCCACCGGTAAATTTCGTGAGAAAGCTGATCTGGAAAAATATATGGATGCCGGCGCCAAACGTGTTATTGTGACCGTACCGCCGCTGGATGATGTTGACCGGGTTGTGGTTGTCGGTGTTAACGATAAAGAAATTTCTGCCGATGATAAAATTGTTACCTGTACTTCTTCCACGGTGCATGTGCTGGCTTTGATGCTACAGATTTTGGATGAGAATTATGGCTTAAAGCGGGCCATGATGACCACGGTTCATGCCTATACCTCGGATCAGCCTCTGGCCGATACGGCCAGGTCTGACCTGCGGCGCAGCCGCTCGGCGGTAGAAAACATTATACCCAACCAGACCTGGGCCCCAGGTATCGTGGAACAAATCCTGCCCCGCTTCGCCGGCAAGCTGGATGGCCTTGCCTTCAATGTTCCCGTTCCCGACGGCTCCTGCATCGATCTGACAGCCGAATTGAATACGATCCCTTCGATTGAAGAGTTGAATGCCGCCGTCAAAGCTGCTTCCGAAGGAAAATTCAAGGGAATCGTTGGCTACACCGAGGATCCCATCGTTTCCAGCGATGTGATTGGGATTAATGAAAGTCTGATACACGACGCTAAAGCCACCATGTCCGTCAATGGAAAAATGGTGAAGACGGTAAGTTGGTTCGACAACGGTTGGGGCTACTCCCGCCGGATTCTTGAAACCATTGACGCCTATTCCAGGCTGGAGGTGCAATCATGAGAATCGCAATCAATGGTTTTGGCCGCATTGGCCGGTCGGTTTTTCGCATTCTGAACGACCGTGCCGATATTGACATCGTGGCGATTAATGATATTGCTAAAAATGACGCTTTAGCCTATCTCCTGAAATATGATACGGTAATGAAACGTTTTGAAGACACGGTTACCACCGAAGGTGATATCATGCGCACCAGTCACCAGACGGTAAAAATGCTGGCGGAGCGGAATCCCGGCGACCTTCCCTGGAAAGACCTGGGGGTGGACATCGTGGTGGAAGCCACTGGCATTTTCCGTAAGCGTGAATTATTAATGCCCCATCTGGATGCCGGTGCCGGGCGGGTGGTTCTCACCGTCCCGTCCAAGGATGAAATTGACTACACCGTCGTTTTAGGCGTTAACGATGACGGTTTGAAGGCCGAGCATAAAATCGTTTCCAATGCCAGTTGTACCACTAACTGTCTGGCGCCCATGGCCAAGGTGCTTAACGATGCTTTCGGCATCGAGAACGGCGTGATCAACACCGTGCATGCCTATACCAATGATCAACGGCTGGCCGACGTTCCCCACAGCGACTGGCGCCGCAGCCGGGCCGCCGCCGAAAACGTGATTCCCACTACCACCGGCGCCGCCCGTGCCGTCGGTACAGTATTACCGGCTTTGCAGGGGAAATTGGACGGTATCGCCATGCGCGTTCCTGTGGCCGATGGTTCGGTAGTGGATTCCATCATGTTTCTGGGCCAGGATGTCACCGTTGATCAAATCAACGAAGCGGTGCGGGCTGCCGCGGCCACCGAACAGATGAAAGGTGTTCTGGAATATTCAACCCTGCCGGTGGTTTCCAGTGACATCATCGGTAATCCCCACTCATCGATTTATGACGCTCCCTATACCAAGGTGGTAGGCGGTAATATGGTTAAAACGCTGAACTGGTACGACAACGAATGGGGTTACTCCAACCGGGTGGTCGATTTGATCGACCTGTTCGGAAAAATGTAAATCTGGTATTATTCCAGTGATTGAAGGGGCTGTCCCAAAAGGTCAGCCCCTTTTTTGTCGGCCTTGAAACGAAAACTTTGCGAAAGTTGCTAACTTTCGCAAAGTTAATTCCTCGGTGCTAAAAACATTCTCAAAGCTTGGGCACAGCCCCGTTTGCGCAGAAAAATCTAATTCTTCAATTCCGGCAAATCCCGGTACAAGTCTAACGACTGGGGATTGGCCAGGGCGTCCCGGTTGGTCACATCCCGGCCGGCCAGGATTTTCTTTACCGCCACTTCCACCTTTTTGCCGTTGATCGTATAGGGGATATCGGCGATGGCGATTATTTTGGCCGGAACATGCCGCGGTGAACATCCCTGCCGGATGGCAGAGCGCAGCGACTGCTGAAATTCATCAGTCAGCTCAACCTCATCAGATAACTTGATAAAAAGTATCACCCGCTCGTCATCCTGCCATTGCTGGCCCACTACCAGCGAATCATTTACGCCCGGGATTTGATCAAC
>LSCG01000152.1 GCA_001577055.1 Fidelibacterota bacterium TCS56
GTGATGTTTATCAATATCAATCAAATGTGATATATCTCAACCACCATTGGTGGATATTTTTTTTGAGCGGAATTCCTGTTATATTTACGACACATTAATAGTAATAACAGGGGCATCACCATGAAAAACACCCTCAGATTAACAATTTCTATCGTATTGGTTTTTGCTTTTTTCAACTGCGCTCAAAAACCACAAAGCGCTCTGGATACACCCGAGTACCATTTTAAAGCCGGTTTGCGCGCCGTGGACGAGGACAACCTGTCCGGTGCCCGCACTTCCTTTCAGCGGGCGGTTGATCTGGACCGCAAATTCGCACCGGGCTATGCCGGTTTGGGGCTGGTGGATGCTCTGGAAGATAATGCCTCCGCTGCCAAAATGAACGTCAATAAGGCCGCCATGCATGCCGGCCGCGATCCTGATGTTCTGGCCTTGTGCGGCCGGGTTTGGATCGAGATGCGCAACCTGGATAAAACCTGGTTCAATAACGCCGAAAAATACCTGACCAACGCCCTGCGCAAAGATGAGAACCACGAGGCCACGCTCTACTATCTGGGCCTGGCTAATCTGTATAATTACAACTTCCGCAATGCGGAAGGATTCTTTAAACAAGTGGTGGACGGCAAAGGCGAATATGCCGCCCGGGCCGATGGTAAATGGGAATTGTCGCAAAAAGTGGTGCGCGCCGTTCCGGGTACCATGGCCGGTAAAAAAATCGCCTTGCAGGAAAAAATCAACCGCGCCGATCTGGCCGTCCTCTTTACCGAAGAATTGCAGGTAGGTGAATTAATCAGCAAACTGCCCGCGCCCCCCGCCACCTTCCAGACCCCCGGACAAGTGGCCGCCAATCAGGCTGAAATAAAACCGGCCGATATTACCGGCCACTGGGCCGAGAGCTGGATCGGCGACATGCTGAAATACGGCGTGATGGACTTGAGTCCCGATGGGAACTTCTATCCCGGTGAAAAGATTACCCGCGCCAATTATGCCATGGCCGTCCAACGCCTGCTGGTTATTGCCACCCGCGATAACAGTCTGGAAACGCGCTATTTCGGCGAATCACCCTCCCGCTTCGCCGATGTTCCCAGTTCACATTTCGCCTATAATGCCATGGCCCTGTGCACCGAACGAGGCATCATGAAAAGTGATATGATCACTTCCCAATTCAATCCCAACGGACCGGTGAGTGGCGCCGACGCGCTGCTGATTATCCGTTCACTGCAGAATTCCCTGCGGCAGACATTCTAGGTTATTTTATCTCATCACAAGACTAACGGCTGGCCACTGTGTCAGCCGTTTTTTATTTCAAGTCCTTGAATGACCGGGCAACCGCAGAATATCCATCAAAGATTAACGAATGGTGAAGTAAGAAGAGCGCACCACCAGCTTCATTCAATATTCTGGTTTCAATACTCTACGCTGAAACTAATTGCCGGGTTGCACCTCAGAGCGATGCAACCAGATTCTGACTGCAATCCCGCAGGGATTGAACATGAATAACCGGTGGTGAAACCACCGGACCAAAAATGAATAGGGTGACGACCCTGAAGGGGTCGAATAAATTGAATATCCAACAAGGATTAACGAATGGTGAAGTAAGAAGAGCGTACCACCAGCTTCATTCAATATTCCGGTTTCGATGCACGGCGTTGAAACCTGTGTTTCGTTTTATCCGTTCTCCGGTTCCCCTTTTCCAGTCTTCACCCCACCGACTTTCCGGCTTCGACTTTATCAACACGGTTCTTAATTTCACCACAGGACAAAATTGCCCCAAGGACAGCGAATGAAATTATTAGAAAAAATACGTCAGGAGTTTCTCGGCCTGGATACCGAATACCGCACCATCGACGGTTCCAGCCAAAGGCGGGTTTACCTGGATTCCACCGCCAGCACGCTGATGATGAAAGCAGCATACGATGCCATGGAGGAATTCTACCAGCATTACGCCAACACCCACAGCCTGCTCCATTTTTCCGCCAAGATCGCCACCAGTGAATATCACTGGGCCCATGACCGCATTCTCAGTTTTCTGCAGGCAGATCCGGAACGCTATACCTGTTTCTTTACCGGCAGTGGTTCCACGGCGGCCATCAATCGCCTGGCGCGGATTTTCCGTGATTACCGCCCGGACCGCGGCACGGCCTTCGTATCGCTGATGGAGCACCATTCCAACGATCTGCCCCACCGCAAACACGCCCGTAAAGTTGTCCACATCCCTTTCGATATGAATTCCGGCAATCCCGGCTGCATCGATTTATCAACGTTGGAAGCAGAGCTGGAACGCAATAAGGACAGCGCCAGTTACGTGGCCGTCACCGGGGTCAGCAACGTCACGGGGATCATCAATCCCGTTTACGATATCGCTGAGTTGGCCCACAAATACGGCGCTTTCATGCTGGTTGACGGCGCCCAGATGGCGGCCCATCTGCCGGTACAGATCAGCGGCCATGAAAACCCTGCCCGCAATATCGATGCTTTCGTATTCAGCGGCCATAAAACTTATGTTCCCGGTTCGCCGGGAGTGGTGATATGTCGTAAAGATATTCTGTCAGCCATGGAACCGGAAGAAGTGGGCGGCGGTATGGTGGAACAGGTATTCGTCGAACGCTATCTGATTTCTGAAAAATTTCCCGATCGCGAGGAGGCCGGAACGCCTAACATTCCCGGCGCCATCGGACTGGCGGCAGCCATCGAAGTGCTGGATACCATCGGTATGCAACGGATTTTTAAAGATGAAGACGAATTGATTAATTACGCCCTGGATAAAATCCTGGCCTTGCCGGAAATTGCCGTTTACGGCGAAACCGATTGCAGCCGCTGTCCACGGGCCGCCTCCATTTCGTTTAATATACTGGGAATGGACCACGGAATCGTGGCCGCCGTTCTAAATGATTATTTTGCTATCGCCGTCCGCAATGAATGTTTCTGCGCCCATCCCTACGTCAAAGAGATGATCGCCGATTATCTGGAGTCGCGGGTGGGCCAGGTTGATTTCAACGATTTCGATATCAATCTGAAAATCAAAGCCGGGATGGTACGGACGTCTTTCGGTCTGTACAGTACCCGGGAAGATGTGGATCTGCTGGTAGCAGCCCTCAAGGATATCTGCGCCAACCGGGATAATTATTCTGCCCAATACCATGTGGATGATAATGGGAACTATGTCCATAATCAATTCAAAATGGCTGAATCCAATCCATTTTCGGTCCAGCAATATGTGCAACAGGAGCTGAAATCCTGATTCGCATTCTGCTAATTTTTCTGGCGGCCACCGGACTATCGTTGGCCCAGGCTCCCAGCGATAGTCTACCCCCGTCACCGCTCCATGCCCGCCTCCTGCACCATCCCAAGGAAGTACTGCTGGACGGCTATCCATACGACATCGATCTCATCGTCAATCTGCCCCGTGATTCGGTAGACTTTGCCACCCTTTTTCTGCGGGTCAATGAAGACAGCGGTTTCCGCGAGATTCCAATGAAATTCGAACGCAACCGCTTCCGTTATCGCTTCAATCCCCGGGAATTGCCGGCCGACAGCCTGGAATATTATTTCGTAGTCACTCTGATCGACGGGTCAATGCTGGCCGCCCCCCTGGATGAAAACCGCCAACTCCAGCCGGTGCGCCGGGAACTAATCGATCCACAAATCTATTACCGCACCCGACGGATATTCAAATGAGTGACCTATCCCGCCAAGCTGCTGACCTGCGGCGGCAGATCAATGATCATAATTACCGCTACTACGTACTGGATGATCCCATTATTTCCGATGGGGAATACGACCAACTGTTGCGCCAACTGGAAAACCTGGAAACGGCCCACCCGGAATTAATCACTCCCGACTCCCCCACCCAGCGGGTCGGTTCCGCGCCCCTTTCCGCATTCGATTCGGTCACTCATCGCCTGCCCCTGCTGTCGCTGGCCAACGCCATGGATGAAGCCGGGCTGGCAGCTTTTGATGAACGCACCTGCAAAAGCCTGGCAGTGGAAACCGTGGAGTATATCGGCGAGCCCAAGCTGGATGGACTGGCGGTAGAACTGGTCTATGAAAATGGCCTCTTCGTTTCCGGCTCCACGCGCGGTGACGGTGTTACCGGCGAGGACATCACCGCCAATCTGCGGACGATTGCCAGCTTGCCCCTGACCCTGCGCGCAGATGAGATTGATGCTCCGGTATTGTTAGAAGTGCGGGGCGAGGTCTTCATCCGCAAAGACGATTTTGAAAAACTGAACCGGCGCCGCAGCCGGGACGGTGAAGCAATTTTCGCCAACCCCCGCAATGCCGCCGCCGGCAGTCTGCGCCAACTCGATCCGAAAATCACCGCCCGGCGACCCCTGTCGCTCTACTGCTACCAGGCCGGGACGATTAACGGCCTCGACTATCGATTCCACTGGGATTTCTTACAAGATTTAAAATGTTGGGGCCTGCCGGTGAATCCGCTGATCGAGCGGTTGTCCGGTAGCGGGGCCGTCATTGATTACCACCGGCGGCTGGAAGCGCAGCGCAACGATCTGCCCTATGAAATCGACGGCTCGGTCATCAAGGTCAATTCACTGGCTGCCCGGGAGCAACTGGGTATCCGCAGCCGGTCGCCGCGCTGGGCCATCGCCGGTAAATTCAAAGCCCAGCAGGCCACCACGGTAGTGTTGGAAATCACCGCTTCCGTGGGTCGCACCGGCGCCGTGACTCCCGTGGCCAAACTTGAACCGGTGTTCGTGGGCGGCGTCACGGTGGCCAATGCCACCCTGCACAACCAGGATGAAATCGACCGTCTGGGCGTGCGCGCCGGCGACATGGTTCTGATCGAGCGGGCCGGGGATGTGATCCCCAAAGTGGTGAAGGCAATCATAGAAAAACGTCCGGCCGGTACGGTTACTTATCGGCTACCGGCAGAGTGCCCGGTCTGTGGTCATGCCGTTTACCGCCCCCCGGATGAGGCCGTGGCCCGCTGCCAGAATCTGGCCTGCCCGGCGCAAATCAAGGGACGTATCGAGCATTTCGTCTCCAAGGGCGCCCTGGATATTGATGGTTTCGGTACCAAACTGGTGGAGCAACTGGTGGAAATCGGCCGTCTAACTTCCGTTGACCAGATTTTCGGACTCGAGGAAGATGAACTGGCCGACCTGGAGCGGATGGGAGAAAAATCCGCTGCCAAGCTGGTGGCCGCCATCGAAAAGGCAAAAAGCACCTCCTTCGCCCGCTTCGTCTTTGCCCTGGGCATCCGCAATGTGGGCGAGCATCTTTCCCGGGTGCTGGAGAAGCATTTTGCGGGTGACATTCACCGTTACATGGATACCACCGCCGAGGAACTGATCGAGATTAACGAAGTGGGACCCATTGTTGCGGAAGGGGTGGTGCGCTTCTGGGCTGATACCGCTAACCGGCAGGTGGTGGAAGCCTGCCTGTCCGCCGGTGTAAAACTGGCCGCCCCGGTTGCCGCCACCGGAGCCGATTTCAGCGGCAAAACCTTTGTGTTCACCGGAAGTTTGGAAAAATTCACCCGTTCGGAAGCGAAAGAAATGGTTTCCAGCCGCGGCGGCCGGGCCAGCGGATCGGTGAGCGCCAAGACCGATTTCGTGGTGGCCGGTCCCGGCGCAGGCTCCAAATTGAAGAAAGCGGAAGAGTTGGGAATTACTGTTTTGAGTGAAGAAAAATTCTTATCTTTAATTGAAGAATGAATGTATTAAATCCTATAAAAAGGGGGGGTAAATGAGTTTAACATCTTTCAGTTTCGGTGAGGAGTTTAGGCGAATACTACATGAGCGGCATGAAAACAATTTGGAGATTGAGTTAGTAGGATTACTTACTAAACAAAGCAAGGTTTATACCCTGTCATACGATTCGAAAATTCTATCCAGTATTTTTGAAATACTATGTGAACCCATTATTGCAGAAGTATGCTATCAGAATGATCTGATTTTTGAGAAATCATCGCAAACATCTTATCCTGATTTCACAAT
>LSCG01000153.1 GCA_001577055.1 Fidelibacterota bacterium TCS56
CTAATATTTATGAAGAATTCTCCCGACCGTAAAATCATGATATTCAGCAAAGGAATTCCTAATATTATTCCCATAGCCTGTCAGGCACCGGGTAGTTTATTGATAAATTTTGTTCTTAATATCATTCCATACACCAATTCTAAATAATATTCCCAACCCGAATACAATCGCTAATCCAGTCTTCGCCAATTCCACGTCTGGTGTGCCGGTGATTATAGTACATTTATGATTGTAAACGCAAGCAAATCCTGATATTTACCTGTTGCCTCTTCTTCACTGACCTACTGACCCAACAGCATCCTTTCACCTGTGAGTGTCCCTCTAAAAAACTCTCCTCCTTCCCAAATTAAAATCTCCCCGGTTTCACCGCGCTTGATGCTGGAATCCACCGCCAGCACCCTGCCACCATGGAACGCCGAAACTACCTCCATAGAGGTATGTCCGACCACAATTCGTTGTACGCCAAAGGCCGCCAGGATTGGCTTTAAATCATTCAATTCATTTTTCTCACCGGGGAAATAACCCCGGTACCAGATCGGTCCCCGGCCACCATACAGGAAATCAAGCGCCTCATCCTGGTCGATCGCTTCCCGGGAATAATCCAGGCCGGATTGGAAGGTTGTATTCAGATCCGTGAAGCTTAATCCAAGATCAAGCATCTGCGGATGAATCCCGCCGTGAACGAAAAGGAAATCATTTATTTTTAAAGTTACCGGTTTGGTCCGCAGCCAGTGGCCCAACACAGATTTTTTGGAAAATAATTCATCATAATCCGTATTCAGCGTTTTGGCCACGAATTCATACTTTGGGTGCAGGTAGCGCAGGTCGCCCTGGAGCACCATCACCTCGTGGTTGCCCAACAATACGTGGACCCGTCCCCCGGCTGCATTAGCTTGTGCTTCCAGGGAGTAGAGGAACCACAAGGTTTCCATCACCCTTGGACCTCGATCAAGGATATCACCAACAATCACCAGATGGCCATTGCCCCAACTCCATTTTCCCTGGTTGTCGATAATCCCATGGGCAGTTAACAGTCGAATAAAAATCTCATGCTGACCGTGAATATCGCTCAGGGCGGCAATTTTGGGCACATCGGTGAACTCAATTGGTTCTGCTTCATCTACTGCTTGCCTGATCTTCGGAACTGTACTGATCTTTCCACATTTTGTATTTGGGAAAATTGAGTCATCGCTGGAATGCCGGGTGATAATCGCATTGCCGTTGCAGACCCACCGGGCTTCCAGGCTGTCACCCTGGTAAAAAATGTATGGCCCGTCATTATATTCTGTATCAACCGGGACTTCACCACCGATGACCGGAACCAGGAGCATGAACAGGAGGGCAGGTAACAGCAATAGATTTTTTTTAGGTTGCAGCAGGTGGAGCATCAATTATTCTCCCTAAAAATTTGTGTTTTTATCAGTTTGCCGGAGTATCCATTTCTATTTATTGGATCGGAGTTGACTTTAGGTTTTTAACTCCAGTTTAACAAGTGATTCCTGTAATATTCACAAGCTTGTGCCGTATCTGAATATTTAAACCTTGATTTCTCTCTGCACCTCTGCCCCCAGGTACCATTGCTCCCCGGTTGAAAATCATTCCCCGCTTTACTTTAGTGTGTTGATCGTGTTTAAATTTCCCTGATGACTAAACGCCACAAACCGGTTTCCTGGCCCCGGGCCATTTTACATTCCATATTAGTCCTGTTGATTCTGGCCGCTACGGTATTAGCGTATGTAATCTACCTGGCCCGCAACCTGCCGTCACTGGATCAACTGGAGAATTACGATCCCGATCTGGTGACCCGCATCTATTCTGCCGATGGCAAAGTCCTGCACGAATTATTTTATGAGAAACGGGTGTTCGTTGAGCTGGAAAACATCCCCTGGCATATGCGCGAAGCAACGGTAGCCTCGGAAGATAAACGCTTCCATTCCCACTGGGGCGTTTCCATGCGTGATTTTATGCGCGCCATCGTGATTAACACTATTACCATGCGTTACAGCACCGGTTTCAGTTCCATCACCCAGCAACTGGCCCGCAACCTCTACGATACCATCGGTTTCAAAAAGACTTTGATCCGCAAAATTAAGGAGGGGATTACCGCCGTTCAGATTGAGCGCACCTATACCAAGGATGAAATTCTGGAGATGTACCTCAATTCGGTGCATTTCGGCCACGGCACCTGGGGGGTGCAGGCGGCGGCCAAACGCTATTTTGACAAGGATGCCAAGGATTTAACCCTGGACGAATCGGCCATCCTGGTAGGGGTGCTGCCATCGCCGGGGAATTATTCACCCTTCAAGAATCCTGACCGTGCCCGCACCCGCCGCAATACCGTCCTGCGGCTGATGCGCGACCAGGGCCGCATCAATCAGGATCAATATGCCGAAGCCCGGGCCCGCTCTTTAAGTACGGTTACCAGTGAAACCGACCGGGGCCAGGCTCCCTATTTTACCGAATATGTGCGGCGTTTTCTGGAAAAAGAAGACGAAGAGCTGGATATTAATATTTATCGTGACGGACTGAAGATTTATACCACCCTGGACACCCGCCTGCAGGATATTGCCGAACGGATGGTGATGCGGTCACTCACCGATAATCAGAAGGTGCTCAATCAGCGCCTGTTTAACGATCCGGAGGAGTTCTCGCGCCTGGCTTACCTGGCCATTTATCCTGAAGATACGGTCAAAATGATGATGCGCGGCGAATTGCCCATTTATCCCGAGCTGCGCGATAAACTGCTGGTGCAGTGCTCATTTGTTGCCATGGATCCCAGTACCGGCGCCATCCGGGCCATGCTCGGCGGACGTCCCGATTATCCCGATCAGTACAACCGGGCGGTGCAGGCGCCCCGCCAGCCGGGCTCTGTATTCAAACCGTTTATCTACATCACCGCCCTGGACAATGGCTACCCGGTGACCAAACAATTGCTGGACCAGCCGGTGGTTTTGAACGTGCAGAACTCCGACGGCGAGTGGGTAAAATGGATGCCGCGTAACGATGACTTCAGCACCGGCGGACTCACAACATTGCGAGAGGGTCTGCGCTGGTCGAAAAATTTGATCTCGGTGCGCATGGTGCAGGAACTGGTCCCGGCCTCCGAAGTGGCGCGTACCGCCAAGCGGATGAAATTAACCACCCCCATCCGGGCGGTGGATGCCATAGCCCTGGGCACCTCGGAAGTGTACATGCTGGAAGCGGCTTCGGCCTACGCCATTCTGGCTAACCAGGGCGTCTATTCCCAGCCTTATATCATCACCCGGATCGTTGACCGCTACGGCAATATTATCAAAGAATACTATCCCCAGCAGGAGGAAGTTCTCAGCGCCGAAACCGCCTACCTGATGACTAATTTAATGCAGACCGTGCTGGATGCCGGCACCGGTGGTTCGGCGCGCTGGAAATATCATTTTTACGCTCCGGCTGCCGGTAAGACCGGCACCACCCAGCGTTACAGTGATGCCTGGTTCGTGGGCTTCACGCCCCAGATGGTGGCCGGCGTCTGGTTCGGCGTCGACGATCCGCAGGTCAGCCTGGGACACGAGCAATTTGGTAACAAAGCCGCCCTGCCGGCCTGGGCCCGTTTCATGCGAACGGCCTACGACTCATTGACCAGCGAGCTGGAGCCGGTGGAATTCGACCGGCCTTCCGGGATTATCGAACAGGAGATTTGCAGTGTCTCAAAGGATGTTCCCACCCGTTACTGCCCGGTTACCACCGAGTTGTTTATCAAGGGTACCGAGCCCACCAGCCGCTGCCGTATTCATCGCCAGTTTTCCAACTGAAAATTTGATCACAAGCGATGGCCCGGCCATCGACAGGTTTGACCACCGACGGGCTTGGTCCCGGTAAACGAATATCGTTGGAGTTTGACTATGAAAAAAGTATTAGCAGCGCTGGCAATTGCTTTAATCGGCGGGCTGCTTACCGCCCAGGAATTGAAATATCGCCCCGCCGTGTATGATTCCACCCTGGAAGCATTAAAGGATTTCAATGAAGAAATCATCGATCAGCGTGAAGCGGAGACTGATCGTATCCGGGATTTCCTGGAGGAGCAATCCGAATTGGATCGAATCCAAAAACAGGTTTTGGCCATCGACTGGTCCGATATCAGAATCCCGGAGTCGCCGGCGGATTTCCAGCAGGTCTGGCACTTCCCGCCCACCCGCCAGTACCTGACCGGCGCCTGCTGGAGTTTTGCCACTACTTCCTTTCTGGAAGCCGAGGTCAATCGGTTGTATGGCAAAAAGATCAAGATGTCCGAGATGTTCACCGTCTATCATGAGTATCTGCTGAAGACCAGCCATTTTGTCGCTGAACGGGGCGAAAAAAGTTTCGGACAGGGTTCGGAAGCCAATGCTGTCACCCGCATCTGGCGCCAGTTCGGCGCTATTCCCCGCAACCAGTATCCCGGCGTGCTGGCGGAAGATGGTTTGTTTAACCATAAACTGATGTACAAGGAAATCGACGACTACCTCGAATGGGTCTCGCAGGCCGATCTCTGGGATGAGGAGTCGGTGCTGAACACGGTGCGGGTAATCATGCACCGCTACCTGGGGCAACCCCCGGAGCATTTTATTTACGACGGCATCGAGTACCGTCCCACGGCCTTTCTGGAGGAAGTTTTGTGGCTGGACATGGATGATTATGTCAATTTGTTGTCCACCAGCAAATTCCCTTTTTACAGTAATTGTGAATTCCAGGTCCCGGATAACTGGTGGGAAAGTGGTGATTATTTCAATTTGCCCCTGGATGATTTTTACGCCGTTCTGAAAACCGCGCTGGATAATGGCTATTCGGTGCTGCTGGGGGGCGATGTTTCCGAACCGGGACTGGAAGGGGCTTATGATTCAGCCGTCATCCCGGTATGGGACATTCCCCCGGATGAGATCAACCAGGCCGCCCGGGAGTTGCGTTTTTACAACGAAGCCACCACCGATGATCACCTGCTCCATGCGGTGGGTTATACCAGAATTGGCCGCGATGACTGGTTCCTGGTTAAAGATTCCGGCAGCGGGGCCTACCGGGGAAAACATGCGGGATATATGTTTTATCGTGGTGATTATGTACGCTTAAAAACGTTGACTCTCACCGTCCATCGCGATATTGTGGTGCAGTTGGTGAAGGATTACCCGCTGGATTAACCGGACAGTTCGCGGCGCTTCTTTTTACTGAGCGAGGCCAGGATCAGATCGTAGGATTCGTCGATCATTTTTCGGATGTACTCATCTTCGATCGAGCCATCCAGGGTAACCGTGTTCCAATGCTTTTTATTCAAGTGATAACCGGGAATCACTGCCGGATATTTCTTCCGCAGGAATAAGGCATTCTCCGGATCGCATTTCAAAGATTTTGTCAGCGGCCGTTTTTCCCAGGCCACGAGGGCATAGATTTTACCACCGACCTTGTACACCAGCACCTCGGGACCAAAAGGCTGTTCCCGTACCGATCCAGGTTTCGACAGCAGATAGTCTTCGATTTGCGTCAGGGTCCTGATTTTATCCGCCTGTACTTGAATCCTTAATGGTCAGTTTAATTCATGCAATTCATTTAATTCATGCAATTCATTTAACCTGACCTATTCATCAGCCACGAATGAACACGAAGTTACACTAATATTTATATTCAAATTAGAAGAGCTACTATATGTGCCAAAACTGATATGTTTTTCTGCGAGATCATTTTTTGTAATCATTTGTTTCTTTAACTTTTGTGTTTATTTGTGTAATTCGTGGCGAATAATCCAGGTTAATTCATCCCCTTCATTCAAAAACCGGATTCAGTATGGACAATAATGCTTTGTTGACTG
>LSCG01000154.1 GCA_001577055.1 Fidelibacterota bacterium TCS56
ATAAACATTACACCTCTTCGGGGTTTTTGCTATCAGGTTTTGGCAATCCCGAACGGGATTGAATGTGAATAGCCGGTGGCGCAGCCACCGGAGTAAGATGGCAAGTGTAGCGACCCTGAAAGGGTCGAACGAATTGAATATCCAACAACGATTAACGACATATTATTAATGATTTGCGAAGATCATTTCCGGCGGGTAGGGACAGAACAGCGTTCTGTCCGCAGGCGGACACAGTTCGCCTACGTCCGGCAACCGATGGCTTACGGAGCACAGGTACGCCTCCATTGTAACCAGTGACACAGTCACCGGAATCCAAATACACCCGGTAATGATATCGGGTAAGGGTCAATCAATCAGAGTTTTTTCTCGTTACTTGTCCCTCGTCACCTGCCCTTGGCAAAATATGACACCCTTTCAGGGTTATTCTATTTGATAATCATTTTGCCATAAACATTACACCCCTTCGGGGTTTTTGCTATCAGGTTTTGGCAATCCCGAACGGGATTGAATGTGAATAGCCGGTGGCGCAGCCACCGGAGTAAGATGGCAAGTGTAGCGACCCTGAAAGGGTCGAACGAATTGAATATCCAACAACGATTAACGACATATTATTAATGATTTGCGAAGATCATTTCCGGCGGGTAGGGACAGAACAGCGTTCTGTCCGCAAACCCGGTTTCTCCCGCAATGGATTCTTGCAGGGTTGCACCACGGAACGAGGCAACCAGAATGAGCGGGCACGATGCATCGTGCTCCTACAATTCAACATCATTGTTCTTTATTTTTAAATCGGCAAGGCCGTGAAAGGCCTCACGGGGTGCGTCGGTCATCCATTCCCCGGCCCTAACCCACTACGCCCTACAGGCTACATAGGTTAAAAAGGACCGGGCTAAGGAGCTTCAGCATGTGTGCTGCATTGCTCCAATAATCCATAACTCCTTTTTTTGCCGGGCTACGGAATCATGCAACCGCACACCTGTCCCTTGTCACCTTGTCCCTCGTTCCTGCATTACCATCCCACACCTCCCAGGTGCTGGCACTTTACAAAATCCACTGGAAATACCGCCGGAATTAGCTTCCATTGCACCTCAGATAAATTGTATTTTTTCCTCTTGTATTCATGACGATTTTAACCCATAGATAAGTCAAGCAAATGAAGAATTTCAGTCACCTGTTTAGTCTGTTAATAATCGCCTTATTGATTTTGACCCCCGCTTTACTCCCGGCGGAGACGCCCCATCACGATGAAGCCGTGGCCACTCATGCCACCGAGGAACACCACGATACCGATCACCATGCCGCCCCCCATGTGGACGGCGGCCATTTGTCAATTATCTGGGCCATCCCGTTTATCGGTATTTTATTATCAATCGCTGTCTTTCCCCTGGTGTCGCCCCATTTCTGGCACCATCATTTTGGCAAGATTGCGGCTTTCTGGGCCATCCTGCTTATCATTCCTTTCTTGATTGTCCAGGGATTTTCGGTCACCCTTTATGAGCTCCTGCACGTGGGTCTGCTTGAGTATATTCCCTTTATCGTGCTGCTGCTGGCCCTGTTCACCGTTTCCGGCGGCATTCGGGTTACGGGTCGTTTGCAGGGATCGCCGCTGGTGAATACCGGCATCATTCTGCTGGGCACTATTCTGGCCAGTTGGATGGGTACCACCGGGGCGGCCATGTTGCTGATTCGCCCGCTGATCCGGGCCAATAAATGGCGCAAGAAAAACGTGCATGTGATCGTATTCTTCATTTTCCTGGTGGCCAATATCGGTGGCTCGCTCACTCCCCTGGGTGACCCGCCGCTGTTCCTGGGCTTCTTGAAAGGCGTGGATTTCTTCTGGACGACCACCAATATGTTCATTCCCATGGTGGTGGCGGTACTGATCCTGCTGGCCCTGTTCTTCATCATAGACAGTTTCTTCTATAACCAGGAGAAAATGCCCGAGGAACTAAAAATGGAAGCCGGTGATGAAAAATTGGGACTGGAAGGGAAAATTAATCTGTTGTTGTTACTGGGGGTGATCGGGTCGGTTTTACTCAGCGGATTCTGGCGTCCGGGGATATCCTTTACGGTTTACCATGTGGATGTTGAACTGCAAAACCTTACGCGCGATTTACTACTGCTTGCCCTGACAGTGACCAGTTGGAAAATCACCGATATGAAGGTCCGGACAGCCAACGAATACAGTTGGTTCCCGATCGTGGAAGTAGGCAAATTATTTGCCGGAATTTTCGTGACCATCATTCCCGCTATCGCCATCTTGAAAGCCGGTACGGAAGGCGCCTTGTCGGCAGTGATCAGTTCAGTATCCGACGGAGCCGGTAATCCCGTCAACTATATGTATTTCTGGGCGACCGGGATCTTATCAAGCTTTCTTGACAATGCCCCGACTTACCTGGTATTTTTCAATACTGCCGGAGGAGATGCCATTTCACTGATGACCACCTACCAGAATACGCTACTGGCCATATCGACCGGAGCCGTATTCATGGGAGCCAATACTTATATTGGTAACGCCCCCAATTTCATGGTGAAATCAATTTCAGAAGAAGCGGGAATCAATATGCCCAGTTTTTTCGGTTACATTATTAAATACTCACTGCCGATTCTGATTCCCATCTTCATTATCATCAGCCTGATATTCTTTTAATGCGGATCAGTAAGGTAACCACCAAAGCAGGTGACAAGGGAAAGACCCATCTGGGCAGCGGGGAAAAAGTATCCAAGGACCATCCCCGAATTCGCTGCCTGGGAGCCATTGATGAATTGAACGCCCATGTGGGATTGGCCCGTAATGCCGCACCACCGGGATTCGCAGCGGATTTGATCGCTATCCAGAATGCCCTGTTTAATCTGGGCGGTGAACTGTCCCTGCCCGCTAATCCGCCGCAATTGCTCAAGGCTGGCGATCTGAAATTTATCGAGGATAAATCGGCGGTGATGAACCGGGCGTTGCCGCCGTTAAAAGAATTTATTCTGCCTGGTGGTGATGAATTTTCCGCCCGCCTGCATGTGGCCCGCGCAGTCTGTCGACGGGCCGAGATTGAAGCGATCGCCCTTGGCAAAAAGGAAGCTATCCCGCAACTGGCCATTTCCTATCTCAACCGGCTTTCAGACTATTTTTTCGTACTGGCCCGCTACCATCTTCATCTGCTTGGTGAAAATGAAAATCAGTGGGAACCTCCGGTATGATGTTGAATATCAGACATCTCTGATATCACATCGGTTTAAGATGCTGAATGATCTTCGCAATTATTAATGAAATGGGGTATATTTATGCCTTTTGGACGGAACAAATATGACCGATTTTGCTACAATTGACCGGCTGATTGATCAGGCCGATAATATTCTGCTGACCACTCACGAAAATCCTGATGGTGACGGTTTGGGTTGCCTGAGCGCCATGTACCATTACCTGACTGATCAGCATAAGGAATGCCGTATATTTTGTCCGTCGCCCTTACCGTCAGAATACGAATTTTTACCGTATGCCGATCAAATAATCCATTACAATCCTGATTCTCACCGGAAGACGGTTGCCAAATCCGATCTGGTATTGGTATTTGATGTGGGTGATTACAGTCGCCTGCGCCAACTGGGAGAAGCGGTTGTGGAGGATAATCTGACTACCGTCAATATCGATCACCACGTGCAGACCAAGACCGGTAAATTTGATTACGACCTGATCAATCTTGAATCGGCAGCCACCGGTGAAATTCTATTTGATTATTTCAAGCCGAAATATGATGGATTACTGCCAACTGAAATCGCCGTCGGAATCTACACCGCGGTATTAACCGATACCGGTTCTTTCCGCTACAGTAATACCAATCCCCGCTGTCACGAAGTGGCCATTGCCTGCATGCAGGCCGGCATTCAACCACATAAGATATACCAGCAGGTCTATGAATCGAATTCGGTTCCCAAAATGAAATTACTGGGCCTGATTCTTAATTCGCTGCAATTTGCCGGAAACGGGGAATTGGCCTGGTTTGTCATTGATCAGGAAATGCTGGCCAGCGCCGCTGCCGCCAAGACCGATGTGGACGGCTTCACTGATTTTATTCGCACAATACGCGGTGTGGAAGTGGCGCTGATGCTGTTCCAAAACGGCAGTCACACCTGCCGGATAAACTTTCGCTCTAAAGGGAAGTACAAGATACATGGTGTTGCCCAGTATTTTGGCGGTGGCGGCCATCCCTTTGCCGCCGGCGCCGTTATCAAACGACCACTCGATCAGGTAAGCGATACGGTGGTGGCTGAAACGATTAAAGCCATGCGCGACCAGCAGGATGGCTGATTCGGTAATCAAAATTACCATTGCCGCCGATGCCGGATATTGTTTCGGTGTCCGTGATGCGGTATCCCTGGCATATGAAATGGCCGAGCGACATGGCGAAGTCTATATGCTGGGCCACATAGTGCATAATGAAACGGTGGTCAAAGATCTGGAGCAGGCCGGTGCGCGGGTGGTGAAAAGACTTTCGGATGTGCCAGCGGATAAACCGGTCCTTTTCAGGGCGCACGGAACGGCCGTATCCACCTGGGAGGAAGCACAAGAATTGAGCATGAATATCGCCGACGCCACCTGTCCGCTGGTTCGCGATATTCACAACGAGGTACGCCAACTGGAACAAGCCGGGTATCGAATTATTATTATTGGTGATCACGGTCATGATGAAGTGATTGGTATTGCCAGCCAGGTGGAGAAGGCTGAAGTGGTCGCCACTGCTGAAGAGGCGCGGCGACTGGGTAAATTGAAGCGGGCCGGTGTTGTCAGCCAATCAACCCAGACTCTGGAGAATGTGCAGGCCATCGTCAATATCCTGATGAGTAAGGTTTATGACCTGCGTTTTATCAATACGATTTGTTTCCCTACCAAGCGCAACCAGGAGCAGATTAAAGATTTAGCCGCAAACAACGACTTAATTCTGATTATCGGCAGTTTTACCAGCGCCAATTCCAAGCGGCTGGCTCAGTTGGCGCTGGAACGGAATGAAAATTCATATCAGGTGACCGGGGCACAGGATATTAATCCCCGATGGCTGGATGGGGTGGCCACGGTCGGTATTTCCGCCGGGGCTTCCACTCCCGATTCAATCATTGCCGCCGTCACCAAAGAAATTGAAAAGCTTGCCCAAAGGCAAAACAAGGATGTTAGTTATGGATAAAGGATCTTATAAAGTCAAGGTTGGCCTGGCCGAGATGTTAAAAGGCGGCGTCATAATGGACGTTACCACTCCCGAACAGGCCAAGATCGCCGAAGATGCCGGTGCAGTAGCCGTAATGGCGCTGGAACGGATCCCGGCGGAAATCCGGAAAGACGGCGGCATCGCCCGCATGAGCAACCCGGAAATGATCAGTGATATTCAACAGCAGGTTTCAATACCGGTGATGGCCAAATGCCGGATCGGTCATTTTGCCGAAGCCCAGATTCTGGAAGCTTTGGAAGTTGATTTTATTGATGAAAGTGAAGTTTTAACCCCGGCCGATGATGCCAACCATATCTGGAAACACGATTTCAAAGTGCCCTTCGTCTGCGGCTGCCGTGATCTGGGGGAAGCCCTGCGCCGGATCGGCGAAGGAGCCGCCATGATTCGCACCAAAGGTGAAGCCGGCAGCGGCAATATTGTGGAAGCCGTACGCCATATGCGGCAGGTACAAAGTGAAATCAAGTCGATAA
>LSCG01000155.1 GCA_001577055.1 Fidelibacterota bacterium TCS56
CGATGATTGAGATTTTGAGTTGAAAGTTGAAAGTGTTGAAGAGCAAAGAGCCAAGAGCCAAGAGCCGGGGGGGCAGAGGAGCAGGGGAGCATAACCTTAACACTTTAACACCTTAACACTTCAACACTTTAACACTTCAACACTTTCAACTTTCAACTCAAAATCTCAATCATCGTATCACCGTCGATATTCCCGCCACTGATGATGACACCGACCCGGCCGGTCACTGACACGGCTCCGCCCAGCAGGGCTGCCATGCCCAGTGCGCCGGAAGGTTCCACCACCAGCTTGGCCTGGAAAAACAGGAAACGTACGGCCGCGATTATTTCATCCTCGCTAACGGTGACCATCTGATCCACATATTTCCGTACCAGTGGAAAGGTGACCTTCCCCAGTGAAGGTGTCCGCGCGCCATCGGCAATTGTGGGTGGATTATGCACCGTGTGCAATTTGCCGCTGTAGAATGAGCGGGTGGCGTCATCGGCCAGCTCCGGTTCCACGCCGATTACCCGACAGTGCGGGTTGACGGCCTTGGCGGCGATGGCCGAACCGCTTAGCAGTCCCCCGCCGCCGCACGGTGTCAGCAGGTAATCCGGCGGATCACATTGTTCCGTCATCTCCAGCGCCGCCGTACCCTGACCGGCCACGATGTGCGGGTGATCGTAAGGTGGAATCAAGGTCTGTCCACCTTTTACCTGAAGTTCCGCCGCCAATTCCTCCCGTGTGATTTTTTCCGGATTGTATTCCACTACCCGGCCACCATATTCCTCTGTGGCGCGGCGCTTGATCTCCGGTGCGTTGCCGGGCATTACGATGGTGGTTTCAACCTTCAGCAGTCCGCCCGCCAGCGCCACCGCCTGGGCATGGTTGCCGGATGAGTAGGTAAGTACGCCACGTTGCTTTTCCTCATCCGACAACCGGGAAATGGCATTGAACGCCCCCCGGAACTTAAACGCCCCGGTACGTTGAAAATTCTCGCATTTCAGCCAGATTGGTCCGCGAGGTTCATCCCCGGGCAAGTCAACCGGAAGAACCGGTGTTTGCCGGACCTGATCAATCAGGCGTCGCTGTGCGGAAAGGATATCTTTGTATTCAACCATCAGTGATTATTTAGCAGCTAAATTACGCTGTTTTAAACCAGATAAACCTGTCCGTTTTTTGTTTATTTATATGGGCCAGACAGGCTAATTTTGCGCCTGTTTATTGAACCGGCATTTTGTAAAACGAACTGCGATATTCGGCACAGCACAACGGAAAAAGGAACCGACTGTGAGACTACCTACCTTTAATAAAGGCGTTCATCCGAACGACTTTAAACATTTTACCTGTTCCCTGCCTGTTAAATCCCTGCCAATGCCCGACCATGTATTAATTCCGTTGCAACAGCACATCGGCGCACCCTGCACTGTTAATGTGGAAAAAGGGCAGGAGGTTAAAACCGGCCAGGTGGTGGGCGCCGGCGAAGCCTATGTTTCCAGTCCGGTACATTCCTCGGTTACCGGCGTGGTCAAGGATGTGGGCACTTTTCGCCATCCCCTGGGGAGCAAAGTCCAGATGGTTTACATCCAGCGCAAGTCCGAAGAGGACGAGTGGGAGCTGATGGAGCCCATCACCGACTGGCAGGCCGCCAAAGTGGAAGATTTGAATACCCGCATCAAGGCCGCCGGCATCGTTGGGTTGGGTGGCGCCGCTTTCCCCACCCATGTTAAACTGGCGCCGCCGAAAGAAAAACCCATCGATGCCTTTATCCTGAACGGCTGCGAATGTGAGCCCTACCTCACCGCCGACCATCGTGCCATGGTGGAGCAGGCCGACCGTATCCTGGAAGGAATGGCCATCATCATGAAAATCCTCGGCGTTACCGATGGTTACATCGGCATCGAAAACAACAAGCCCGACGCCATCCAGGTGATGCATGAAGCAGTGTCCCGCGGAGGTTACGATTTCAAGGTGGTCTCCCTCCAGGTGAAATATCCCCAGGGGGCGGAAAAAATGCTGATACAGTCCGTGTTAAACCGGCAGGTCCCCACCGGTGGACTGCCAATGGACGTGGGCGTAGTGGTGAATAATATCGGCACGGCCATGGCCGTAACCGACGCGGTAAAGGAAGGGAAGCCGCTGGTGGAACGGATTGTCACTGTCACCGGCGACGGGGTGAAAGAACCTCAAAATGTGCTGGCCCGGATCGGCACGCCGTTTATCGATATTATCAATCTTTGCGGTGGACTTACCGACGAAGCGGCCCAGGTCTTTATGGGCGGCCCCATGATGGGCATGTCCCAGTTGGATATGAAGGTGCCGGTAATCAAAGCCACCAGCGGAATCGTTTGTACCAGCGATAAGGGGGAAGCGGCGGAAGACGCCATGCCCTGTATCCGCTGCGGCACCTGTGTTTCCGCCTGTCCCATGTTTTTACTGCCTACCCGTATCGCCCGTCTTTCTGAAGTCGGTCAAACCGAAGCGGCGGATGAGCTGGGTATCATGAATTGCATCGAATGCGGCTCCTGTGCTTTTGTTTGCCCGTCGCGGATACCGCTGGTCCAGTGGATTCGTCTGGGCAAATTGAGAGTGGGTGAAATGAAACGGAAAGCGGCCCAGGACGCAGCCTAAGGAATTATTGAAAATGGACGAAGAAAAGAAATTACCGGAACAGCCCGAACAGCCGGAAAAACCGGCAGCGGAAGCAGCCCCGGCGCCCAAACCCAAACCGAAGAAGAAAAAGCCCAAGAAAGACCCGCGGGCCAAATTATATAAACCGGATCACCTGCTGATCATGTCATCCAGTCCCCATCTGAGTACGGTGGACAGCGTCTCGCGGATCATGTGGACAGTGGTGATTGCCATGCTGCCGGCCTTATTGATGGGCGTGTATTATTTTGGCTGGGCGGCGATAAAAATGGCCGTTACCTGCATCCTGGCAGCCGTGATTACCGAAGCGGCCATCAATCGTTTGAAGGGCGAACGTTTTACCATCAAGGATGGCAGCGCCGTGATTACCGGTCTGCTGCTGGCCATGACGTTACCACCCTCGTTTGAATTATCCGGCGCCGTGATCGGGTCAGTATTCGCTATCGCCGTGGGCAAACATATTTTCGGGGGACTGGGGTATAATATTTTTAATCCCGCTTTACTTGGCCGGGCCTTTCTGCAGGCCAGTTTTCCGGTGGCCATCACCACCTGGACCAATCCGCGCACGGTGGACGCCGTTTCCACCGCCACGCCGCTGGGGGCCTTCAAATTTGAACAGATCGGCACGGCATTGACAGACCTCCTGTACGGGAATACCGGCGGGTGTCTGGGGGAAACATCCGCCATCGTAATTCTGGCAGGAGGTCTTTTCCTTATTATTAAAAAATACGCCGACTGGCGCATTCCCGTCAGCTATCTGGGGACGGTTTTCGTTTTTGGCGGCATCACCTGGCTTATTGACCCGGTGGCCTATCCAACACCGATGTTCCACCTGTTCAGCGGCGGGTTGATGCTGGGCGCCTTTTTCATGGCCACCGATATGGTCACTTCCCCGATTACGTCCAAAGGCTCATGGATCTTCGGCATAGGCGCCGGTATTCTGCTGGTGATTATTCGCCTGTGGGGCGGCCTGCCGGAAGGGGTAATGTATTCGATTCTGTTGATGAATGCCGTCACGCCGCTGATCAACCGCTACACCCGGCCTAAATATTTCGGAGAACCGCGCGCATGAATACTTCCACCAAAATGATAATCGTTCTGACGCTGATCGCCGCCCTCTCCGGCTCGGTGCTGTCCATGTGGGACGGAGTGACAGCTCCACTGATCGAAGCCAATCGCCTGAAAGTGTTGAAAGCGGCCATTTCAGAAGTTTTGCCGACCTATGAACGCTATGATGAAGTACAGGTACGGGATGATATTATCCTGTACGTTGGCAAGGATACCAGTGATGCCACAGTCGGTGTGGCCTTTAAAGCCAAAGGCAACGGCTTTTCGCCGGATTTGACCCTGATGGTGGGCATCAACCCGGATTTCACTTCGCTAACGGGAATTGAAGTGTTGGAGCAGACCGAAACCCCCGGCCTGGGAAATAAAATTGAAGAGGATGAGTTCAAGACTCAATTCATCGGTTTGATCACCGATGAACAAAAAGCCAAAGTGGTAAAAAACGTTAAACCGGACGATCCCACCCGCGGTATCCAGGCTATTTCCGGGGCTACCATCTCTTCCAAGGCGGTGGTAGATATAATCTGGAGCCAGATTGATGTGGTCCGCGAATTGTATGCAACGAAAGTGGCAGGTAGCTGATGGCTAAACAAAATTCACTGAAAATCGAAGTACTGAAAGGCATCTGGGCCGAAAACCCGGTGCTGATCCAATTATTGGGACTCTGTCCCACCCTGGCGGTAACCAACGCCGCCATCAACGGACTGGCCATGGGATTGGCCACCACCTTTGTGCTGCTCTCATCCAGCATCCTGATTTCGCTGATCCGGAATATTATTCCCGCCCAGGTGCGGATCGCCAGTTTTATCGTGGTGATTGCCACTTTCGTCACAGTGGTGGACAAGTTCCTGGCGGCCTACACTCCCGATATCAGCAAGGCCCTTGGCGCTTTCATTCCCCTGATCGTGGTGAACTGTTTGATTTTGGGACGGCAGGAAGCTTTCTCGTCCAAGAATAATGTGGGTCGTTCGATCCTGGATGGCATCGGCATGGGCGTGGGCTTTGCCGCGGTGCTGACCCTGCTGGGAGCCATCCGTGAATTGCTGGGCGAAGGTTCAATCTTCGGCGTTGCCCTGATGCCCGAATCATTCAACACCTGGCTGGTGATGATCCTGCCGCCAGGCGCCTTTCTGACGCTGGGCCTGATGATCGGCCTGGCCAACTGGTATAACGCCAGGAGGGCCGAAGCATGAGTCTGATTACACTGTTTATCTCGGCTGCGATTGTCAATAATTTCGTCCTGTCCCAGTTTCTGGGAATCTGCCCTTTTGTAGGTGTCTCCAAGAAAGTGGATTCGGCCTTCAGCATGGGTCTGGCGGTAACCTTTGTCATGACCATCACGGCGGCAGTCACGTTCCTGATTAACAAATACATCCTGATTCAGTTCAACCTGAGCATCCTCCAGACCGTGTCCTTCATCCTGGTGATTGCCTCGCTGGTGCAACTGGTGGAGATGTTCATCAAGAAGGTGAGCCAGCCACTGTACAAAGCCCTGGGTATTTACCTGCCACTGATCACCACCAATTGTGCCATCATGGGACTGGCTTTGTTTGCCGTTGCCAAAGAGTACACCTTCATCGAAGGAATTATCTATGCTCTCGGCGCTGGCGCCGGTTTCACAATTGCCATGGTGATTATGGCCGGTATTCGCGAAGAACTGGAACTGGCGAAGGTCCCGAAGATTTTCCAGGGTGCCGGAATCACAATGATCGTAGCTGGCGCTCTGGCCCTGGCTTTCATGGGCTTCGCCGGGTTGATTTGAATTTGATTAACCGCAGAGGTCGCTGAGAACGCAGAGGAAAGAATTTGAAATTGATTGGAAACTTGAAACTGGCGACA
>LSCG01000156.1 GCA_001577055.1 Fidelibacterota bacterium TCS56
CAATGTGCCGGCCCTGCGCCATCGGATCGAGGACCTGCCGTTGCTGGTGGAACGCTTTGCCCTGGAATTCACCCGCAGTAATGATATCCCCTACCGGGGGTTTATGCCCGAAGCCACCCGCCTGATGAAACAATATGACTGGCCGGGTAATATCCGGGAATTGAAGAATTTTATCGAGAGTATTTTAGTACTGGAAAAAGGACAGCGGATCACCGCCGAGATGGTGGAGCGGAAACTGCAGCCGACTTCACGCCGAGGTTCCAACCCCCTGCTGCCCATGCCACTGGAGCGCTCACCGGAGCAGGCCGAGCGCGAGATCATGCTGCGCCAGATGTTCCTGATGCGCCAGGACCTGGCCGAAATCAAGGAATACCTGGGCGGGCAGTCGGAAGGATTTTTCCCCCATCGTGAAATCCCCGTACTCTCAGATAATTCCCTGGAAATACCTGACCGGAGACCACAGAATGCTTATGATCCCGATAATATGATCCGTGGCGAAGCCATTGGCGACATGACCCTGGAGGAACTGGAACAAGAGGCCATCGCCCGCACCCTGCGCCATTTTAATAATAATCGCCGGGCGGCGGCCAAATCGCTGGGGATGAGCGAACGAACCCTGTACCGCAAGATCGACCAGTATGGCCTGGAACGTAAAATTAAGGGGCGCTCATGAAACGAATGCACGTGATCATAATTTTATCGACGCTGATAATGCTGACGGGTTGCGGGTTTTATTCCCTGGCGGGATCGATACCGCCCCATATCAAATCGCTGGCCATTCCCCTGGTAGAGAACCAGACCGCCGAATTTGGTTTATCGGAGGCCGTTACCGATAATCTGCAGGCCAGTTTCAGTGAAGAGAATATTTTGCGGCTCACCGATGAGCGCCAGGCTGATTCGATTTTGCGAGCCACGATTATTGGCGTCAGCGACAAGGCCCGGGCTTTTACCAAAACTGAATTGGTGACTGAGTACCAATACCAAATCCGGATGAAGCTGGAGTGGTACGATGTGGCCAACGACAAAATTTTATTAGCCAAGGATTACAGCGGGGAAGGCGCTTATGGCCTTTCCGGCGACATCAGCAATGATGGCATCGATAACGATGGCGATGGACGTATTGACGGCGATGACGATGATGAATTCGGCGAACCGCGGGAATACGCCGCCCGTATTGCCGTGGAAAATATCGCCGATCAAATTATCAATGATATCATGTCCACATGGTAAATTTCGCACCACAACGATAACATAACGGAGTAAACTGGTTTATGGAGCATATTTATATTTCTGACATTGCCGCTTATGAGGGACAGGAAGTAACCCTCCACGGCTGGGTGTACAACATACGATCAATCGGCAAAGTCTGGTTCATGATTTTTCGCGACGGCACCGGCATGATTCAGGGAGTGGTGGTAAAATCGGAAGTAACTCCCGAAATTTTCGAACTGGGAAGTAAACTGAGTCAGGAATCGTCGGTGACCATCAGCGGCACGGTACGCCAGGAAAAGCGTTCAATCGGCGGTTATGAGCTGGGAATTAAATCAATTAAAGTGCACCAGCTAGCCACCGATTACCCCATTACCCCCAAGGAACATGGCACAGCCTTTCTGATGGACCATCGTCACCTGTGGCTGCGGTCGAAATTACAACATGCCATCATCCGGGTACGGCATCAGGTGATCAAGGCCAGCCGCGATTTTTTTGATAACAACGGATTTACCCTGGTGGATACCCCGATCCTGACGGCCAACGCCTGCGAAGGGACTTCCAACCTGTTCAATGTGGATTATTTCGACACGGTGGCCTATCTGACCCAGAGCGGCCAGTTGTATTCGGAGGCCTCCATCGGCGCCCATGGCAAGGTGTACTGTTTCGGTCCCACTTTCCGGGCCGAGAAATCCAAGACCCGCCGCCATTTGACTGAATTCTGGATGGTGGAACCGGAAATCGCCTATTGCGACCTGGATGAAAACATGGATTGGGCGGAGAAATTTATTTCATATGTGGTAGGCTGGTGTCTGGAACACTGCAAGACCGAGCTGGAAATTTTAGAACGCGATACCGGCATGCTGGAAAAAGTAGTGCCGCCCTTTCCACGGGTCACCTATGATCAGGCCGTGCAGATTTTGAAGGATAACGGTGTAGATTTCACCTATGGTGACGATTTTGGCGGTGCCGATGAAACGATCATTTCCAGTCAGTACGATCGCCCGGTGATGGTCCATCGCTGGCCGGCGGAGGCTAAAGCATTTTATATGAAGCGGGATGAGAAAAATCCCGATCTGGCGCTGGGTGTGGATGTGCTGGCGCCAGAAGGTTATGGTGAAATTATTGGCGGTGGTCAACGTGAAGATGACCACGACACGCTGGTGGAACGTATTCTGCACCACGATCTGCCCATGAAGCCTTTCCAGTGGTACCTCGATTTGCGTAAATACGGCACCGTGCCCCATTCCGGTTTCGGCATGGGGATCGAACGTTGCGTTACCTGGATTACCGGCATCAAGCATATCCGGGAGACGATTCCCTTCCCGCGGACGATTTATCGCCTGGAACCCTGATGGGAATTCGGTTACGGGTGGCCGTTTTCGGCGGCCGGGAAATCAATCCGGAGGTTTACGAGCAGGCATTTGAGCTTGGTAAACTGCTGGGCAATGAAGGCTGGCTGGTGTACTGTGGTGGCGGTGGAGGAGTGATGGAAGCCATCGCCAGGGGAGTGAGTGAGTCAGGCGGCACCTGTGTCGGTATCTTGAAAAGCACCGCGACCGCGGAAGCCAATCAATGGGTAAGTGTACCGGTGGTGACCGGTATGGGAATCAGCCGCAACGCCCTGATCGCCTATAATTGTGACGTGGCCGTTGCGATCAGCGGCCAGTACGGCACCCTGTCGGAAATTGCCTATGCCCTCCAATTGAAAAAGCCGGTTATCGGCTTGAATACATGGGAGATAAATGGCGTAATAAAAGCAGATACACCAGTTGAGATAATTAATAAAATCAAAGAGCAAACCAATGGATTGGGAAATACCAAAACCGAATAACAGCGCCGCCAAACTCATCATTTCCGGGCGGGTGCAAAAAGTGGGCTTTCGCTGGTTTACGGTACAATGGGCTCAGGATTTGGGTCTGGGCGGCTACGCGAAAAATCTACCGAATGGCACCGTTTTGGTGGAAGTTGAAGGGAAGAAGAACCGCATCGAATCGTTGATCAAAGAGCTGAAAATGGGGCCGCGTGGATCCCATGTGGATAAGGTTAAGGCGGATTGGCTGCCTTTTGAACACCGCTTCCGTGATTTTGAAATTCGCTACTGAGCTGCAGCGATGAAAATTGCCTTATGCCAGATCAACACCATTGTTGGTGATTTTGCCGCCAACCATTCCAAAATCAGTGAGAATTATCGGCAGGCGATGGACCGGGGCGCCGATCTGGTGGTATTTCCCGAGTTGGCCATCTGTGGTTACCCGCCACTGGATTTAATTCACGAAGGTGATTTTATCGCCAGTAATAAACGCTATCTTCGTCGCCTGACGGATGAAACCACCGTTCCGCTTATCATCGGGACGCTGCATAAAACCGGTGAAAAAATCTATAACCGGGCCGTATTCTTGTCCGATGGACGCGAGCAATTCAACTATGATAAACTGCTGCTGCCCACTTATGACGTCTTTGATGAAAATCGGTATTTTACCAATGGCCAGGCTCCCAGGGTATGGGATATTACCGCCGGGGGCCAGACCCGCCGTATCGGGATCGAAATCTGCGAGGACTTGTGGGATGATGATTACCCGCTGAAAGTTACCAGTCAATTGCAAAAGGCCGGTGCGGAATTGATTATCAACATTTCGGCCTCACCCTACCATGAAGGTCGACTGCCGGAACGCCTGGCTCTGATTCGTGCCAAGGTGGGGGAAACGCGAATTCCGTTTTATTATTGCAATCTGGTAGGCGGTCAGGATGAACTGATCTTTGACGGCCAGTCGCTGGCGGTGGATTGGGATGGCAATTTGATTGGAATGGGGGCGGCGTTTGATGAAGATTTAATTATTGTCGATACGGAAGCCCCGCAAACGGCGCAACCGGTGTCCATGGAACGGGAGGAAGAAATCTTTCGTGGGCTGTGCCTGGGAGTCCGAGATTATATCCGTAAGGTTGGCTACCGGGAGGTGATCATTGGGATGAGCGGTGGCATTGATTCGACGCTGGTGGCTGCCATCGCCGCCGAAGCACTGGGGGCCGAGCATGTCCACGGATTTGCTCTGCCATCGAAATATTCCAGCGATCATTCCGTGGATGATGCGCGAGCGCTGGCGGAGAATCTGGGCATCGATTTCCAGGTGATTCCCATACAGCCGATAGTCGATGCTTTAGAAGGCAATCTGCCAGACCTGGCTAAGCTGCCGGCCGATATCACCGAGGAGAATAATCAAGCCCGCATCAGGGGCAATATTCTGATGGCCTATTCAAACAAAATGAATTGGCTGGTACTGTCCTGTGGAAATAAGACCGAGCTGGCCCTGGGTTATTGCACACTCTATGGTGATATGGTGGGTGGTCTGGCGGTGATCTCGGATTTATCAAAAACCGACGTTTATAATCTGGCCCGCTGGTATAATCGGCAGGCCGGCCGGGTGATTATTCCGGAGAATTGTATCAACAAGCCACCGTCAGCGGAACTGAAGCCGGGGCAGGTGGATCCCTTTGATTATGATCTGGTGAGTCCGCTGGTAGATAAAATTGTTGAAGATCGACTTTCCCCCAGGGAATTAATCAACGGCGGATACCCCGCTGAACTGGTATTGGATTTATACCACAAAATACACCGCAATGAATATAAACGCCGACAGGCAGCTCCCGGCTTGCGGGTCAGTCCCAAAGCTTTCGGCAGCGGCCGCCGGATACCCATTGTCAATCATTATAACGGCATAAATACGGAGGATTTCGAATGAGAAAAACAGCCTTAATGCTGCTGGTGATAATTGTCGGAATAAGTTTTGCTCAAAGCGCCACACCGGCCGATTACTGGGAAGGCCTCACCGAAGGGGAAAAAATCGCTTTTGTTAACGGGGCCTATACCGCCTTGAGTCGTATGAAGACTTATCACTCCCAGGAAGTACAAAAACAGTATGGCCACGATCCTTACTGGCGTGAGCCCTATTTTATCGAGCGATTCTATGTGATTCTGGATCAACATATCTCCGAAGGGGTGGGATATAATCTGGATATAATCATTCACGCCATGGATGCCCTCTATGCTAATTACGATAATGTAGAAATCCCCATAATTGACGCGTTGCGGATAGTCTCCACCGCCCAGGATGGTGATCACCAAAAAGCCAATGTTCTGCTGCTGAAAGCCCAGCGGCAATACCGGCCAGAAGATTAGGGACTACGAAATATACTAAGGAAAAAAGGAAACCACGGATTACACGAATTACACTGATTTAAAACAAAGAAAGAAACGAAAAAGCTAAAAGCAGGA
>LSCG01000157.1 GCA_001577055.1 Fidelibacterota bacterium TCS56
TTAACAAATTAATCAATCCATACAAGACCAAACCAATACATGTGGTTTGTGAAGCAACCGGTAATTATCACTTGCGATTGGCTAAATTCAGTCAGGATGCCGGGTTTCTTTTTTCATCGGTCAATCCGTTTATTATCAAACGGTATAGCGATATCAGAATGACGCGTGCCAAAACAGATAAGATTGATAGTGGCCTGATTGCACGATATGGCTATGATTTTGAACCCATATCGAATCTACCGATATCACCAGCAAGAAAGAAGATGAAGCAATTACTGAAAGCGATAGAGGATATTCACCAAGTACATCAGATTTTCGAAATCGATTGGAAGCACATGCCGCCAATCCGGAGGGTTTGAAAGAGGTTGAGAACGCTTACCACAACATAATTAGCACAGCAGCCAAAAAGCGAAAGCAGAAGCAGAGTTAAAAAGGATAATTCAAAAACGACATCGGGAATCGTATGAGTTGTTAACCAGTATACCAGGAATAGGTCCGGTCGGAGCATCCGTCATTATCCGGTAACACACTATGCTTATATGGCTATCGATGGGGATCCATATACTAATTGGGCAAGTCAATGGAGTATGCCAGCTTGGTTGATGGTTGAATTTGATAACTTATATACCATTGAACAAGTGGGTGTATGGTGGGCTTCCCATCAACATACATTCTCAGTTGATCTCTCAATTGATGGTAATAATTGGATTACTGTGATTCCATCAAGGATATCCGCTAATTCAGAGGGATCAACACCGGTTTATGAATTATTCCCAATAACACCCATGTTAGCAAAATATATTAGAATAAATATTGAAACAACAAGCGCACCTTCTAGTCATATATTTCAATCCTCGGTGGCTGAACTTGAAGCCTATATGATGCCACCGACCGGGATTAATGATATTTGTATAGAAGTGCCGAATTTTTACAAATTACACCCCAACTACCCCAATCCCTTTAACCCGGTGACGACCATCAGCTATGATTTACCGGAGCGCAGGGCCGTGAATCTGGCGATTTTCGATTTGCTGGGCCGGGAAGTGTTGACTTTGGAAAATGGTGTGGTTGAGCCTGGTTATCATACAATGCAATGGGATGGCCTGGATAACGCCGGCCAACCGGTGGCCGCCGGTGTATATCTGTATCGCCTGAAGGCCGGTGATTTCACCCAAATGCGTAAAATGGTTCTGATGAAATAATCTGTATCTGGCTGTTATTTTGTACGCAAAGTGCCAGTCACCTGCGAGGTGCCTGGCACTTTTGAAATACGTAGGGGCCGGACATGTTCGGCCCTTGACTGCCCATACATCAGATAAATGTTTCGAACCAATCCTGGAATTTTCCGGCATGGTGCCCGCGTGTCAGCACCAGGTGGTTTCCCAATGGTTGTTCCAATAAATCAGTCACGAAAAATTGGTGATTCAATTTAACATCCACCTGAGTACGGCACAGCTCTTCCGAATTGCCGTTGGCGGTGATTTCACCTTCCGCTATCCAAATTTTATCCAGATTACGGCCGCCGATGCGCGCTAAAGTCACCGGTCCCGGTGGTAATTTACCCTGAATACCCACGCCTAAACCCGATTCAAAATGGGAGCGCAATTTGTATCCGCGTACCAGATTGCGTCCGACGGTGCAATGGGCCAGCTTCAGTGAATTCGTGCCTGCATCAATTGTAGCCGGATTGGCCATCCACGCATCCTGCCCCAGCAGCAATTTCACCCACAGCATGGCGATGGTGCTGTTCAGGTCGCCCTCACAACCGGCCACAATTCTTTCGTCGTTCAACTGGGCCAGGGCCAGACAGCCGGTGGTGCTTTTCTCAGTTACCAGATCGAAACAGCGCACCGACAAGGCCGCCAGTTTTTCCCGCTCGATTATCTTTTTCAGCGCCAGGTACACTTTTACGGCCGCCTGAACGGCAGCCTCATCCGGTTCACCGACAGCGGTGGCCGGACCGATGAATTGAGCAGCTATTTCACGCGCCTCACTATTTTCACCCTTGGTCAGCAATCCGGTTATAGCGGTCATTGCGATTGGAATGATTTCCGGTCCCCACGAATTTGTTATTGTCTTCGGTTCCGGCGAACTGGCCACCAGCCAGTCCGACGGCTGACCCACTAATCCGATGCGCGTTTTCAACAGTTCACGGCGGACCTCCCAACCGGTCATAATTTTCTGCAAATCGTCAGCCGCTTCGGTATCATCTGCCGATTTAAAATGAATTATCCGTCCCCGGCGACCATCCTGACGCCAGCGCGCCAGCAGCTCCAGAGCCGCCGGCAGGGAGTTATTCCCGGGATGGGTAATCAGAATCAAGGGATCGCCGCTGTCAATATCAAGTAATCGCCCGGCGGCTTCCAGGGTGATCTGCTCCGTACCACCGGTGATAATAAAAAAGGCGATCTGGTCCGCTGTGGATGCCCCGGCTGGTGTGCACAGCGCCCCGCCGCCATTAGCAAGCACGGACCGAAATCGGTTGATTATTTTCTCCTGGGAATCCGGAGCTAAAAATTCCGATGCCAGCGGAAGATAAGCGAATTTTGCCATAATATCAGCCTGGTCTTGTGGGTGAAAGCAAATTTGAGTAATCACAGTTGGTGCTGCTCTGCGTAATTTAGGCTGGTTGAATTATGAATGCATCAGCAAAATCGAAACGTGGTTCACGGCGACTGGTAAAAGTCTGGCACCTGCTGATCTACAGCAGCCTGCTGGTCATCATCCTGTTGACGGGCTGGCTGGAATATAATTCCCGCTACCAGGATATCCTCGGTCTGTACCAGGATTACGCCCACGCCACCGCCACGGCCATTGCTTACAGTGGAACACCGCCCTTCATAGATGAGAGTGAATTCCGACATTCTTATGAAATTTTGCTATCCGAGATGCTGGCCATCGAAGGGGTGGAGTATATCGGACTCTATTTACCTGATTTCCCTCCGATTCTGGTTTCCAACCGTGTGCCCTACTCCGACCTGCGGGACAGTCGCCGCCAATTGCTGCAGGAGAATTTTTCCCAGGTCAATATTGCCGGAGAAATATTTATTGAAGTCAATGAATTTATTGCTCATAACGGTATACCGGCGGATCTGCAGGTCGGTTTTTCCACCGCGCAGATCAGTGAGCTGCGCCGTTCGGTAATCAATCAGATTCTGGTACGAAGTGGATTTTTCACCATCGCCCTGGTGGCCATATTCATCTTTTTGATTAATCGCCAAAACACCCTGCTGCTGCGGGCGGAAAAAAGCAAGATTGAGCAGGATGTGATCCGGCTGGAGCAGATCAATCGCCAACAGGAGAAACAGGCGGCCGTGGGTACGCTGGCGGCGGGACTGGCTCACGAAATCCGCAACCCTTTGAATGCCATTGGCATTCTGGCCCAGCGCTTGAAGCGCCAATCCGGTTCATCCCACCAGGATGATGAAATCGCCGAAATGTCGGCCACCATGGTCGCCGAAATCAAGCGCCTGAATCAGATTTTGGAAGATTTTCTCAGTTATTCCCGCCCGACACCTTTAAAATTTTCACAATTTGATTTGCAGGAGATTTTCAGCCGTCTTGAGCTGCTGTTTGACGAGCAGGCGCGAAAGAAACGGGTTGAGCTGGTGTTTCCCGATAAAGGCGATTTTACCATCAAGGGTGACCCTGAATATCTTAAACAGGCCCTGGCCAATATCGTGCGCAACGGGTTGGAAGCCACTCCCACCGGTGGACGTGTGACTATCACGGCAGACACCATCAAAACCGAATTACACTTGACTATCACCGACACGGGACATGGTATTCCTGACGAGGAAATAGCGCGTATCTTCGATCTGTTTTATACTACCAGGGAGGAAGGCAATGGTATCGGTCTGGCCGTCACCCATAAAATAATTTCTGATCATAATGGAACCATTGAAGTGACCAGCGAGCCCGGAAAGGGCACCAGTTTTCATATTATTTTGCCAATGGAGTTAGAATGAAAATTTTAATTGTCGATGATGAAAAATCCCAGCGGGATGCGCTGGCGGGATTTCTGAAATCACTGGAGCACGAAGTGCACACCGCCGATTCGGCTCAGTCGGCTCTGGCATTTTTGCACAAGCAGGCAGTGAATTTAGTACTCTCCGATTTCAAGATGCCCTATATGACCGGCAACGACCTGTTGCAGGAGATTCGCTCACGGTATCCGGCTCTGGTGGTGATGATCATGACGGCCTACGGCACCGTGGAAGCGGCCGTGGCAGCCATGAAAGCCGGGGCCTGGGATTTCATTTCCAAGCCGTTGGATTTGGATCAACTCGAGCAGCAATTGGATGAGATAGAAAAGTATCTTGGCAAGGCCAGTGATTCAACGCCACCGGCGGCTAGCAGTGATGGCTTTATCGCCCGTGATTCCCAAATGCTGGATCTGCTTGAGCAGGCCCGGCGCGTGGCCGCCTCGGAAGCCAGTGTGTTGATCACCGGCGAAACGGGAACCGGTAAAGAAGAGCTGGCGCGCTTCATACATAAAAATTCCCAGCGGGCGGAAAATACCCTGCATACCGTTAACTGCGCCGCCCTGCCGGCTAATTTGGTAGAAAGCGAACTCTTCGGTCATGTGAAAGGCGCCTTTACCGGGGCGGCCGGTGACCGTAAAGGGCATTTCGCCGCCGCCCATGAAAGCACCCTGTTTCTGGATGAAATCGGTGACCTGCCGGCTGAAATTCAGGTCAAATTACTGCGCTTTCTGCAGAACAGCGAATTCACCCCGGTGGGCAGCAACGAGCTACAAAAAACCGACGCGCGAATCATAACCGCCACCAATGTGGATCTGCAACTGGCGGTGGAGCAGGGTGATTTCCGGGAAGATCTACTCTACCGCCTGGATGTGATCCGCTTTCACCTGCCACCCCTGCGGGAACGGCCAGCGGATATTGAAGCCCTTACCGCGGCTATTCTGCCGGAATTGGGGAAAATCCATCACCGGCCCAGTCTTCAGTTGGACGAAGGTGCCCAACAAAAATTGCTGGAATACGCCTTCCCCGGGAATGTGCGCGAATTGCGCAATATTCTGGAGCGGGCGGTGGTCCTGACCACCGGGGATCTGATAGGCAGCGACGACCTGCAATTGCGTGACCGGCGCCAGCCGGTGGCCCGGGATTTAAAATCCAGCATCAGCAATCTGGAGCAGGATTTAATCTCCCGTACCCTGACCGAAGCCGATGGCAATCAGAGTGAGTGCGCCCGTCGTTTGGGGATCAGTGAGCGGGTTTTACGTTATAAATTGCAGAAATATGATATTTCGGATTAGTAAGTCGAAAGTCCGTGACTGAATCGGGAGACTGGAGATTGGAAAAATCACCAAGGCACAATTCCCTGGCCCAGTCCTTTTTAACCTGCGTAGCCCGCAGGGCGTAGCGGGTTATGGCTGGGAATAA
>LSCG01000158.1 GCA_001577055.1 Fidelibacterota bacterium TCS56
GGCCCCAACGGGGCCGGCAAGACTACCACCATCAATATGATCTGCGGGTTGCTGCCGTCAACCAGTGGATCAGTGGAATTCACCGATCCTGTGATTCAGCGGGAGGGAGTGAAGAACCACCTGGGCATCTGCCCCCAGGAAAATATTTACTGGCCTAAACTCACCTGTCGCGAACAACTGATATTTATGGCCCGAATGTATGATTTCACTGCTGACGATGCCCGCAATCGGTCTGATGAGTTGCTGGACAAATTGGGTCTCAGCGCCAAATCCAATGTGCTGGCGTCCAAGTTCTCCGGGGGAATGAAGCGCCGTTTGAATATCGCCCTGGCCCTGATTCACGATCCTTCCGTGCTGGTGCTGGACGAGCCCGAAGCGGGCCTGGACCCCCAGAGCCGCCTGCTGGTGCGTAATTTTATCAAGAGTCTGGCACGGGATAAGACGGTGGTCATCACGACTCACAACATGGATGAGGCCGACCGGCTGGCGGACCGGGTAGCGATCATCGATCACGGCCGGCTACTGAAATTGGACACGCCGGCCAACCTGAAGCGGGTCACCGGTGAGGGCGATCTGCTGGAAATCGTGATCGAGTCTTCTGAAAAGATTGCCGATGAAAAGATCATAGCGCAACTTGGTAAGATATGCGACAATGTCAAATTGCAGGCTGACCGCCTGCTGCTTAAATCACCCCACCTGGCGGGACAACTGCCGCTAGTCACCGCTGCTTTGGATCAATTAGGAGTGTCCACCCGTGAAATCACCTTGCGGGAGAATACGCTGGAGGATGTTTTCATCCATTTGACCGGAAGGAAATTGCGCTCATGAAACTCTGGTCGGTGATAAAGAAAAGCGCCTGCGAGCAGTTGCGCAGTTTCTGGGCGCTGGTACTCACCGTTACCCTGGCGCCGTTTTTCGTCTTCGTCTATTACCTGATCAATGAGGCCGAGAAACCGGACTACGATTTGGTTTTTGTCAATAACGACCGGGGCAGCGTCTCTGCCAATCACGGGGCGGAGTTGATCGACCTGGCCCGGCAGTTGAAGAATGATTCGCTGGCCATTCCCGTGGATGTGTCTGTGCTGGCGGACCGGGAAGCGGCCGTTAAAAAGCTCACCGCTAAAAAGGTCGAGGCCCTGGTGGTAATTCCGGAAAATTTTTCGACCGCAATTGAATCGCTGATAACTACCGGTCCCCAATCCCAATTGGAACTGGTGGGCGATCTTACCGATTTGAATTACATGATTACCGCCATCTGGGCCGGAGAAGTTTTCAATCGCTATCTGGCGCAACTTTCGCCAATGACCATGCCGGTGGAAATCGTGGAAACCAGTCTGGGCGTATCCGGGGAAATCAGTGAATTCGACCTGTGGATTCCCGGCTTATTGATTCTTTCGATCATTATGCTAATGTTCACCGCCACTATTGCCATTATCACCGAGGTGGAGAATGGCACCATCATCCGTCTGAAATTGTCCCGCATCGGTGTGGTGAATTTTCTGGGTGGCATATCCGTGGTGCAGGTGGCGCTGGGACTGGTGGCGATCCTTTTGACGTTAGGGGCGGCCCTGCTTCTGGGCTTCAGCTATAGTGGCTCACTCTGGGGTATGCTGGTAATTGCCGTGCTCACCAGCATTTCCATGATCGCCTTCAGCCTGGTATTGGCAGCGGCGGTGAAGTCCGTGAACGAGGTTCTGATAGTGGGCAATTTCCCCCTGTTCCTGTTCATGTTTTTCACCGGGGCCGCCTTTCCCATCAACGGTAAAACCCTGTTCACAATTTTTGGTTATCCCGTTACCGCCCAGGGGATCATGTCCCCCACCCACGCCGTAACCGCCGCCAAAAAAGTGCTGATTATGAATGCCGGTCTGGGAGATGTTCTGCCGGAACTGATCGCCCTGACGGTGCTGATAATTATCTACTGGACGCTGGGTGCCGGGCTGTTTTACCGCCGCCACATGCGGGTGTGTTAGACTGGCATTTTCTCATTGCCGGATTTAACTTATCAGCCAACAAATTGAAATTCCGATGGATGGATTAACTAATATCATTGATTATCTGCGCTGGTTGTACAACTATACGCTGTTCAGTTCCGAGAGCTATAGTTTACATCTGGGTAATTTGCTGGTGGGAATCATCTTTTTCTGGGTAGCCCTCCGGATCCTGCGTCGATTGAGTCATTATTTATTTAAAAACCTCCTTACAGCCCGGGTTAAAGATCCCGGTAAACTGGAGTGGATTGAAAAATTTGTCCAGTTTTTGCTGACAATCATCCTGGCGATTTTGGCCCTGGGGATAATCGGCGTTCCGTTGGGGATGTTCAAATCCTTCTGGAAACTGACTCTGTTTACCATCAAAGAAAATCCCGTTAAAGCGGGAAATATCATTCTGGGACTGGTTTTTCTGTATCCCGGCCTGCGGCTGGCCCGCTATCTCACCGGTGAAATCCATTCTCTGTTCATCGCACGTCTGAATGTGGAGGTAGCCACACGCAAATCATTGGAAATGGTGATCCGTTATACCTTGATCACTTTGGTAGTGCTTTTCGTGCTGACGATTGTGGGCATCCCACTGACAGCCTTCACTATCGTTGGTGGCGCCCTGGCCATTGGCGTCGGTCTCGGCAGCCAGAATCTGGTGAATAATTTCCTCAGTGGAATTGTGCTGATGACTGAGCGGCCGCTGAAAGTAGGCGACGTGGTGGAGTTGGAAGGACGCCGGGGCACGGTCGAACATATCGGCGGCCGTTCCACGCGAATCCAGACTTTCGATAACCTGCGGATGATCATTCCCAACAGCAAGCTGCTGGAAAACACGGTGATCAACTGGACGCTGATGGATGATATTCTCCGGCGCGAGGTCACCGTGGGGGTGGCTTATGGTTCGCCGGCGGAACGGGTGGCGGAGTTACTGAACCAGGCCGCGACTGAACACAAAGCTGTAAAGACCACCCCGCAGCCGAAAATTCTGTTTTGGGATTTCGGCGATAACGCCCTGATTTTCAGATTGATGTTTTGGGTGCAACTGAGCCGGACAATGCGTCCGCTGGAAATCGAAAGTGAACTGCGGTTCGCGATATATAAATTACTGGAGGAGGCCGGAATCGTGATTGCCTTCCCGCAGCGTGACACTCATCTGGACACGCTCAAGCCATTGGAAATCAAGCTGTTGGATGCTGATAAAGAAGCTGATTGATGCGCTTTAACATCAGTGCAGCCGATTCCGGTTCTTCGGCACGGGCAGGGATATTAGAAACTCCCCACGGACCAATAACCACACCGATCTTTATGCCGGTGGGTACGGTGGGGGCGGTAAAATCGCTTGATCCTGAAGCGCTGAACACCGCCGGCGTCCGGATAATTCTGGGTAATACTTATCATCTGTATTTGCGACCAGGCACCGAAATCATCAACACTGCTGGTGGCTTGCACCAATTCATCGGCTGGGATAAACCGATCCTCACCGACAGTGGCGGCTTTCAGGTGTTTTCGCTGGCGAAGATGAATAAAATCACCGATGACGGCGTCGAGTTCCAGTCCCACCTGGACGGCAGCCGTCATTTTTTCAATCCCGCCGTATCGATGGAGATTCAGCGTAACCTGGGCAGCGATATTATCATGGCTTTTGACCAGTGCCCCCCCGGCGATGCCGGCATCGAAATGGCGGAAGTAGCAGTGAAACGGACCAGCCGCTGGATCGCTGAGTGCCGGGACTGGCTGGCGGAAAATCCGCTACTTTACGGCCATGACCAGACCCTGTTTCCTATTGTGCAAGGCAGTGTGTACGAGGAGCTGCGCCGCCGCAGTGCCGCTGAAGTGGTGCCGTTTGCCACCTGCGGGGTGGCCATCGGCGGACTGGCGGTAGGTGAGGAAAAAAGCGCCATGTTCGAAATGATCGATTTGCTGGACGGAGAATTACCCCGGGATCAACCACGCTATCTCATGGGTGTGGGGCGGCCCACCGACCTGGTGCGGGCCGTGCGTCTGGGGGTGGATATGTTCGATTGCGTCATGCCCACCCGCAATGCCCGCAACGGGCAGTTGTTCACCAGTCACGGCATAATTAATATCAAGAACCAGAAATATAAAACCGACTTCGCCACGCTGGATGAAGCCTGCGACTGCTACTTATGCCGGAATTTCACCCGGGCCTATCTCTGCCATCTGATAAGGGTGAATGAGATTCTGGGACTGCGCCTTGCTTCCCTGCATAATGTGACTTATTACCTGAATCTGATGTCAACCATGCGCGAGCAGATCTCAGACGGCAATTTTACCATCTGGGCTGCTGACTATCTGGGGAAAATGAGTGATCACCAAGGGATGTAGGGAAAGTGCTAAAGTTGGAAAGTGTTAAAGTGTTTAAGTTGGAAGGTGTTAAAGTGTTTAAGTTGGAAAGTGTTAAAGTGTTTAAGTTGGAAAGATCAAAGTGTTAACGTTGGGAGAGTACATTGAGATGTCTGTGATATCAATATTGGAGAATGAAGTTTGCATCGCCGAAAACTTTAATACTCTAACACGCTAACACTCTAACACTATTACCACCTTATCGTAAATAGCCATGACCCAAACCACCATCCGCGTAATCGATGCCTATGTTTTCCGGCAGACAGAAGCTGGAATTCGTTTTCTATTGCTCAAACGCAATGTGAATAAGATATACGAGCATCTTTGGCAGGGGGTAGCAGGAAAAATCGAAGCGGGGGAAAAGGCCTGGCAGACCGCCGTTCGGGAACTGAAGGAAGAAACCGGCCTGATCCCTAAACATATTTTCGTGGCTGATCATGTGAGCCATTTTTATGAAGTTCACGGGGAACGAGTTAACCTGGTGCCGGTATTCGGCATTGAAGTGGACAGCGACAAAGTGCAGTTGTCGGTGGAACATTCCGATTACCGCTGGGTTGATCTGGAGGGTGCGCTGGAATTATTGATCTGGCGTGGACAGCGCACCGGGATTAAGGTAGTTCACGATATGATTGTAAGTGGTGATGACCGGCTGCGGTGGTCGGAAGTAAAGTTGTGACCACGAATTGCACGAATTTCTCGAAAGGAATAGAAACCACGGAATGCACGGAAGCAAAGAGAAGGCGTAGGTAAAGGCGGAGGCTGAGCCGGTAATCGGTATTCGGTTACGAAGTCCGTTGGGCAGGTGTTTAGTCGTAGTGCAGACCAGTGCAGTACCGGGCGTCGTCACCCCGCGCAATTTTTTAA
>LSCG01000159.1 GCA_001577055.1 Fidelibacterota bacterium TCS56
GATGTTGGATGTTGGATGTTGGATTATAATTAGGGTAGGGATTATTCCCCGATTAGTTGTACAAATACCTGCCTTTGCCGTGGCCGGTTATCATGATCGATCAATACGATCTGCTGCCAGGTTCCCAGAACTAGCTTTCCATTTTCCACCGGGATAGAAATACCGGGACCCATCAGGCTGGCCCGCAGGTGGGAGAAGCCGTTGTCATCGCCCCAGGTTTGTGAATGATGGGACTGCATGGTGCGCGAGGCGATTTTTTCCAGTAATTCTTCCATATCCTGGACCAGCGCCGGTTCGTATTCGATGGTAGTGATCGAGGCGGTGGAACCAATCGGGAATATATGCACCAGTCCGGCTGATATGTGCTGATCGCTGACAAAAGCGGCCACTTCAGTGGTCAGATCGACGATTTCGGAAAAGCCGCGCGTATCGCGGGTGATCCTGGTGCTGCGGATGAGCATAATATTATCCGGGAATCAGTGGGCCGCTGTCAGCTCTTAACAAAAGAATCCATTGATACGTTCAGGAAAACGTCCTGGATGTCCGAACGGATATGGGACCAGACATCATGCAACGGGCAGGGATTGTCATCAGCGCAGCGCATGGGACGGATTAAACATTGATTCAGAAAAGCGTCACCCTCGATGGCGCTCACAATGTCAAATAATGAAATATCCTGTGGCTGGCGGGCCAGCGCTACTCCGCCGTTGGGGCCGCGGTAGGTTTTTAATATCCCGGCATGTACCAGAATCTGGGCGATTTTTCCCAGAAAATGGAATGATAAACTGATTTCCTCGGCGATTTTATTCAGTGGTGCGAATGAATCCTCCAGCGGCCGGGTGACCAGATACAATACCAGTTCGATTGCATATTCGGAGGAGCGGGTGACCAGCAAAGTTAATCTCAGGGCATTTGGAATTGGTGGGCCGGATCGCGGACAACCATGACCGGGCAGGATGATTTACGGACGACTTTTTCGGCCGTACTGCCAAAGATAATATGGCTGAGTCCGCTCAGACCATGGGTAGCCATCACGATCAGATCCACCGCTTCGCTGCGGCTCAGGGTGATAATCTCCTTGAATGGCAATCCATGGATTATGCGGCCTTTAATTTTGATATCCCGGGGGAAATGATCGGCAATCAATTTCTCGATGGCATTGAGGCAATGTTGTTCATGTTCGCGCTGTAACTCCACCGGTTGCACCCCCCAGGTGTATTCGGAAGGGGTAATTATCGGTTGAATGACATGCACCAGCAGGATATCGGCGTCGAATTTCCGAGCCATGGCAATTGCCTGGGGGAAGGCAGCCCGCGAAAAACCGGAGAAATCAGTAGTTACCAGAATGCGGTTTATTTCAAATGATTCGGCGCTACTCATGACACAATTTATTTTTTCACCGCCCCGATCAAATCATCAAATCCCAGTTCGCGCATGGCCAGACGTTTCTCGATTACCCGTTTGGCCAGATGCTCCAGATTTTCGGCTTCCAGCATTTCTTTGATCTGTTCCCGGATTACCGACCATTTATTATGCAGGGGACAGGGTTGCTCATCAGAGCAATAATCCAGACCAATGATGCACTGTTCCTGCTCGGGGGGCGGACCATCTACGGCCTCGACCACCTGGTGAATGTAAATATCTTTCGGGGAGCGACCCAACTTGACACCGCCGTTACGGCCGCGGATGGCAATCAGCAAACGATGGCGCACCAGAATCTGGGCGATTTTCGCCAGAAATTGCTGGGGTATCTCATAAGCCGCGGCGATTTCACTGATCATAACCGGCTTGGGTGAATTTTTTTCGGCCAGGTAGATCATGGCCTGAATGGCATATTCTGCAGATTTAGTGTATAGCATTTAATTAGGACTTTATTATCTTAATTTAAACTTATTCCGACTCCATTCAGCAATCAAGGGAATATTACGACCCTCCACTCCGAAATACGGCGGATAAGAAGATAAGACGATCCATTTTTCTTGCTTCATGTATTGATAGCTAGTAATTTTCTAAACCGTACAATACAGGTTGATTACATAGTACAATGAGTATCCAGCAGGAAAACGATCCGTTTGAACCGATAATGTCAATCGGCTTGGCAGCCGAAAAACTTGGGATTTCACCTGAGACATTAAGATTGTATGAGCGCGAGGGATTGATTTTGCCTTATAAGACACCCACTAACCGCCGCTTGTATTCGCACAAAGATTTGGAATGGGTTACCTGCTTTCGCAAGCAGATCACTGAAAACGGATTGAACTTGGCCGGGGTGCGAGTATTACTGGCCCTGATTACCTGCTGGGAGATTAAGCCTTGCTCCCAAACCGAACGGCAAAATTGTCCGGTATTTATGGATGGTGAACGCGTCTGTTGGCTTACTGATGATTGTGCCATTGCAGAATGCAACCAAGGTATAGAGTATTGTCGTAAATGCGAAGTTTATCGGAAAGCTTGTCAAGCCGGCAAATTGAACCAAATGTACTTGAATAGTAACAAATAGTTATGAATAATTCATTAATCAGACTGACGATTGTAGCCGGAATCCAGGCCGCCTTGTTCTTAGGCTGTGACCCTGGTACCGATCCCGTTACCGGACCAGAGCCCAATACTTGTGAAGGGTGTCATACCAGTGAAACAACGCTGAAAAAATATGCACCTGCAGAAGGTGAGACCGGTGTCGGCGGAGGCTGAGGGGGCGAAGTGGCTCCGTTGGAGCCCTGGGAAAAAGTATTCATTGAACTGCGGCGAGACCAAAATTCGTTTGCCGATATTGATCCGGTGCACGCATTAGTTGGCTGTGTCAATTGCCATGGCGGAAACGAACCGGCTTCATTTGAGGAAGCTCACGATACAACTCTGGTGCATGATCCTTCCGCCGATCCGGAACAGAATTGCAGTCCCTGTCATGCTCAGATCGTGGCAACCAATAAGAACAGTATGCATACCATGGCCTGGGGTGAGCGAACCACCATCGCCCAGCGTGAGCTGGGTGCAGGAAATGATCATACCAATTTTGATGAATGCCCGGCTGAACTCACCGACGGTTTCGAAGGTGAATGTACCAGTTGCCATACCACCTGCGGCCAGTGTCATGTGAGCCGGCCCAACAGCGTGCACGGCGGATTTATTGACAGCCATGAGTTTAACCGCATCCCTGATCAAAATAATAATTGTACCGCCTGCCACGGCAGTCGCATTAAAATTGATTACGAAGCCGGTCTGGATGGCAATTACCCCGATGTGCATTACAACATCGGTAAAAAATGCCTGGATTGTCATACCGAAGATTTCCATGCCGATGCCTCCGGTGCGGCTACGCGCTATCATCTGGAAGGACTGCCAACTTGTGACGATCCTGCCTGTCATATCGACGATGATGATCCACCCGTAGCATTGGAAGCCCGCAACCAATATCATCAACAGCACTGGCCCGAGGATGACGGCGCAGGTCTCAGCTGTTACGTCTGCCACTCACAACCATATTATAATTGTAATAGCTGCCACACGGGCGGTGAATGGAAAGAGGGCTACGGTCCAACCGGTGACGATATAAATGAAGGCGGCCGGGATTACGTGGAATATCCCGATTTCAAAATCGGTTATAATTATGATCAGGCACTGCATAAAGGAAAATGGATTGTAGTCCGCCATATACCGGTTTCGGTAGATTCATACGAACCGTGGGGCCACAGCACATTATTGAGTTTTGACGACCGGCCCACCTGGGAATATTCCAGTCCTCACAATATAAGATTATACACTGCCCAGACCGATACCAGCGATGGAGCCTACTGCTCCGATAATTGCCATATGCATGGTGTGCGCTATGCCGCTGATGGCACTAATTCCAATTTTAATCCATCTGCTCCGGTACCGGATATATATCTAATACCGGACGAAGTAATTGCAGCGGAAACCGCTGCTAATCAACCAGTAACTGTAACTACTGAACGTGTGAGTTGCTCTCCATGTCATGATTGACTGGGAATGAAGTGACTCGACAGTAAAATAAGGGTAAAATAGATAATGAAACTAAACAAACTGTTAATCCTGCTGTTGGCCACCAGTTTTTTGTTCTTTGTCGGATGTGAAGATGAAGACGATGCTATCAACGAATTTGAAGTTCTGGTAGAATATCTGGAAGGTGATGACGGCGGATATATGAATAACATGGGCTCATGGATTCTATCCGAAGGCTCAGTCACCTTGAGCGATTATCTGGTGTTGGACTTGCGTTCATCTGATGATTTTGACGCCACCCCCGACCCGATTGCCGATGCGGTAAACAGCACTTTAACCGATATGTGGACGCATGCCGAATCAGCCACCAAACCGATTCTGGTAACCTGCTACTCCGGTCAGACTGCTTCCTTCGCCCACATGCTCCTCAGGATGAAGGGCTATGAAGCTTACGTCATGATGTTCGGGATGAGCTGGCACCATGAAGATCTGGACAAATGGACCGCCAAATGCCTGGATACCTATGCCAACGATCTGGTGACGACAGCTTCACCGGCTCTGCCCACCTTCGACTATCCGGAATTGGATACCGGCGAAGAAACAGCAGAAGCCATTCTGGACGCGCGGATTGATGTAGCCATCGAAGCCGGGCTGACACTGGTTACATCCGCCGATGTCATGGCAGATCCTGCCACCCGCCATATTATCAACTACTGGTCGGAAACCGATTACCTGGGCTACGGCCATATCGACGGTTCCTATCAGGTAACACCGGCCACGTTGACGATGGACGGTAATCTGTCCGTGTTTGATCCGGCAGGAGAGAATATCTTCTATTGTTACACCGGTCAAACCGCCGCCGCGGCCTGTGCATATTTGACCGTCTTAGGTTACGATGTTAATTCCATTGCTTATGGATTCAATAACATGAACTGGACTGCCCTGGGTGGTCATAAGTGGCTTAAACCTTACGGTGGTTAATTAGTAATCATATAGCGTCCGGACATTCCTGTCCGGGCGCTATATTAATTTGTTATTAATATGAAAAACAGTCTGAAATCAGTTACATTGGTTGGGATAATACTGCTAAGCAGTCTCAGTACTATCCTGTACACGGCAGATATGTCGATCACCACCACCACCCTGACGCCCCGTGTCAGTATGCTGCAGGCCGAGGAGGAATTCTTCTGGA
>LSCG01000019.1 GCA_001577055.1 Fidelibacterota bacterium TCS56
GGGTTAGGGCTGGGTTGTTAGTTAAAGAACTGACCACGAGGCCCTTCAGGGCCTTATTGATTTAAGAACAAGGAACAACGAATGTTTATTTGTATGGAATGGCGTGGTGTGCCCATTATTCTGGCAGAACGCTGTTCCGTCCATACCCGCCGGGAACGTCTTCTTACTTCACAAATCGTTAATCGGTGTTGGATATTCAGCGGGCAACCGTTCCTGATTGTTTGCCACCGACCACCGACTGTAATTTTGCCCCATGTCCACGGACCATATTCGTAATTTTTGCATCATCGCCCACATCGACCACGGCAAATCGACCCTGGCCGATCGTTTGTTGGAGGAAACCCGCACGTTGTCCTCCAAGGAGATGAAATCTCAGGTGTTGGACAGCATGGATCTGGAGCGGGAGCGGGGAATCACTATCAAAAGCCACCCGGTCCAGATGCAATACCACCATACCGATAGCAAAAATTATACGCTGAATCTCATCGATACTCCCGGTCATGTGGATTTCAGTTACGAGGTTTCCCGGTCGCTGGCCGCCTGCGAAGGGGCCTTGTTGCTGGTGGATGCCGCCCAGGGAGTGGAAGCCCAGACCGTCAGTAATACTTACCTGGCGATTGAAAACAACCTGACCCTGATTCCCGTTATCAACAAAATTGATCTGCCAGCCGCCCGTGTGGATGAAGTCACCAGCCAGATCATCGAATTGATCGGCTGCAACGAGGATGAGATCATCTCTGTCAGCGCCAAGACCGGCACCGGACTGGCAGAGATTTTTGCGGCAATTATCGATCAGATTCCACCACCGGAAGATCATTCCGACCAGAAACCGCGAGCCCTGATTTTTGATTCCACCTATGATAATTACCGTGGTGCCATTCCCTATATTCGCGTGGTGGATGGTATCATCAAACCAGGGATGACCGGCCGGTTCTTCGCCCACGACATCACCTATGATATCACCGAAGTTGGACATTTCGTCCTGAAGCAGATCCCCGCCAAAGAATTACGCTCCGGCGACGTCGGTTATGTTATCGCTAATATCCGCGATGTGGGGCATATTATGGCTGGTGACACACTCACCCTGAAGCAAAATGCCGCCGATGAACCCCTGCCAGGCTACGAGCAGATCAAACCCATGGTGTTCTCTGGATTATATCCTTCCGATGCTGATGATTACGATCAACTGCGCCAGGCCCTGGATAAGCTGAAATTGAATGATGCTTCCCTGGTCTACGAACCGGAAACCAGTGAAGCCCTGGGTTTCGGATTCCGTTGTGGTTTCCTGGGTCTCCTGCACATGGAAATCATCCAGGAGCGGCTGGAGCGGGAATTTAACGTGGGACTGGTAACGACCACACCCAATGTGCGCTATAAAGTGGAACTGAAAACCGGTGAAATACTGAATGTTGATACACCGGCCAATATTCCTCCGGCTGGTAAATTTGAACTGATTAAAGAACCATTTGTGGATGCGGAAATCATCACTCCCGCCGAATATATCGGCACCATCATGAAATTGTGCCAGTCCCATCGCGGCACCTACCGCAATACCCATTATCTATCCACCGATAAAGCCCAGATCCACTATGATCTGCCCCTGGGTGAAATCATTTTCGATTTTTATGATAAACTTAAATCCTCCACCCGCGGATATGCTTCATTCGATTATACTTTCGCCGGCTACCGCTCCGGTGATTTGAAGAAACTGGAAATCCTGATCAATAACGAACCCGTGGACGCCCTGTCGATTATCTGCCACACCGAAGATGCCTACCACCGGGGAGTGGCGCTGACCTCCAAACTGAAGGAGCTGATCCCGAGGCAGATGTTTGATGTGCCGATCCAGGCTGCTTTAGGTACCCGCATTATCTCGCGCACCAATGTGCGGGCCCTGAAGAAGAATGTTACCGCCAAATGTTATGGTGGTGATATCTCCCGCAAGCGCAAATTATGGGAGAAGCAGAAGGAAGGGAAAAAGCGCATGAAGCAGATCGGTAAAGTGGAAATTCCCCAGGAAGCCCTGCTGGCTGTCCTACGCATCGACCGCGATTAGTCCGTGGCCCGCCGCCAACCAAATTACTGGACGGCCTCCCGCTCACTACTCTACAGCCTGATTTTCACCCTGCCGCTGATAATCGTGTATGAGGTGGGCATTATCATGCTGTCCGCCGAAGATTTACCGGATTTACGTAATGGTGCGGATGTCTTAATGCGGCAAATTTTAGCCGGATTCGGGATTTCCGGTATCTATCTGTCGGGGTTGGCCTTTGTTGCAATCGCAGCAATCTTGCTTGTCCAAAAATTCAATAGTTGGAAGTCACAGGCGGTGAAAGGTTCATATCTGGCGCTGATGCTGGTTGAGAGCCTGGTTTATGGTATAATCTTGTTTGCTTTGCTGGCTCAAGCCAGACTCCTGCTGATGTTATCAGATGGCAGCGCACTGGTGCAGCAACTGGTACTGGCCATCGGCGCTGGTTTCCACGAAGAATTTGTTTTCCGAGCCCTGTTAATCACCGGCCTGGCCACGGTGATGAAACTAATTTTTCAGTGGCATGTTTACACCAGTTATATCGCGGCGGTGCTGGTGGCTGCGCTTATTTTTTCCGCCTTCCATTTTCTGGGCAGTTATGGTGATATTTTTAGCTGGCCCCTGTTGATTCTGCGCGGCCTGGCTGGAACCATGCTGGGTGTGATATTTGTGACCCGCGGTTTTGGCATTGCTGCCTTTTCACACACGGTTTACGATCTATTGGCGCTGACCATGGTAACGATCAAGGTCTGATCGGCTTGTTTTCCTGTGCTGAAAGGGAACAGAATTCTAATTAACTTCATTAATTAACTTAAGGATAATTATGCGACGATTTTTAATTACGGGGGTATTACTGTTACTGAGCGGACTGGCTGGAGCCCAATCGGGTTTTAATGAATTAATCTTCTCGCTCTGGCCTGAATATGACCATCCCGGTGTGTTGGTTATTTATACCGGGAAAGCGGACCCGGATCAACTTCCGCAAAAGCTGGAATTCAAGATTCCCGATCAGACTGAACGAGTCTTGTCAGCCGGTATCGTGGACACCACCAGTGATTTGCATCCGCTGGAAATCCAATCTGTCGATGGTGAGAAGTGGATTAATGTGACCATCATGCGTCCGGAATTCCATATTGAATTCTACTATAATCCTTTTTCTGACGATCACAATCGTCACTTGGAATACGATTTACATTTTGGCCACGCGGTGCCCACGGTTTTGCTGGCCGTGCAAAAACCACTGGTGGTCGAGAATTTCCAGCCACCCTATCCGGCGATGGAGACCTTCAGCGATCAACATGGAATGACTTTTTATCGCCAGACTGTCGGTCCACTGGCCGCTGGTGAAAGCTTAAAATTGACAGTAAGCTATGAGAATCATACCGGGCAAACCAGCATTGAGCAATTACAGAAAATGATGGGTTCCTCAGGGACTTCCTCCGGCATGCCCCCGGCGCCTCCGGCGGTGGAACGGCATAGCCTTCCCCTGTACCAACCCCTGTTAGTATTAGCGGTAGTGGTGGTGATTATCGGATTCCTGTATTTCCGTCGCCGTGCTTCCGGTGAGCCCGAAATCAGCCCAACCTCCGTCAAAAGCAATTCAGGGGGATCATATTGCACCCGGTGCGGTGAGGCTGTTAACAGGAGTGATAAATTCTGCGCTAATTGTGGTGAAAAGCTGAATGTATCCAATCCTGCTTGAAATCGGACCGTTTAAGCTCCATGCTTATGGCGTGGCGCTGGTATGCGCTTTCTACGTGGATTATTATCTGCTCTACCGCGAGCTGAAACGTCTGAATTATGAGCCGAAGATTGCCACCGACATAATCCTGTGGGGTGCGATCGGTGGTATCGGCGGCTCAAAAATCTGGTATCTGCTGGAGAATATCTCCCAGGTGATGGCCGATCCGGTGGGGACGATCTTCTCCGGGTATGGCTTAGTGTTTTTTGGCGGTCTGGTAGGTGGCACATTGGGTGTAACTTACGTTCTGGTCCGCAATAAATTGGACTGGCTGACATTTTCCGATATTGTGGCGCCCTTACTGATTCTGGGATATGCCATTGGCCGCACCGGTTGTTTTATGAACGGCTGCTGCTACGGATTGAACACCGACCTGCCATGGGGAATTCACATCCCGCATCTGCCGGCGGGAGTTCATGTGCACCCGACGCAGTTGTACGAATTCGCCTTGGGATTGTCGATCTTTTTTATTCTGTGGCGTCTGCGGTTGAAAATTAAAATTACCGGTCAATTATTCTTCACCTACTTCATCCTGGCTGGTACAGAGCGCTTTCTGATTGAATTTATCCGCATCAATCCTAAATATCTGTGGGGACTAAGCGGAGCCCAGCTATTTGCTTTGTTACTGGTCGCCACCGGCGCTTTTTTCCTGTGGCGACCCATCGGGAAGGAATACCGTCGCCTGCGGCAATGAGCGGGTGAATATGGCTCTGACGAGACTCAGCGTGTTGATTATTGTGCTGGCCCAAACTTTCGGCCAGGATAATCGACAACCCGTTGACGTAATTAATCTGCGTGAACTTTTTGGCGCCGAAATTACCGTGGATGCAGTGGTTATCAGCGGCAAGTCAAGTCTGATGGCCATTGATTATTCCCATCGACGCCTGCTCCAATATGATCTGATTTCCGGCAAAATTAAATCTGCCGGCGGTCAGGGGCGTGAGGCCGAATTAATCGATCCGGTATCGATCGCGATTAACGGGTATGACCTGCTGGTGGCTGATCGTGCCACTCAGCGAATTCTGGTGTATGATCACTTCCTGAATTTCCGCCGGCTGTATGATCTATCGGTTACCGGACCGGATATTTATCCTGATATGATTACCAGTGACCACTGGGGGAGAGTTTTAATTTATGACCAGACGGCCAGTCAGATATATCAACTGGATACCCACGATGGACAGCTTAGCCGGTGGTTGGATCTGGGGCCGTTTCCCGCGCTGAACGATATCACGGCTTTCAGAGCCAGCAGGGATGGCAAAATTTATTTGACAGGTTCCAGGGCTGTGGGCGTATTCACCCGCCTGGGACGTAAAATAATGATTGTACCGCAAACGGGTACTCGATTTTTGTCTCCGCTGGCGATCGATGGTGAAATGCTGCTGGTCACCAAAGCCGGAAGCTGGTTTACTTTTCCTGAGATGGAAGCCATCCCCGCGCCGGTCGAGAAAATCGGAAATCCCGTGAATGGGGTGGGGCAATCGACGGATTATCTATATTTCCTGATCGGCGACCAACCCCTCCTATGGCTGATAAAGAACTAGTCCCATGTTGCCCAGACTGCTGGCTGCGTTAATGATCATAGCGGCTGTGAAAGGTGAGCCGCTGCAGTTTATCACAGCCCGGGATACGCTTACCGCCCTGCCCGGTGATTCGATTCTGACCCTGCCGCATCGACAGATAATTTCCGGAACGATGACCCTGTACCGCGATGGTAGCTGGGTCAAGGATTTTTCACTGCGGCCCATCCCCGGTATCATCACTTTAGACCTGCCTCAGGAACGGGAATCGAAATATATTGCCATCTATCAATACCTGGCGCCCTCCGTGCCAACAGTGTGGTTACCGCCTTATTATCGCTTGCCGTTGTTAAGCGATTCCGCGGCTGTTCAACCTGCTACCAAGACAGTAAAGATTTCAGACCAGTCGACACAGGCAGGCACGGACCAGGTATCTGCCGCCGGTAGTTTTTATCGCAGCGTCGAAGTCTCACCATTCGGTGGCACAGATTTCAGCGGTGGACTGCGGCTGCAACTGAATGGCCAATTGAGTGATGATATTCAGATTAACGGCATCCTGGCCGATGAGAGTATCCCCATCCAACCGGAAGGCAATACGCGGTCATTGGAGGAAATCGACCAGGTATTTCTAAACATAAGCCATCCCCTGGGATCGGTAAATGCCGGTGATATGGAATTTGCCATCGAGCGGGGACGGTTTCTGCAGATCGAACGGCGGCTGACGGGATTGCGTGGTGAAATCAAACAGAACAACTTCAACGGGGCCTTGGTGGTGGCGGGAAATCGCGGCAATTACCATCAATTGGAATTTAAAGGTCGCCAGGGCAACCAGGGACCTTACGCACTGGTTTCGGTCACCGGCAGCAGTGATATTCTGGTTACTGCCGGTTCGGAGAAAGTGTACGTGGATGGCGAACTGCAGGTGCGGGGTGAAAATCATGATTATACCATCGACTACAGCGTCGGCGAAGTGTTTTTTACACCACGTCAATTGATCCATGCCGACAGTGATATCCTGATCGAGTACCAGTACAGCGATTTCTCCTTCAATCGCCATTTGCTGGGAGCGTCGGCCGGTGGCGAAATTTCCTCCCGTGGCCATCTGACCCTTGACTGGTTCCGGGAGTGGGATAATATCTCACCCGAACTGGTGGGATTAAGTCAGATGGAGCTGGACAGCCTGCGCCGACTGGGTGATGATGAAGGATTCATTTCCGGCGCCCGGGCAGATTCCACCGGGGAGTACTACCTTATCAACGGTGTTTACAGTTTTATCGAAACCACCACTGATACCAGTGGAACGCGTTATGCTGTTTCTTTCCGAAATGATCCGGTCGATGGCGCCTATCTGCGGGCGGTTTCGCCCCTGGGCCGACTGTATTATCGCTATCTGCCACCGGAACAACGGCAGCCTTATCAGGATTTGTATTCTCCCCAGCGGCGCTTGCTCAAACCTGTGGAAGTGGAAATGGTACGGCTGGGATCGGATTTTCAGGTGAGGCCCAAAGTTACCTTATCCGCAGGTCTGCTGATTTCTGAGAATGATCGCAATCGACTGTCGTCCATGGATGATGACGATAATCATGGCGGCGCCTACGAATTGGATTTGGCCGCCAGCGATTTATCCCTGCCCCGCCGGTGGTCCTTAAATTACCGCTTGCAGGGCTGGGGTAACACCAACCGTTTTAAATCCCTGCAACGAACACACGAGGAGCAATTTCTGCGGGAGTGGAACCTGCAAAAAACAATTGGCCGCGAGCATCTGCTTAATTCCACTCTGACCCTGGAAAATGACGGTGGCTGGGACATTAAGTGGGATCACGCCCGATATTTGAACAGTGATCAAATCCATCGCCGCAACGAAATCAATTTGAAGGGCAGCCAACATTTTATTCCACTGGTGGCCGGGCGCTACAATCAGGTCAAAACGAAAGGGGAACGCCTGTTGCAAGCCAACAGCCGCATTGAGCTGCTGCCGGGTGTTTTCCATCCATTTTATCAGATTCGGACTGAATTGGCACAACGCCGGTCTCGCCTTGAGGAACAGAAAACCGGGCTACTCATCGATCATTCACAGCACCGTGGAGAACTGGGAATAGTCCGCCGCCTGGATTGGTCACCCGATACGACTGCCGGCGAACTGCAACTGACGCGCCAGGCATATAACGGTCATTTGGAAATTAAGGGGAGCAACACCCGCGGCTGGAATTATGAGCTGGTATTCCAAAAGCAATTGACCCGCGAAACACAGATGGATGCAACCAGCGAATATGAACTGCTACGGTCTTATCTGGGATACGCCCGCCGGGACCATCCCATCCGCTGGGATTTGAAAGCACGTCTGGAAGAACAGTTTACCGAAAAATACGCCCTGGTTTTTGATTCCGTGGGCACCGGTTTGGGTACACACCGTTTTGATCCTGATTTCAATGAATATGTGGCCGACCCCAATGGGGCTTTTTTAGCATTATCGGTCCCCATCGGCGACCGGGTCCCGTCCACGGGTTTCGAGTCCGATCAACGGTTGAAAATTGATTTTGCCAAATCCCGCCTGGCCGCCCTGAAGGCCTGGCAGATGAATTCCAATCTGCATCTCCGTTTTGCCGGTCGTCGATTAAGTGTCCACCGGCTTTTCTCGGCTGACCTGAATGCCGAAAATATCACTAAATCACAATGGAATCTTTTCCAGGAATGGGACTACCGTTCCGTCACCGGTCACCGTCGCTGGCGCCTGTGGGGGCGGTTTAGTAAAGATTTAGATGGTATTGATCCGCGGGGAACCGACCTGCGCCACCGGTCGGAACTGGGTGTCTATAATCAACGCCGGTTGAGCCGGAGTCTGCAACTGCTGAATGACCTGACTGTTACCACCAGCGCCACCGAATCATCCATATCAGGCTTGCGGGAACGGGACACCGGTGGCTGGTGGCTGGAAACCAGTCTCAAATTGAGTCTTAACAACACCTGGCAAATCGCAGGTGGTTTGCAGGGAGGGCAGGCTACGGGACAGGTACACGATGAATCCTTTGCGGCCCGGGCGATAGGTATCAAGTCCGATGTTTTGCGCTTCATCGGTCGTCAGGGCCGTATCCAGGCACGGATTGAATACCACCGGACCGGCGCTTCTGCAGAAGCAGCCCTGCCGCCGGAGGCCCTGAATGGTCTGGCCCGCGGGGAATCTCTGCGAATTCTGATCAACTCCCAGCTTATGATCGGATCAAATTTATCAGCCAATCTGAATGCCAGTTTTATCAATGATGCACGCTACGACGGATTAATTACCGCCAGGGGAGAGATTCGTGCCTATTTTTAGAGTGTTGATAATTGCCGGCTGTCTGGCGCTGCTGTCCGGAGGGGACTTCCAATTACAGGTCGATTCCCACCGGGTGGAAGCCATCGGTGATACGAGCGAATTACATTTCAGATTGGATTCGCTGTCCCGGCGATCAACCGGTCTGGGAACCGGCTATTATCTGGTGGAAATCAGCGGTGACAGTTTGCTGAAATATGATTCACGGATAATGAAAATAACCGTTGATTCATTGATCGTGAATTCGGGTACCGTCATTCAACCGGTCGTTGGGAATCAGATTTTCCAGCCCCTGCTGGGAACGGCGCCGCCCACCTATTCCAATCGGCGTTTTAGCCGCATCGCCGCATCATACGCATTCATAACTGCCCGGTCCGGCTATCAGTTGGCCCGCTACGGTGACGGCCAGACAGCGGCGATAATCAATTTAAGGCCGGATTTCGCCAGCCGCTTCAGTGGAATTATGGGTGCTGAACGTGATGCGGCCGGCGACTGGCAGATTACTGGCGAGATTGATCTGCATCTGGAAAACAGTTGGCGTACGGCTGGTGTGCTGGATGTTTTATGGCGCCGTAAAAATTCCATTTCCCAGAACATTTTACTGGCTTTGGCCGAACCCCATCCCTTTGGATCGAAACTGGGCTTTGCCGTACGATTTTGGCAGGATTTGGAAAACGGCCTGTTTGTCCGGCAGGGACAGAAATTAAGCCTGCTGGCGGCGGGTACCGGTGGTTCACGATGGTCGATCGGTCTTTCGCGGAAAGAGATTAACCCGACTGATCGCGGTGACTCGGCCGGTGTTTCCCCTTCGCTCAATCGCCAACTGGCCGTCGGAAACCAGTCGGATCGCCGTAATGATCGCTGGCTGCCTTCTGCCGGCACTTACTGGCAACTGGACTGCGGATTGGGGACTGGCACCATCGCTGGTAATAACAGCGCCACCGCTTCTTTCCAGTTGTCGGCCGGCTGGTATGGAACCCTGAACCCGGCGTTTTATTTTCACCTGGGGCTGTGGGGTCGTGGTAACCACGAAAGCGATGATGTCGCTTCTGCTGTTTCGTTTGGGGGGATTAAAACTTTACGCGGTTACAGTGAGGACCTGTTTACCGCTGACTGGGTGTTGGTCCCCCGGTTCGAGGTTTTTTATCGCGCCGGCCAAAATTTACGTCTGTTTTCTTTCCTTGATACGGCTGTGCAGGAACGCTATACTCCTTTACCGCTGGGAGTGGGGTGGGGGTTGATTCAGCGCAGCCGATCGACAATTTTGCGGATCAGCTATGGTTTGGGGCGAAATGATCGCCTGAACCAGGGGAAAATTCATCTTCAAATTATTAACCGCCTTTAGGCGCTTGAACAAGGAAATCTCATTTGCAGGATATTATTACAATCAGAACCGCCGTATTAGAATTGTTGCGCGAAGATCCGAAACGCAGCTTTCGTATCAAAGATATTAGTAAAAAGCTGGAGCTCCCGCCGGAATCACTGGACAACCTGAAAACGATTGTCAACCGCCTGAAGTCCCATCAGATCATCCTGAGTGCCGGCCGGGGAAAATATCGGTATAATCCTCGATCACCGCTGGTGGAAGGCCGCATTAAAATCAATGCCAAGGGCTTCGGCTTCATACTGACGGGACCGGAATCAGATGATATTTTTATTGGCCGACGGCAAATGGGCGGGGCGATCGATGGGGATTTTGTCCAGGCCCGCCTGTTTAAGAGTGGACGCTTCGGTAATCCGCGCGGGAAGATCATTCGTATCCTGGCCCGTAAAACCAAGCGGCTGATCGGCAGTGTGATTGAGCAACGCGGCGAATATTTCCTGGATCTGCAGCCGGTGACGCCGGAACGCGGCATCAAGATCGACCGGCAGCGTTCAATAAAATTCAGTCCGGGTCAGGAGGTAGTGACTAAAGTTGTGGATTGGGGCGGTGACCAGGGTGTGATCTCGGTAAAAGTGGTTGAGGTCATCGGCGAGACCGGCGATCCCCGGAATGACGTGAAGCTAATTTGCCGCCGCTATGATTATCCATCGGAATTTCCGGCGGCGGTTGTCCGTGAAGCACGGCAGGCCCAAATCGAGGCGGCCGAGATTGAGAAGCGGCTGGATTTGCGACACCTGGAAACTTTTACCATAGATCCGGAATCCGCCAGCGATTTTGACGATGCCTTGTCCATTGAAGTCACCGACAGCGGTTATCGACTGGGGGTGCATATCGCCGATGTGAGCCATTTTGTCCGTCCGGGGTCCCACCTGGATAAGGAAGCCTATAACCGGGCCAACTCGGTCTATTTTACCGGTCACACGATCCATATGCTGCCCAAGGAATTATCGGCGGATTTATGCTCGTTGAAACCGGATTGCGATCGACTGGCCATGTCGGCCCTGATCGATTTAAACCATGATTTTAAGGCCCGTAAGCTGAAGGCGGAACCGACCGTGATTCACAGTCGCCGGCGCTTCACCTATTCACAGGTCCAGGCGATTATCGATGGTGACTCGGAATCACCGCAGGCTCCGGCGATCAGGTTGTTGACCAAACTGACCCGAAGGTTACGATCGGAGCGGAAGGGCTGGGGCAGCATTGATTTTGATATACCCGAGCCGATAATCAAACTTAATCGGCATGGTGTTCCACATGAGATTCGGCCCAGTGAACGCTGGGAGAGCCACCGTCTGGTGGAAGAGTGTATGCTGCTGGCAAACCGTTTGATCGCCGAGAAATATCCCCTGGGTGACAGAAATATATCACCGTTCCTCTATCGGATTCATCCCAAGCCCGAGACCAAGGATGTGCGGCATTTCCTGGAACTGCTCCGCTCCCTGAAAGTGTATTCGGGGCCGATTAAATCCAGCTTGAGCTCATCGGAATTTCGACAGATTCTGGCCCGGACGGCTGATTCACCTTACCATGCCCTGATCGAAAACATCGCCCTGCGTTCGTTGACCAAAGCCGTTTACAGCACCGTTAATGCCGTCCATTTCGGACTGGCCTTTAAACATTACACACATTTCACCTCGCCCATCAGGCGCTATGCTGATCTGGTTGTGCACCGTATCATCAAGAATAAGAAAGACCCTGGAAAAGTCCACCTCTGGCCGGGAGAAAAATTGGCCAAAGTCGCCGAATGGATTACGGAACAGGAGATTAAAGCCCTGGAGGCCGAACGTGAGTATATTAAAATCAAGCAATTACGTTGGCTCGCTCACCAACAGGACCAGGAATTTACCGGTTTAATTTCCGGTGTGTTGAATTTCGGGTTTTTCGTCGAACTGCAAAATTCACTGGTGGAAGGCCTGGTCCATGTGGACACTTTGGGAGCAAACGACTGGACTTATAATCCTGAAGAGTATTCACTGACGAGTCAACAGATGGATGGCAAATATCAATTGGGCGATGAAGTTCAGGTGCGTCTGGTAAAAGTGGATATGAATCGTTTACAGGCCAATTTTGCTCTCACGGAAGACCAGCGCCGGCAATAATTCAATTTCAACGAGTTTTGGTTGTGCTAATGGCGACGTCTGTGAGAAATTCTGCTGTTTGAAGCAAGAGAAAATTCCATGAGAAAATCATTTGCTGCTATCATTTTTCTGGGAACTTTACTCCTGATTGGCTGCGGTCAGAAACGTACGGCTATCGGGGATGAGAATAAAGTAACGGTGATCTGCCCGCGACCCGACCGGGCCCAGGTGCGCAGCGCCCTGGAATTGGTATTTAGCGATACCTTATTTACTCCCCAGCCCGAACCCTATTATCGAATTGAATTTGCCGATGTGGAGGAGTATAACCGCTATAAAACCCATATCAATTTTATCGTTGTCGGACTGGGGACCGATGAAAACAATCCTGGTAATCGACTGGTAAAACAATTGCTGTCCGCTGTGAATTACCGGCAGTCCAAAAACGGTGGCGAGGCGCTGTTTCTTACCGGCGATCTGGCTGCCGAGAATCAGTTGTATGTGGTGATGAGTGCCACTGATACGGACCATCTTAACCGGCAGATGCAAAAACACCGTAAATGGCTACGCCGGCAATTCGATGAATTATTTGATCGCCGCCAGTCAGGTTACATCTTTGACCACGCCCGGCAGGAATTGCCTGAAGAACAGCTTTTTGGCAAATATGGCTGGGGCATCAAAATTCCCTGGGGCTATGAAATCCTGCGCGATAGTCCCGATTCCAGCTTTTTCTGGATGGGGCGCGATTTACCCTACCGCTGGGTTTCCGTCTCCTGGGAACCGGGGTTGACGGTTAAAAATGAGCAAGAAGCCCGCAAGCGTACATTGGCATATGGGCAAGAAAAATACGGGGATATCCGTTTTATTGATCATCTTTACCAACTGGACCAGCGGCCGTTTATCGACTGGACCGCCTGGCGATCCAGTGGTTTATGGGAATCGGTGGGTGAACCCAAAGGCGGACCGTTTTTCCACTACATATTTTATGATGGCATCACCGATCGAACCTATGAGATCAACGGCCTGGTCTTCTTCCCAGGCAAGGATAAAATCATCGTGATGCGCCAACTGGAAATTCTGCTGAAATCGTTTTACGTGGAAACCACCACCGGTTGAGGCCCACTGTGCAACGAGTTTTAGTTACCGGTGCATTTGGCCAGTTGGGGTGCGATTTACTCCCGCTCCTGTCTGATTATGAAGTCCTGGCCACAGATTTAAAAACACCGGCCGGGACAGGGTCTGCGTCATATCAAATGCAGCAACTCAACATCGCCGAAATTGATGCCGTTCGCCTGACGGTGGACGAATTCCGGCCCCAGGTCGTGATAAATCTGGCGGCCATGACCAATGTGGACGGTTGCGAAAATGATCCGCACGCGGCCTTTGCGATCAACGCCGGTGCGGTGAGCAATTTTACATTGGCTTTAGCCGACAGCGACTGCCATTTTGTCCAGATTTCCACCGACTATCTGTTTGACGGATCTGCCGGACCCTATGGCGAAGATGCCCCGCCATCACCGGTAAACGAATATGGAAAAACGAAGCTGGCCGGTGAACAGGCACTGGGCAAGGCCGATTTCCCGGTGACTATCATCCGCACAAACGTCGTGTTTGGTGGAAATACCAACACCAGGGCCAGTTTCGTAAAATGGGTGGTGGATTCCCTGCGGGATGGCCGACAGATCAATATTGTTGCGGACCAATGGAATAACCCGGCCTGGACGATCGGGTTAAGCGAAACAATCTGCTATTTTATTCGTGAGAAGACGGTGGGCATATATAATTATGGCAGCAGTAATTATTTATCGCGTCTGGATTTCGCCCGGGAGATCGCAAATGTATTTGATTTGGATCAGGAACTGCTGCAGCCGATTACCACCGCTGAATTGAAACAACGCGCCCGGCGCCCCCTGCGCGGTGGTGTTAAAATTGATAAACTGATCCGCGAAACAGGTGTGAAACCATATTCGACTTACCAGGCTTTACGGCAAATCAGAATTCAGGATACATTATGAAAACGGTAATAATATCACCAACTTATAATGAACGTAAAAACATCGGCAATTTGATTGAGAAATTATTCACGATCAATGCTGATTATCATGTGCTGATTATTGACGATAATTCACCGGATGGCACCGCCGATGTTGTGGAATCGCTGATGGCGGAATATCCCAATCTGCACCTGGAGAAACGGCCAGGCAAGGCCGGACTGGGCACGGCCTATTGCCATGGTTTTAAATGGGCTTTGGACCGTGATTATGATACGATCATCCAGATGGACGCCGATCTCTCCCATGATCCCAATGAAATCCCGGAGATGATCGCCAAACTCCAAGGGGCCGACGTGGTAATCGGCAGCCGCTATTGTGACGGGATCAGCGTGGTGCGCTGGCCGCTGCAACGCCTGGCGTTGAGCTACGGAGCCAATATGTACTCGCGGTGGATTACCGGCATGCCCATTATGGACTGCACTGCCGGTTTCAAGGCCTGGAAGCAGGCAGTATTGCGCCGAATTGACCTGGATCAGGTGGAGTCACAGGGTTATTCATTCCAGATTGAGATGCATTTTCGCGCCTGGGCCGCCGGTTTCAAGGTGGTTGAGCACCCGATTATTTTCATCGACCGTACAATCGGTGAATCAAAAATGAGCAAGCGGATTATGTTTGAAGCAATCTGGATGGTCTGGCGTCTTCGCATCTGGAAAATTACCGGGCGAATAAAATAATTCATGTCTGCGCCACAGGTTTCAGTCTTAATTGTAAGTTATAACGTCAAACAATTTCTCGATCAGACGATTCTATCCATCCGCCGCAGTGATTTTTCCGGTAACATTGAAACCGTGGTCGTGGATAATAATTCATTTGATGGCACACCAGAATTTATTCGCGATCAATACCCTGATATAAAACTGATTACCAACGATGAGAACCGTGGTTTTGGGAAAGCAGTCAACCAGGCCGCCGCCGCAGCCCGTGGCGATTATCTGTTGATCCTCAATCCGGATACGGTGTTGCAGGAGAATACTATTCACACACTGCAGCGTTACCTGGATCGAAATCCCCATGTGGGATTGGCGGGACCAAAAATCCTGAATGCTGACGGCACCCTGCAGGCGGCCTGCAAACGATCATTTCCCACCTTAAAGGTCGCCGCTCCCAAAATACTCGGTTTGAACAAAATTTTCCCCCGGGCACGCTGGGCCAATAAATATAATTTATCTTACCTTGACCCGGATACAACCCATGCTGTTGATGCGGTCAGTGGTTCGTGCATGTTTTTAAGCACCGCTCTCTATCAATCCCTGGGTGGTTTCGATGAGCGCTTCTTCATGTTTGGCGAAGATTTGGATATCTGCTATCGGGTCAGGCAAAATGGATTGCAGGTAGTATATCTGGCCGAGACACAGATCATTCATTATCAGGGTGAGTCGGTCAAGACAGCGCCCTTTGACAGTATTAACGCGTTTTATAATGCCATGGTGCTGTTTGCCGATAAACATTTTTCCGCCGGGTATGGGGTGCTGGTGCGGGTGGTGATTCGTCTGGGAATCGGGGTTCGCAAATTGCTGGCTTTGTTGGGTAGCCGCCGCTCCCAGATGATTTCAATAGCCCTGGATGCCATGGCGGTGGCGGCAGCTTTCCTGCTGGCCATTCCGCTGAAATTTCCTGATTATGAACCCCTGGTGGTCAGCCGGGGGTTAATCCCCGGGATTTACATATTCTTCTGGATTATCGTGGCAGGATTATTTCAATTATACTCGCGCTATCTACTGTCGTATTCCCGGGCCATTCTGGCGGCACTCACCGGTTTTCTGGCGGCGGTGGCTTTTACCTATTTCTTCAAGCAGTACGCCTTTTCCCGGCTGGTGATACTGGTGGCGTCGCTGCTGATTGCTTTTTTACTTCCGGGGTGGCGTATCCTGATTAATTTTCTGATTGCCCGTGGCTGGTTCCGCCCGGTTAATAATAAGCATAGCCTGTTGTTCGCCCGGCGGGCGTTGATAATTGGCACCGATAATGAAGGCCGGCGGATTGCCAACCGATTGCGCCAGCGTTTCGATACGGGACTGGAACTGGTGGGCTTCAGCGATAGCAGGGGGGAATCCGTTGACAGCTTACCGCTGCCATTTGTGGGTTCGCTGACCGATATTCGCGCGGTGATTACCAAAAACAAGATCAATGAATTGATTTTTTCATCCGGACGACTGACCAACAAGAAAATTCTGGATGTGATGGAAGAAACCAGGGATTTGAACCTGACCTATCGCATGGTTCCCAGGGAGCAGGACATCCTGCTGGGTAAAGCTGCGGTAGAGGAGATCGGCGAGTTTTCTTTTATTAATGTAGAATATTCGGTTTTCCGTCGCTTTCACCAGCTCAGTAAACGGCTGTTCGACCTGACTGCATCGCTGGTGATTATGGTATTGACATCGCCGCTGCTGGTAATATATTCCCTGACCGGTAAAATGCGTTCCGAGCAGTTTTGGGGGCCAGACGGATCGCAATTCCGGGGCCGGATAATTGACTCAGACAATCGATTCGTTGGGAAACTGCCGTTACTCTGGCAGGTTTTACGAGGTCGCATGAGTCTGGTTGGCGCCGCACTTACCCCTGGCGATGAACCGAATCCGCAACTGATATACAGTCCCGGGATCACCGGACTTCATTATTTGCGGAAGATTCAGTATTCACCGGATGAGCGGCGTTTGCTGGAGCATTATTATGTCCAACATCAGACGTTTACGCTGGATCTGGAAATTTTATTGAAGTCATTCGTTGGTAATTGATATGAATAATTTTGTACTTGAATTTGAAAAACCGATCACCGAGATCGAAGATAAACTGCTGGAATTGCGTTCCCGGAATTTAAGCGACTCCGGTATCAGCCGTGAAATCAGTGACTTGGAAAATAAACGCCAACGCCTGATTAAAAAGATCCATGGCAGTTTATCCCGTTGGCAGCGGGTCCAGTTGGCGCGCCATCCCAAACGGCCCTACAGCCTGGATTATATTAATCTGATTTCACCAGATTTTATCGAACTGCATGGAGACCGTTATTTTGCCGATGACCCGGCGGTGGTATGCGGAATGGGTACGATTGATGAGCAACCGGTGATGTGGATCGGGCAGCAAAAGGGGCGCAATACCAAGGATAATCTCTTTCGTAATTTCGGGATGATGCGTCCGGAAGGCTATCGTAAGGCCCTGCGGCTGATGAAGCTGGCGGAAAAATTCAACCTGCCGATCATCTCTTTATTGGATACCACCGGTGCCTATCCCGGGTTGGGAGCCGAAGAACGGGGCCAGGGTGAGGCTATCGCCCGCAATCTGTTCGAAATGTCGCAGATTAAAGTGCCGATTATCATTATCGTAATCGGCGAGGGCGCCAGCGGCGGGGCCCTGGGTATTGGGGTTGGCGACCGCCTGGTAATGCTCGAGAATACCTGGTTCTCGGTTATCAGTCCCGAGGGTTGTGCTTCAATCCTGTGGCGTGACGCCCGCAAAGCGCCCGAGGCAGCCAATGCGATGAAAGTTACGGCCAGGGACTTGGTGGATATGGGAATCTGCAATCGCCTGGTTGAGGAACCCCTGGGCGGTGCTCATCGTGATCATGAGGGGGCGGCCCGGCGGCTGAAAGCTGTCATCCTTGAGGAACTGGAGCAACTGGCCTCCCTGTCACCTGATGTATTGCTGGAAGCCAGGATAGCGCAACTTGACAAAATCGGCGCCTTCAACGAAAAATAATGGCCGAGGGAGTTTACCGGACGCGCGTCTATTACCGGGACGTGGATCAGATGGGAGTGGTGTACTACAGTCGCTACCTGGAGTATTTTGAAGCCGCCCGCACGGAATTACTGCGGAGGATCGGTGTTCAGGTTCCCGATATTGAAGCCCGTGGATATTACCTGCCGGTTGTTGCCAGTCATTGCGAATACCCGGGCTCGGCCCGGTTCGACGATTTGCTGGAAATAACCTGCCGCCTGGATCAATTTACCGGGGCGCGTATGCGGATAGAATATCGAATAAATTGTGAGAACAAATTGATCGTTTCCGGGTATACCGAACATTGTTTTACCAACCGGAACCAGCGGCCCGTGCGTCCGCCGCACTTTTTTAAGGAGGCATTGACCAATGCCCAATGAAGTGATTTTCATCGGGCAGACATTGATCGGCCTGGCCTTTACTTTGCTGGCGTTCCGCTTAGGGCGGCAGTGGTTGTATGCCTTTATCGCCATGTCGATCGTACTGGCCAATATCTTTGTAACCAAGCAATTCGACTTATTCGGTCTGGGCGCTACCGGTGGAAATGTAGTTTACGGTGCAATCTTTCTTGCCACAGATTTACTGTCGGAACACTATGGACGGTCAGCAGCCCGTAAAGGCGTATTCGTCGGCCTGGTGGCAGCGGTATTCTATCTGGTTATGTCACAGTTGATTTTATTGTACCAGCCCAATTCTTCCGACTGGGGGGCCTCGGAGGGGATGATCAGTATTTTTTCCAGTGGGCCGGCCATTATTTTAGCCAGTCTGGCGGCCTATCTTGTGTCGCAGTTACACGATGTTTGGGCCTTCCATCTGTGGAAGCAGAAATTCAGCGGTCGCTGGTTGTGGCTGCGCAATAATCTCAGTACCCTGGTGAGCCAGGCCCTTGATACCGTAATATTCGCTTCTCTGGCTTTTTACCTGCTACCGAAAATTTTTCATTCTGCCGGCTCCCTGAGCGGAACAGCCCTGGCAGAGGTACTGTTAACTACTTATTTATTTAAGTTGGTCGTAGCGATTATCGATACACCCTTTATCTATCTAAGCTACCACCTGAAACCTGAAGCATCTTCCCCAGTAGAATAAAATCAGATTAATGGAGATACGATGATTAAGAAAATGAGTCTCTTT
>LSCG01000160.1 GCA_001577055.1 Fidelibacterota bacterium TCS56
GCCAGCGCCAGACTGCGCTCCGGACCCATATTTCGTTCCAGGTCAACATAATAATATTGCATCAGATTTTCTATGCGCAGGTTAAAATTCAGGCTATTGATAGTATATTCAAATCCGACTGACCAGATATGGATCGGCACCCGCCGATCAGCGCCCGTTAGTGAATTCTCCTGAAACAATTCCACGCGCTCCATGCGACTGTTGTAGCGATAATCAACCGCCGCCGCCCATTGCCGCCAATTGATGGCTACCCGACCGTTAAAGCTATGGCGAAAACGATAGGACAGGGTGTCCACCACCCGGCCACTGTTACTCATTTCTACTGGATCGATCCAGGCGTAGGCCAGTTCGGCTACCAGCAAGTCTTTAAAAAAACCGGCCTGCAGACCTATTTCCAATCCGGTGATCGCCGCCGAGGTGATGTTGGTGAATCGCACAGTATCAGTATTGTGGATTACCGGTTCGATCATGTCCTGATAATCGGTTTTGAACAGTGCCAGATCAAACTTCGCCGCGGTTACCGCCCCGCTTTGGGGAATAAGAACTGTGGCGCCAAACTCCTGCGACCAACTGGTCTCGGCCCCCAGGTGAGGATTGGGTACCACTTTGAATACGCTTAATTGAGAATTGGAGTATAATTCCGCCACCGTGGGCACACGGAAGCCATGGCCCATTGATGCCCGCAGCGACAGGTTATCCAGTGGCCGGTAATTAACGGCGATTAAGGGTGACAGGGTCTGGTCAAGGAGATGATTATCCACACGATAGGACTCGAATCGTCCGCCGAATGACAGGGTCGTTTTCCAGGGCAGTTTGAGTTGACCGTTGAAATACCCGGCCCCCGATAAACTGGAATGACCACCGAAAATCTGCGCATCAATCGTTGCCCGCTGTGTGGCGATGCCGGCGGTAGAACTGAAATTATCATGCCAGTCGGTGGCTATCTGATATTCCAGGAAATATTTGCGTTCGTGGGAAAAATCATTATTGGTCAGGGCATCGGTTTCCCAATCCACCAGATATACGGCCGCCTTCAATTTCATGACGGTGGCGGTCGTGGAAATATAATTGGCAAAGCCGCTGAAATTGAATTTGGTACCGCTGGTACGGTCATTTTCGTAACCTACCGGTGCCTCAAACGGGTGGGCGGCGTCCCGCCAGAGCGAACTGGTTCCTTTTTCATCGGCCAGCAGATTGGCAAACAGCGATGCATTATAACGATCACCAAAATTCAGCTTTAGTTTACCGGTGAGGTTCAGGGCCTTTTCCCAGCCCAGCCGGTAGTAACCGTCATCATTGCGTCCCTGCAGACGCAGCCAGAAGCCGTGCTGTCCCAGCGGGCGTGCGTGGGTGATTTCACCAACCTGGAAAAAGCCCGGCCGGTCACGCCAGCGCCACTGGCGGTATTTTGGCTGACTGTAAAAACCGGACTTAATTCGGAAACGGCTTTCAGGCTTGGCCGGCGTGTTACGAGTGATAATATTGATTACGCCGCCCATGGCGCTGGAGCCGTATAAGGCCGATCCACTGGATTTCACCACCTCGATCCGGGCGATTTCCGAGGCGGGAATAATTCCCCATGTGATATTGCCGGCGGCGCTGCCCAGCAGGGGAATGCCATCCAGCAAGAGCAATGAGCGATTACCGGCCCCCAGAGAATAACTGTTGGCCCCGCGGATATTTATCTGATCTTTAACAATGGCGATACCGGCCTGCTGTGGTAAAACCTGCTCGATGCTGGTGGCGGCCCGGTCGGCAATCTGGCGCGGGCCAATCACGGCAACCGCCATTGGCGCATCCATAATATCCTGCATTTTGCGTGTAGCGGTTACCACTACCTGGGGCGAGCTCAGCACTGCCGGATTTAGTTTTATCTCGAGCAATTCATCATCGTTGACAGGTACCGTTTGTCGCTGATAACCAATCATTGTAACTACCAGCACCGTGCTGTTATCTGCTATTCCATAGATAGTGAAATAGCCTTTTTCATCGCTGGCTGCCCCGCTGAAGCTGTGGCGCACCATAACATTGGCTCCCGGCAGCGGCTGACCGTTCTCACCGTCGATGACCCTGCCACGGATGGTGGCGCCGATGGCAACCCCAAACGATAATGACGACCACATGGCCAGGAATAATCCGGTCTTTAGATTCATTTATAAATCGATCCGCCAGGGAGAAACGGGCAGGGTGGCAATCTGCCGTTCTTTAATCAAAATGGAGTGTGATGCAGACAGGATTTCCAAATCATTTGAACCTGGCAACCGGATCGGCAACTGGGGTAGCGCCAACAGGGAATCCAGGCTGGTAAATAATAATTGCGGGGCGACAGTCAGTCCCACCGGAATTACCAGGTATCCGCCAGGCTCTAGTTGGATGAAAAGCTTATGCAGTGAGTCGCAGGCGCTCACACAGGGCAGCATCGGATCACTGTAGGCAATGAAATGATCACTGAGGTTATCCATATCCATTTTATCCAGTACAACCAGAAAAACCGCTTGTACCTGGCCATCGGCGAAGTTTGACGGCGGCACCAGGACCTCAGTATCCAGGCCGGACACCGGTTCAAGGCCCACCGGCGTAGAACAGGATTGGAGGATAAATAACATAAGAAGGAGTAAACGGCTTAGTTGATCAAATTTTAATTGCATATCTTGTCAGGCTGATGACAGCATGAATATCGAGCTTTGCCATGATATTTGCACGATGTTTATTTGCTGTATCTATCACGGATATGCAAGTTAGAAATTATACTTGTGATTTCGATCCGGCTTGATTTTATTGGCAGAATTGCCACAGATCATCTGGTTGGACAATCAATGGTAATATTGATATAAAAAGATGCCTGGCCAACCAAACTCAGCCTTATTGCTAGATGAACCCACACCTGAAAAATACGCCGAACAGCTAATTGATTGTTATTCTTAAAATCAGTAGTTTTTTTCGACCCAGCTCTGAGTTGGGTGGTTCATTGCTACTTAACTTATACTCTGGCTGTTTCCTTATACGCTAAAGCCCTCGGTATGAGGGCTTTAGTTGTTTTATTGGGTTCCGATTGGCAGTAATATTCCGGCCATGAAATTATACAACCCGGTAGATTTTTTAACGATCCGCGACTAATATGTTAGTCACCCTGTTTACGTTAGTTCTGGCTGCCCTGTGCTGCTATTGGTATTGTAGGCAACCGGCCCGGTGGAGTCAGTTCTATCCCTATCAACCCTTTTTTATGGGGCATCGCGGTGTAATGACCCGGGCACCGGAAAACACAGTAGCAGCTTATCATCAAGCGCTTGAAGCAGGATTTACGGGTACCGAATTAGATGTAATCGAAACCAGGGACGGCCACCTGGTCTGCTCTCATAATTTTGATCTGGAACGAGTCACCGACGGATCCGGCTACCTGTTTGAGCGCGACTGGGATTATGTTAAAAAGATTAATGCCGCTCACCGGTTTGACGGTTACGAGTTTGAGCATATGCCGCTGTTGACCGACGTGCTGGAACTGTTCCCGGAAGATTTCCGATTAAATATTGAAGTCAAGCCCCGGTCGCTGGCTGATGTTTTTACTACTGTTAAAGTGGCTCGAATGATCAAAGAACGCCACATGCAAGAACGGGTGATAATCTCCAGTTTTAATCCTTTGGCTTTATTGGGGGTTAAATGGGTGGACAAGTCAATCCTCACCGGTTTTTTGCTGGAGACCGAAACCTGGCCCCTGCTTAAACTGATTAACCTGGCTCATCCGGACTGCCTGCATTTGGAGGCCGGACTGGTTTCCCGGGACCTGCTGCGCTACGCCCGACAGCGCGGAATGGCGGTAAATGTATGGACGGTGAACAACCAACCGGCTATTGATTGGCTGGTCGAGCTGGGTGTGGATGGGATTATTACTGATTACCCCGAACTTTGTCGGTTGCGGCCGGTGGTTGAATCTGCCGTTTGATAAACAAACCGGCGCCGTAAATAAAGGCAACCCAAAACAGATACCAGGGAAAATGTTGTGGCGATGTACCAGTGATGATGGCCCTGCCCGGTATAATAAAGGTCACGATAATTATTACGCCCGCCAGTATCTCCTGCCACCAGAAACCAGCGGTTAATACCAGCGGTATGGATCGCTGGTCACGGATTAAAATAACCGCCCCGCCGTAAATCAGTCCCACAGCCACCACCATTGGAGCCCACACCGGTCCGGCCCAAGGTAAGGGCAAGAGGAACAGCACATCCCAGGTATGCCAGGTAGCCGGCCAGTTCAAAATCAGTTTGAGAAACAGGTAATAAGCCAGGTCCCAGACGCCGAACAGGAAACCGAATACGGCTATTTTTGTGAGACGTGTTTTAGCAGTCAGAGTGGCCGTGGCCCAGAGTAACAGCAGGGTGGTTATTTCGCGGATGATCTCCACAGCGGCAATCGATGGTTCTACTGCCATGAGGGGGAAATCGAAACCCGCAGGATAGTATAGCCGCCGCAGATAGACCACCAGGGCAGATTCAATATATCCGAAGGAAACACCAAAAACCAGCAGGGGAAGAAATAATTTCTTCATCGAACGACAACCACCGGAGAAAGTTGAGCATCAAGCTTCTGCATGGTATTAAAGTATAACCTGCGTATGATAAATGGTATATATTTAATAAGCGCAGTTTACCTGATTTTTTTGAGGGGAATGAATCTCACTTTCCTTAATATCAGGATAGCATCTAGTGTCATGTCAACATAATATTATTGGGTATAATTAATTGACTTTATCCCGGATTAGTCCCATATTGTTCCGTCTCGTTAGTGGGACAGAGAGGGAAAAAGCATATGAAAAAGTACATTGTCCGTTTGTCAGGAGAAGAGCGGGATATTCTAAAGCGTTTGATTACGTCTGGAAAAGGATCCGCCCGGATGTTTACCCGAGCCCATATATTGTTGAAGGCTGATGTGGGAGCCGACGGCCAGGGATGGCCGGATGCCAGGATCAGTGAGGCGTTTGATGTCACCGTTCAAACCGTAGAACGGATTCGCAAGCAGTTGGTGGAAGAAGGATTGGAGGCTGTTTTAGAGCGGCGGCCCTACACCTGCAAAGTCTTGCGGAAGAAGATTGATGGCGATGTCGAATCGCATTTAACCTGATTAATTCATCATCTTT
>LSCG01000022.1 GCA_001577055.1 Fidelibacterota bacterium TCS56
CGATAACCAGGTAATGGAAGCCTTAAGCCACTTCACCGAGGCCGCCTCCTTCATTTCCGAGGATCGTTGAGTTCTTTTCGGCGACGAAGGTTTGTTGACAAGTCTTTTCTTTCGGTGATAACTTCCGTTCTTGGAATTGTAACCATATGGAGGATTAAATGGTAGAATACTTCAACAATGGTGGCGCATTCATGTACCCGATTTTAGCGTTCTTCATTTTCGGGTTGGCTTTCGCCTTGGAACGACTGTATACGCTTACGATGTCGTCGATTAATACGAAGAAGTTTCTTAAAGAAGTAAACGAAACGTTGGACAGCGGTGGCGTTGAAGAAGCCGTCGAATTATGCAATAAAACCCGTGGTCCTGTGGCAGAAATTTTTCATGCTGGTCTGACCCGTGTCGATCGGGGTATTGGAGAAGTTGAAAAAGCTATTCAAAATGCCGGTACGCTGGAAATGGCCTTCCTCGAAAAAAATATGATCTGGCTGAATGCCGTTGTCACCGTGGCACCGATGCTGGGATTTACCGGTACGGTCGTCGGTATGATCAAGGCCTTTGATGATATTAAAGCCGCTAATGATATTTCACCTGCGGTTGTGGCCGGTGGTATTTCCATCGCGTTGTTGACTACAGCCTTCGGTCTGATCGTGGCTATTATTATTCAGTTTTTCCAGAATTTCTTCGTCTCGCGGATTGACAAATTGATCTTCGATATGGAAGAGAATTCGGTTATTCTGATCGATAAATTGGTTGAACTGGAAAGCACCAAGAAATAATGCTGAAAAAACGCAGATTCAGCAGCGGGGACATTCCGTCTTCCTCCTTATCTGACATCGCATTTCTGCTACTGGTTTTCTTTCTGGTGACAACTACCGTTGACATGGACAAGGGTCTTGGAATCATTTTACCGGCCGAAGGTCAGGAATTCGAGATGCATAGAAGCAATATTCTGAATTGCCTGATAAATTCCACCGGTGGAGTTCTGCTGGGTGAAGATCCGGTTGATATCGCTGAAATCAGCAAGAAGGTTCGTGAGAAAATGCTGGAAAATGAGAATATCATCATCTCGGTAAAATCACACGAAAAAACCAAGTATGAGGACTACATTAAGGTTATCGACCAGTTGAAGCAGGCCAACGCGAAAATTTCAATTGCGGAGACCGGCTGATGAATTTCCGTAAAAAGACCAAGCTCTCCAGCGAAATTCCTACTTCGTCCATGCCTGACATCATCTTCATGCTGTTAATCTTTTTTATGGTTACAACAGTCCTGCGAACCTATTCCGGTTTGCCGATCGAGCTGCCCAGGGCCAAGAAAATCGCCAAATTGGCCTCCAAGCGCCACACAACCCACGTGTGGTTGTCAAAAGATGGTTATATTTCCATTCAGGATAAAGGTCATAAGGTGGATGATGTGCGCCATACAATTTGGGGTATCCGGGCGGCCGACCCCCAGTTGACCATATCCATGAAAACCGACAAGAACACCAAAATGGGATTGGTGGTTGCCGTGCAGAATGAATTCCGCAAGGCCGAAGCGCTGAAGCTGAATTATTCCACCCTGACGGCGATGCCAACAAATTAAGCAGTGTTACTAAGACAAGAAAATTCCGCCTCAATTAAGTACAAATATCCGCTGATTATCCGGATAACCACTTTATTGGGCGTCTGTTTGATCACCTTCAGCTTTCTAGCGTTCCCGCGCTTTGTTTACGAAACAGTGCTGGAAGAGGTTGAAATGCAAATCGTTGAGCTGGAACAAATCCCTGAAACTCAACAGATTGACCGTCCACCACCACCGGCACGCCCTTCAGTGCCTATCGCTTCTGAAAGCGAAGATATCGCCGAAGATGTGATGATGGAGGAATTCACCTTTGAGGATTTCGAAGCCTGGGAAGCCCCGCCGCCGCCGCCAGACGGACCGGTAGTGAAATTTATCCCTTATGATGATCCACCGGTGCCTGTCGGTGGTTATGCCGCGATCCAGCGCAATGTTGAGTATCCCGAAATCGCTCAGGAAGCGGGTATCGAAGGTACGGTGATTGTCCAGGCCTTTATCGATAAGGGCGGCAAGGTGACCGAGACGGTAATCCTGAAGGGGATTCCCAACACCGGTCTGGATGAAGCCGCCATGGCCGCCATCCGTAAAACCAGTTTCAAGCCTGCCAAACAGCGCGATCGTGCAGTAGGGGTGTGGATTTCCATCCCGGTTAATTTCAAGTTAAGAAACTAATTGCGTTTTAGTTTATCCATGGTGTATAATGTTTATGCCATGGATAAACAAAACGTTACCAACAGCCTTAAATATAATAATTGATTAACTTACCGCTTCGCCCTGCTTTCCAGCCTTCTCTTGCTGACCAGTGTTTTTGTCCTGCTGCCAGAATTCCAACTGACACCGGTCTTGTCCCATGCTTCCTTTTCGGCTAAAAATGAAGTTATTGATATCATTCCCATTACCGAACAACAGCCTGAAAAAGCCAAACCTGTTCTACCGGCCATACCAATACCCACCGACGATCCGGAAAGCCTGGCGAATATACCCGTCGAATATGATATTGTTTCCTTTGTCCCCACTGATGTAACCGTCAATGATGATATACCCGAACCCTTCTCAATTTTTGTGGAATACAGCACGCCCCCCAGCCCGGTTAACGGCTATCATGCCCTTGCGGCCAATATAGAATATCCACCGCTGGCAAAACTGGCCGGTGTGGAAGGCAAAGTCGTCGTGGCGGCTTATATCAATGAACTCGGCGAAATACTCGACACCCGTATTTATGGCGGACTGAATGGCACAGGATTAAACCAAGCCGCCCTGGAGGCGGTACGAAAGACCGCCTGGAATCCGGCCTATCAGCGGGAAGAGCCGGTGGCGGTCTGGATCAACATTCCGATTACCTTTTCGCTTAGAAAATAATATAGGGCAGATTTTTCTTCTGCCGCTACCATTATAGATTGAAATGCAAAGTGCCAGGCACCTGTGAGGTGCCTGGCACTTCTCGTTATTCTGAATAAAGTATGTTACTTAGCTAACGCCATCCCGCTGACCTTGCGCCGGATATAGGCGAACACCTCCAAAAGCGGCAAGTCTTTGGGACAGACATCATCGCAGGCCATCATGCCGAGGCAGCCGAAAACGCCCTCGTCGGTGGAAACCAGCTCGAACCATTCCTGATCACCACGTTCGTCCCGCGGATCAAACAGGAAGCGGCCGATACGGTTAAGCCCGGCAGCTCCCAGAAAGTCAGGATAGACCTGAGCCGTGGCACAACCGGCGATACAACAGCCGCATTCGATACAGCGTTCCGATTCATAGATTTTATTGGCGGTGGCGTTATCCATCCGTTCTTCCTGAGCCTCCGGATCGAATTGCTTCTGGGTGTGAATCCATGACTCCAGCCTTTCGCCCATCTCACGGAACCAGACACCGGTGTCCACTGACAGATCACCCAGCAGTTTGAAAAACGGCAAGGGAAATAATTCGATGGTATCGGGCAGATCGGAAGTGAGAGTCCGGCAGGCCAGCGTGGGCCGGCCGTTGATCATCATGGCACAGGAACCGCAGATGCCGGCACGGCAGACGAAATCGTACATCAGGTCCGGCGCCTGCTGCTCGCGGATCATGTTCAAGGCTGAAAAAACATTCAGCCGGGGAATTTCTTCCAGGCGATAGGCTTCAATGTGTGGTTGGTCATTATCCTTGGTGGGATTATACCGGAAGATTTTGAATGTCAGTGTGCGTCCCATCGTTTACTCCTTTCCTTCCAGTTCGGCCCGCCAGGCTTCTTTGGGTAGTCTCGCACCAGTGGCTTCCGAGGGTGACAGCCGCCCTTTGGCGGTCTGTCCCGGGTCCACCTGTTCATTATATTCGTCCACGGTTTTTGTCATATCGATCATCTGGCCGCCGCCGTAGCCGCGATCACCGGGCGGCAGATCCAAAAGACCAACCGGTTCATATTCATAGACCGGTTCCCCGTCGGGGTCGGGCCAGCGCACCAGCGTGCGGTTGAGCCAGTTGGAGTCATCGCGGGCCGGATAATCTTCCCGATAGTGTGCGCCACGGGATTCGGTGCGATCCAGGGCGCCTTTGGCGATGGTGTAAGCCTGTTTGGCCATACCTTCGATGCGCAGGGCCGTGGATAATTCAGGATTCATCCCCGGAGCCGTTGTACGGACCTTAACATTTTTCGCCCGCTCAATCTGTTTTTTAAGCTCATCCACCGCCGTTTGCAGGCCTTCACCGGTACGGAAAATGTGAACGTATTTAGTCAGAATCCGGCCGATTTCATCGCGGACTTCATAGACGTTCTCGGTGCCGTCACCGTTCAATAAGCTGTCCATCTTCCGCCGCTCCATTTGGGCCGCTTCTTCCGCCAAACCAAGCTCGATACTCAGGTCCGTTTGCAGAGCGTATTTAGCCACTTCCTTGCCGATGACCATACCTGCCACCACTGTTTCCGCCAGTGAATTACCACCCAGGCGATTAAAACCGTGCATATCCCAGCAGGCTACTTCTCCCAGGGCAAACAGGCCTTCCAGGTTGTAAGCGTGACCATCTTTATTAACGCGGATACCACCCATGGAATAATGCTGGGTGGGTCGCACCGGTACCAGTTCGGTAATGGGGTTGACACCGATAAAATACATACAGATGTCATAAACTTCCCGCAGCTTGGTTTTCAAATGTTGCTCACCCAGGTGGCGCAGATCCAGCCACAGATGCTCGCCGTAGTCGGATTTAACGCCCTTGCCCTTCAGCATGTGTTCCTTCATCCGGCGGGAGACCACATCGCGGGAGGCCAGTTCCATTTTCTCCGGTTCGTAGTCTGGCATAAACCGGTATTCATCCACATCCAGCAGCAGACCTCCATCGCCGCGACAGCCTTCGGTTACCAGAATGTCGGTAGGCACGATTCCGGTGGGATGGACCTGTACCGCTTCCATATTGCCCAGAGGAACGATCCCGGTCTGCAGCGCCAGCCACGATCCTGTGCCTTCATTGATAATGGCGTTGGTGGATTCGCCGTAAATCCGCCCGTAGCCGCCGGTGGCGATCACCGTGGCTTTAGCCACGTAAGCCAGGATTTCACCATCCCGCAGGGAGCGCACTATGGCGCCGATACAGCGGCCATCCCGGTGTATCAGTCGAATTGCTTCCATGCGGTCATGTACCGGAATACCCATCTGCAAGACCATATTATCCATGGTGTAAAGTACGGTGTGACCGGTGCCGTCGGCCGTATAACAGGTACGCCATTTGGCCGTGCCGCCGAACGCCCGGGCGGTGATCAGGCCTTCATTGACCGAATCTTCGGTGATTGTGGCCTTTTTACCTTTTATAAATACCTGCTGCTCACCGCCTTTCACCCGATTCCAGGGCACACCGAAATGAGCCATTTCACGCATGGCGATGGGAGCGTTGTCGGCAAAAATACGGGCCACCTCCTGGTCGCAGCCCCAGTCGGAGCCTTTCACCGTGTCCAGCCAGTGTACGGTGGGATTGTCACCCTCGCCCATAACCGAATTAGCCAGCGCCGCCTGCATCCCGCCCTGAGCGGCGGAGGAGTGGCTGCGCCGCGGGGGCACCAGCGAGAGAATCATTACATCCAAACCTTCTTTGGCACAGGCGATGGCGGTGCGCTCACCGGCCAGACCGGCGCCGATAACTAAAACATCACTGGTAATTACTCTCATACTAAAATACCCTCCCAGGGACCGGCCAGTCCGATGGTGGTAGCCGTACCCAGAATTAAGAAGAACCACAATAGAAAATGATAAAATACGCGGGCATATTTACGGACGAACCAGGTATCGGCGAACCATTTAACCAACAGGCGGTACACACCGATGGCCATGTGAAAAACCACCGCCGCCATCAGTACGGCGTAGAGAATCCACAGACCGCTTGCCACGCGCGAGACGGCGATATCAGCGGAGATGCCCGGATTTTGCCCGACAATACCCATGTCAGTGAATACATTCCAGGTGATCAGAATCAGGTGGAAGGCACCAGCGGCCAGGACGGCCATGCCGGTGCGCACCTGCCAGATCCACAGGGAGGTTTCAAAATGCTTGCGCAGACTGATATCGGACTTAGTATCCTGCTCCCAACGGCCGGCGGCTTGTTTAATGCTGACCCCCAGCTCCAGCATCTTTTTCCGCTCGCGCAATTTTCCTGGAATCTTACGGCTGGCCCAGATGAAATGCACAAAAAAGACGATTCCCACCACAATCAGGGTGATATGAGCCAGCGGCAGGGGGTGTTCCAGCAACAGGGCCAGTCTATCATATACCGACCGGCCGAATAAAATCGAACTTTCAAATAATAAATGGAACCAGATAAAAGCCGCCAGAACAGCGCCGGTAAGCCCACTGATCCATTCATCTCGGAGGGCTTTGCGGGCGATTTGGTAGGCTTCGCTGGTTTTTCCGTGACGCGAGGCCGCATCCGGGTAGAGTTCGGTATCCAACGGTGTCATTCTAAACTCCTTTTTAGCGAATTAAAATCTAAATAAAAATTAACGACCTTCCCTTTATCGAGACAGGGAAATCTGGAGAAATCCGCGTAAAATGCTACTTTGCCGGAGCGGTTATACCAATTAATCATCTTGATAGTTAAAACTGTTAACTAATTTAACGGGGTCGGGCAGCCGAATTAACCAGCCAGGCAAAGATACGCTGACTGGCGGCGGAGTTGGGTGTTCGCTCGGGGTGCCATTGTACGGCCACAAAAGAAGCGGGTTGGCCTTCATCTTCCAGCGCCTCAATCACCCCGTCGGGCGACCAGGCCACAGCTTTCAGTCCCTTGCCCAACTGCCTGATCCCCTGATGATGGGCGCTGCGTACTTGCACCTGATCGACTCCCATTACGGCCCGCAAATGACTCTTCGATTCCAGTTTGATTTTATGTGGTGTGTAAATACCATCGATTTCAAGATGTTCGCCGGTACCAGCCCGTTGGGACGGTAAATCTTCGTAAAGAGTGCCACCATAGATGATATTAATATGCTGCATCCCGGCACAGATTGCCAGCACCGGTTTACCCTGGTCCCGCGCCGCCAGCAACAAGTTACGGTCAAACTCCTCCCGGCGTGGATGGATCAATTCATTCAGGCGCTGAGGTTCTTTTCCGGCATAGAAATAACTGTCAAAATCAGGGCCACCCACCAGAATCAGACCATCGATGCGGGCAATGATTTCTGCAGCATCAACCGGCGGATGGGCAAAATTCAGGGTTACCGGGCAGCCACCGGCGGCCCACACCGCCTGGCTGTACTCCTCCTTGGTGCTGAACCACCAGGCATCATCATGAAAAAAATAATAGGGGTTGAGGCCGATCAGGGGTTGGTGCATCGTTCCATCTCGGCTAATAAGAATTTATCCAGGGGTTAAATCCAGCGCGGAAGACAAGCGGTGCAGTCGTTGACGGTAATCCATCGACCACGATCGCAAAATCGGCAGCAGTTTCTCGAGGGTGGCTCGGGCTGTCAGCAAACCCATCCAGAAGGCAGCGGGCGCCAGTTCATACCCTATGGGCGGGCGGTCGGCGCCTCGGATTTCAACCACATGCTTAAATCGTACATTGGTGAATATCTGATGCAAGACGGCCTGAATCTGCTGCGGTGTAATTGAATGGTTGCCTCCGATATCCGTCAGCCACTCCTCACCCGTACCGGAATAGGGGATGATGGCTCCCGCTTCATCCGTGGCGAAGATCAGGGGAACCGATAACAACCAGTTGATATATTTATCCAGCAGCCCATCGGGGCTGGTTATTCCCTGGTCCAGCAGTTCACCACAGCGCGCCGGATCAGTATTGTCCCAGATTACCGCACGGGGATTTTCCGCCGCAGTCGGTTGCCCGTTCATGAAGGGAGAGTTGGCGAATAGTGCGCTGGCCACCGGGGACAGACAATCAGCAATGAACGCCATCTCTTCTGCCACAGTTCGGGAGGTAATATCAATATTGACCTGCACACTGGCCGTATTACGCATCATCCACTGACCGCGATTTCCGGTTTGCCGGAAACGCTGGTCCATGGCCGCGTATTTGGGATGCACGATCAGCTCTACCGTGTCAGGTAAATGAAGTGGATCCAGTGAATAATCCAGCAACCACAGCTTTTCCTGCTGTGCAATAGCTCGCAGGCGGCCTAAATGTAAATCGTGCTGGGATTGAACTTCGTGGAGGGATTTAAAGGGGCGGGAAGCGAATTCAATCTGCCCCCCCGGCTCCAAAGAATAGTTAATATCCTGACATACGGCTTTCTGCCAGCAGCTCAGTTCATTCATTATATCAGTGGCAGAGTAAGACGGTCCGGCGTTTACCGGTATCCGCTGGCCATGGCGATTAAATAGTAAATATTCTACTTCCACGCCCACCTTACAACCCGGTTTATGGCACAGATTGGAAAGGATTACAGATTCAACTTGTTGGTGCAGATTCATAGCCGGGAATGTACATTCCCGGCTGCACTATAATAAACAGGAATGGTGTGGCGATACTCGTCAGAATTTTATGGACAACCCCATCAAAAAACGTTCGGAGGTCAGCAGCTCGGTTGTGCCCTGGGGCGTGTAGCTGCCATAAGATGTCTGCTCCCACCAGCCGTGGCGATAGCTGAAATCCATGCTGACATTTCGATCCACCGCAAAGCTGGCGCCGCCACTGAATATTTCCTGATCATTGGCATAAGAACCATCCCGGAGAGGATTTTGATAATAGGCATATCCGGCACGGAGAATGGTGTGCACTGCCGGCAGCCGTAATTCTACTCCGGCATGATAATTCATAACTGGCCGGTAATTCTGGCGAATATGGCTGTTCTCGGCAATGTATTCACGGTAATCGGAATCATCAATATTGGCATTGTTAACATCGAATTTCACCTGGGACCAGTCGCGGTAATCCACATCGCCGGACAGGGAAAGATAACGCAGGGATAATGCGGCACCTACGTTGAATTCAAACGGCCTGATAATGGTGTAGTCCCATCGGCCGCTATCTTCGGTTTCATCCAGAAAACCATCATCAAATTCCAGTTTATCATCGGATGAATAGGTCTCTTCCAGGCGCATTGCTGAAATCCGCCGGGTATTGATTATAGCGGTTTTGTTCATCAGTCTGGGAATACTGCTGAATATAAGTTTCTCCACCGCCCAGAATTGATATCGAAGCGCCGGCCATTAATTGCGGGGAAAGGGCCACGGCCCCACCGAAACTCCAATTTTTAATTCCACCTGTAAGGTCTACTCTTTCGGTCTGTCGGATGTTCTGATCAAACAAAAAATGCTGGCTTTCCTCATCATCCACGGCAATGTCAAATCCCAGTCCGTTGGACTGATTGCTGAATCCGGTAAATAATAAATGCTGGTCAAAATCAGATACACGACTGTATCCCAGGGCGAACACCAGGCTACCGCGACTGGTAGGAATCGGCCAGGCCATTCCCAGTGAGCGCAGATGGGTGTAGGTCTGGCGGTTGCTGGTGTTGGTGCCGCTGTAGGCCGCTTCATTGAGGAGGTTTAAATGGGACATTTCCACCGTAAATGAGGGCTGTGTCTGCAGAGCCAGGCCGGCAGGATTCCAATAGATTGAATAATAATCATCAGCCAGAGCGGTGTAGGCCCCACCCATCGCCAGGGCGCGGCTGCCGATTCCGGTTTGACCGCTTACCAGATGAATAGCATCATCGGCCGTTTGTGCGCCGGATAATGAGATGCTTATTGCCAGTATTATCGGCAGTGAAATTTTCTTGGTTATCATATATTTATCCTTACCTTATCGCAATACTAGCGCCGTGAGCGTTTGGATTTGGATGAGCCGGAAGATCTTTTACGGCTGCTTGATTTAGTTGCTTTCGACCGGGAGCTACTCTTGGTTTTACTCGCTTTGGAATAAGATTTACTCTTACTTTTTATTTTCCTGCCAGCCGATCCGGCGGATTTGCTATTACTACCTGATTTTGATTTACGAACAATGGTCCGGTTGGCTTGGCGGTCATCATCCCGCGTGTGCCTGGTAGCAATCAATTTAATCAGTTGGGCCGCTGAAGCGGAGTAGGTCTTGACCCGTTTATGTTTAGTTGTCCGCTCAATCACCTGTCTGGTGTTGTTGTTACGCCTGATTGCTTGCTGGTCTCCATCAGATTTGGTAGTTCGTGATATCAGCCGCTGAGTACCGCCCGACTCATTATTAGTTCCGGCCACCGGTTGATATGTCATTACCTGGTTACCGGCGCTCACCGGATTCGGCCGGTTGATTTCCTGTCGGCCACGGCGATCCCAGTCGCGTTTTTTCTTGGGTAGACGGTCATCGTTGTAGGCATACCACGGCCCATACCAGCCTCCACCCCAGTAATTGTGATGATGGTGGTGGTAAGGGTGACGGTACCAGCGATGATGTGCATACCAGGGATTATAATTCCACCAGGGATCGTAATGCCAACTGTAATAATCCCAGTAGGGATCATAACCGTAATAATGGTGTCTCACCCGGGGATAATAAATATTGATGCGGTAATCGACATCATACGGTTCCAAATCAAATAATGGCTCATAAGCCCAGTAATGATATTCTTTGACAACCACCTGCTGATCATCGTACACATACGCCGAATCTAGTATTGTGCGGGAACTGTCCAGTTCAATCACATTGACAGAATTCTTTTTGACCGGGGATTCCACATAAACAATTTTTGTGGTAGCCAACTGGGTATAACAACCGGACAATACAAAAAATAAAATAGCAGCGGTTGGCGGTTTTAAAAATATGCTGTTGTTTTTCATAGTTTTCTCAAAGTTGTTCACTTTTACTGGTGCAAGAACCAGGCCAGATACCGGCTCAAAGCGATATTTACCCGATGATCTCAAATAACAATAACTAAGGAGACTTTCCACCAGTCAGTTAAATTGAACTTCTGTATATTTTATATACGTAATACCGGCAATATATGTTAACTAAGTTAACGTTTGTCGATTTTTAGCCGATCCATTTTCTTGTACAATCCGGCTCGCGTCAGGCCCAGCTCGCGGGCCGTTTTGGCGATATTCCCCCGGTTGGTTTTCAAGCCGGAGCTGATATATTGCCGCTCCAGGGCAGCTACGGCGGATTGCAACACCCGCCCGGATGTCGGTTGCGCTTCCCGCCCTTCAAATACCGGTGGCAAACTCAGATGATCGCTGGTAATCATTCCATCATTGGGCGCCATAACCACGGCCCGTTCAATCATATTCTCCAGTTGGCGGATATTACCGGAATATTGCTGATTGATCAGCGCCAGTTCCGCCGCGGGATCTAATCCGGCGATATTTTTGCCCATTTTCTGAGCATAACGTTCGATAAAATACTCAGTTAACAACGGGATATCCTCAATCCGCTGTGACAGGGAAGGCATCTCAATGGGGAAAACATTCAGGCGGTAATACAGATCGCGGCGGAAGCGACTCTGCTCTACCTCCTCCTCCAGGTTCCGGTTGGTGGCTGAGATGACACGCACATCCACCTGCACTGCCGGCTGACCACCCACCGGCAGGACTTCGCCCTCCTGCAATACCCGCAGCAGCCGCTGTTGAAAGGCCGGCGAAGTGTCGGCAATCTCATCCAGGAATACGGTTCCGCCGTCCGCCAGCTCAAACAGGCCCTTGCGGTCTTCATGGGCATCGGTGAATGCGCCTTTTTTGTGGCCAAACAATGTACTTTCCAGCAGGGCGTCGGGCAGGGCGGCACAGTTGGCTGGAGCCAACATCCGCCGGCTGCGGGGACCGTTGTAATGGATCGCCTGGGCAATCAATTCCTTGCCGGTACCGGTCGGGCCGGTAATTAAAACCGTCGTATCGGTGGGAATCACCTTCTTGGTCAACTCCAGCACCTGTTTGATGGCCGGACTATTCCCAATAATATTACCAAATGAATAGCGGTTTTCGGCCTGCGCCCGCAGCGCAATGTTTTCCTGTGACAGACGCTGATTGGCCAATTCCAGCTCGCGGGTCAAGCGGCGGTTTTCTTGTAGGAGGGCATATTTTTCAGCGGCTTGCCGCAAAGTAAGGAGCAGTTGGTCCGGCTCCCACGGCTTCTGTAAGTATTGATAAACCTGGCCGGTGTTTACGGCGTCAATAATCGCCCCGCTATCACTGTAACCGGTAAGCATAATGCGCACTGCATCCGGCTGGATGGGGCGAGCCTGCTCGAAAAATTCGACACCTGTCATTTCCGGCATCCGCTGGTCGGCAACAATCACAGCCACTTCCTGCTCACGTAAAACCTGCAGGGCGGCGTAGCCGCTGAGCGACAGATGAACGGAAAAATCCTGCCGCAACGCACGCTCCAGCGAATTTAGCACCGGCTGTTCATCGTCCACGATCAACAAATGTTGTTTATTGCTCATTTAGGCTCCTTGCAAGTGGCAGAGTAATAATGAATTCGCTGCCTTCACCACCCGCACTTTTCACTTCCAGGCCGCCACCATGGCGCTCGATTATGCCATAACTGATGCTCAGTCCCAGTCCGGTGCCTTCTCCCACATCCTTGCTGGTAAAAAACGGGTCAAAGATTTTTGCCTGGATACTCTCAGGTATTCCCCGGCCGTCATCGCGAATCGAAATAACCGCCTTTTCTTGCGTGGCGCGGGTAGTGATCCAGATATTACCCTGACCATCAATGGCTTGCGCGGCATTGATCAAAAGGTTCATAAATACCTGATTGAGATAGCCGGGCAGACAGGGAAAGGGCTCAATCGTTCCGTAATTTTTATGGACGGTGATACGGTTTTTCAATTCATTATTCAACAGCATAAGCGTCGAATCCAGTCCCTGGTGGATGTCGGCCGATTTGAATTCGGCTTCATCCAGGCGGGAAAAATTGCGCAGATTTTCAACGATATCACGTACGCGGCGACTGCCTTCAATACTTTCCGCCACTATTTGGTCAATATCTTCAGACGCGGGCAGCTCCGCTTGTTTGTCGCTTGATTTCAGCGCGGTGGTATAGCTGCGCAGTTGAATCATATTGGCATAGATGAATCCAATGGGATTATTCAACTCGTGGGCCACACCGGCCACCAATTGTCCCAGACTGGACATCTTTTCGCTTTGAATCAATTGCGCCTGGGTAGCTTTTAAATCTGTATATAATTTTTCCAGTTCAGCGTTTTTCTGCTCCAGTTCGGATACATATTTTTCTCTGGTCTGGGCGGCAGTCACCTGTTCCGTCAGGGTTTTGGTCTCCTCAATGAAACGATTATTGGCAATTGCCAGGGCCGCCTGTCCCGCCAGAATCACCAGCAGATCGCGGTCTTCAGACTGAAAATATTCACCGATTGCCGGCCGGCCCAGAACCAGAAATCCCAGCAGATCGGCCTCACTGCGGATAGGTACCGCCAACCTCACATCATTCTGCTGCCAGGTCGTAACAGTGGATATTGCACCTTCATCCCAAACAGACCGGTCGGTAATTTGCCTGTGCCAATCGTTCACAATCTCAAACTCCAGCGCTTCAGCGGTCAGCGAGCCGGCTTGCGATGCTACTACCATCCGTTGGCCGGCCGGTTCCATCAGGGCGCAGAATTCCGGGCGGAGGGTACGGTAAATGGTGTCGGTCAGGTTGTGAAATAATTCCCGGTTATCGTGGATAAGAATCAACTGGCGGGAAAACCTGCGCAAAAGCGGCCGGTAGCCGTAGCGCTTCTCTTGCAACTGTCGAATCCGCTCCGAGAAACCGGTGACAGCAGTCAGTTCCAGCAGCAATAAAACCAATTGACCGAAAAGTACCGTCCGTAAACCGTATTCTGGAATCAGACCGAACCAGATGAAGAGGAAAAATATCGTGGCGGTGATGAAACCGGCCGATTGACGGTTAGTCCAGTTATATCGACGAGTAGCAATAATAACATAGCCGCCGATGGCGGCAGCCAACAGGATAATCAACAGGAAATTCCCGGGAAAATCCCGGCGACTCAGTAACCGGACCAGCGCTTTGCGGCTATTGTGATAAAACCTGGTCAGGGTCTCCGACTCATAAACCGTCTCTTTTTGACCGGGTGACAATTGATTTAACACCACCAGCTTACCGGAAGGAAACCTGATCTCCGCCCGGTAGGAACCGGCCGGGTCAACACCGAAGTGCGCCACCGTTTCCCCGGTCGATAAATATCCCTGCCCGCCGCTGATTTCACGATAACCTGCCAGCCGGGGCAATCCTTCATCCGGCATCAGGCGGAACAAACGAATTTGGGCGCCAATGGCATCGCGGTTACTGCCGCTGCCCACCGGCCGGATACGCAGTGATGGATTATCGGCTAGCTGATTGGTAAACAGGATGGAGCTGGTATCCTTGTTTGATACAAATAAGTCCAGGTCGCCATCGCGATCGTAATCGGCCACGGCGGCGCCGGTGCTATAATGCTGACGGCGGGAACCGGCGGAGATTTTCTGTTGATGTACCAGCTCAAACTTTCCGCCGCCACGATTTAAAAACAATTGATTTGGGCCGATGTTAGTGAAATACACATCCTGCCAACCATCATTATTAAAATCCGCCAGCACCCCGGAATAAGCCGGGAAGGGATTGATCAGACCGCTGATGGCAGTCACATCAGTAAAGAGCCAATTATCTCCTGCCGTCGAATCATTGCGGTACAGCCGTGTACTGCGCTGGCGATCAGTGACCAGCAGATCCACATCCCCGTCATTGTCATAATCCCCCGGCCAGACGCCGTTGCTGCGCAACGGTTCCACCAAATGCGGCAGAGAAAGTCTGACGCGCTCAAACCGTTCCCCACCCAAATTCCGGTACAGGAGGTCCGGCGCAAACCAATTGCAGACATAAAGATCAGGATAACCATCGCCGTCCAGATCACCGAAGGAGGCGCCCTGGCTGATCTGTTCAGCATCGACACCCAGCGCCCGCGCCTGGTTGATAAATTTCCCCGGCGCTGACTGGCGATAAAGATGATTCTCACCGTGTTCATTAGTCAGAAATAAATCCAGATCACCATCCAAATCGATATCGGCCCAGATGCCGCCGTTGGCGCTCACCGGGAGCTCGATCCCTGCGGTTACGGTTATATTTGTAAACTGAAGTCCGCCGTCACCGCGGAACAGGTGGGTGGTGCGATCCCAGCCAGCGATTAAAATATCCTGATTTCCATCATTGTCGAAATCTGCCGCAGCCGCACCCAATTCCAGATTTTTTCTCCCGCGCGGTGACAGATTTCCGCCCAGCCCGGATCGGATCGTGCGATCACGAAAAGTCTTGCCTGGACCACGATTCATGAACAGGCGGTTTAAATCCCTGAAGCGCACCACGTAGAGGTCGGGCCGGCCGTCATTGGTGATATCCTTGAAAGCCACACCATAGGCATCATTGATTTCCGGGATCAGCAGGTCGTCATCAGACTGGCGACGGTCGAAACTAGTATGAACCCACCGTTTTTCATCGGATTGCCCCTTAGAATTAACAACAAGCGCCAACATGATGAAAAACACAGGAAGAGATCTTTTTGTTAACGATTTAGACATATCGCACATTAATTACCGCTAATTAGTGGTAACTAAATATACACAAAAAAAAGGGGTGTCGTCAGGTATGAGACAGTCATATTTTTACTGTCATCGACAAATCTGGCACCCGGGCTTCCCCGGTGGAGAGAAAAACAAGGACTGTCTACGGCTATAATTAAAATGAGAAATAAACCGAGAACTGCAAGTTAATCTACCGGCGGCGGTAATCGCCCCAGGTAATCACGGCCAAAGTACACCTGCAACCGCAACACCCGGTCTGCACCCCGGTAGGATTTAATAGTATCAATATGCTCAACAGATTTGAAATGTCCGGTGAATTTTTCCGGCCGGGGTTTTTTCTCCTGACTGACGATCAGAATATCACGGCCATGCAGCACGGAGTCATCAAAATAGGCAAAATGATTAGTGCGGTCACCGATATTTAGGGCCGGTATCTCTGCCGTTCCAAGTCGATAGGCCAACTGACTCTGAAGCTGGTACTTATTACCCACCGGTAACGCATTGGGGTGTTCCTGCCAAATCGCTTCAATCCGGTCCAGGGCTTCCGGCCAGCCGTAATAGCGATTGGTGGGATCGGATTTACCTTGCAATGGCAAAATCTTGAAATGGGCCTGAATCAATGTTAGCCCAAAAAACAATCCCAGCAAGGCAAAATTCAGGTGTCGTATCCATTTGCGCCACCTGCTTTCCCCGGCCTGCCAGCGGGCTGCCAGAAAAATCCCGGTCAGATAGGCCATCATGGGCCAGTTGGCTTCCACATGGGAATCGGTGGCCGAATACAGAAAAAACAGAAATGGCGGCAACCCGGTTAATAAAACAAACTTCTCCCGGCCGGATAATATCTTCCAGTGGGCCGTCATAGTACCCCATTCAATCAAAATCAGCAGAAAAATACCGGGAGTTAACAGTCCGGCCTGCCCGCCAAAGAATTCACCCAGGTAAAATAATCCCCGCGGTTTATCGGCATCGAAGCCATGCCCCAGTTGAAAGCCGAATGAAGCCCAGTCATGGGTGGCATTCCAGTAGATTACCGGTGAAAAAATAATCAAGGCCAGGGCGGCAGCCAGCCATGGTCGTGGTCGGCGTAATTGCGACCGGAGTCCCCTGTCCGACAGCAGTACCAGAAACAGAGACGCCAACCAGAGTACCGCGGTGTATTTCGACAACAGGGCCGCCCCCAATGCCGCGCCGCAAAGCCACCAGTATTTGCTTTCTGATTCAAACACGGCCCGGTAAAATGACCATAATCCCAGGGCCAGAAATAAGAACAGCGGCGTGTCTGGCGTCATAATAGTGCCCACGGCGAAAAAGGGTACGGCCAGCAGATAGATACCGGCAGCCTGCCAGAGAATTTTCTTATCATCGTAAATCCGGTAAACAATATCCAGCAATAACCAGATTCCCGTACCGGCCAGTATCCCCCCCAGCGCCCGAAGGCCCCAGGGCGATTCACCAAACAGG
>LSCG01000161.1 GCA_001577055.1 Fidelibacterota bacterium TCS56
TTAGTGATATACAGAATTAATTAAATACCGCTAACTTGGCAATTGTAATGAACGATCACATCTATCTGGACTACAATGCCACTACTCCCATCGATCCCCGGGTAGTGGAAACCATGCAGCCTTATTTAACCACCCATTTCGGCAATCCGTCCAGCGGACACAGCTTCGGACAGGTTACGGCAGCGGCCGTAAATCACGCCCGGCAACAGGTGGCCGACCTGCTGGCGTGTCAGCCGGAGGAAATTATCTTTACCAGTGGTGGGTCGGAAGCCAATAACCTGGCGATCAAAGGAGTGGTGTTTGCCAGTCGCCGGCAAGGTAACCACATTATCACTTCCGCCGTCGAACACCCGGCGGTGAGTGAAATTTGCAATTGGCTGGCTTCCCAGGGATTTGAGATAACCACCCTGCCGGTGGATGAATTCGGGATCGTCAATCCAGATGATGTGGCCTCCGCTATTACAGATCAGACCATCCTGATTACCATTATGCATGCCAATAACGAGGTGGGATCAATCCAGCCGATTACCGACATCGCCCATCTTGCGCATCAAAATGGAATCCCCTTCCACACCGACGCCGCCCAGTCGGTGGGTAAAATCCCTGCGAACATCCCGGAGTTGGGCGTGGACCTGCTGTCCCTGGCCGGGCATAAAATTTACGCTCCCAAGGGGATTGGCGCCTTGTATGTGCGCGATGGACTGAATTTGGAAAAGCAGATTCACGGTGCGGGACACGAACACGAATTGCGGGCCGGGACGGAAAATGTACCTTACATCGTGGGATTGGGAAAAGCCTGCGAAATCATCGGCCTGGAGGGTGATTCGGCAGAGGAGCATCTGCGCGGGTTGCGCGATCGGCTGGTGGAGGGCCTGCGCCAACACCAGCCACAATTACGGGTGAATGGCCATCCGGATCGCTGTTTGCCTAATACCGCCAGTATCAGTTATCCGGGGATTGAGGCCAACCAGATTATCGCCGGATTAAAATCAGTGGCCGCTTCCGCCGGCGCTGCCTGTCATGCCGTAGTTACTCCCACGGAGGAACGAAGGCAGGCCTGTCATGCCGACCGGGTGGATGTATCCAAAGTCCTGAGAGCCATGGAGGTGCCGGAAAAGATCGCCATGGGCACCTTGCGGCTGTCGGTGGGACGATTTTCCACCAGCGCTGAAATCGACCAGGCCGTGGGGGAGATATCGGCAGCAGTGGAAAAGTTGAAAACCAGTCAGAGATAGTCAGTGGTTGTCAGTAGTAGTCATTGGATACCGTGGCATAATCTGTAATCAGTGAGGAGTAATCAGCCTTGTGATAGCTTAGCTATTGAATCAACTTAACTATCTCCGTTAAGCATTATAGATTACAGAAGTATCTGTTATTTAGTTGTTTAAACAAATATTTTGTATTATATTATACGGTGGTAAACAATGGGAGAATCAAATGAAACTCAACGTAAAATCACTGGCATTGTCATTCGGGGTTACCTGGGGAGTGGCGATTTTTCTGCTCACTTACTGGCTCCTGATTTTTGGATATGATGGACTCACCCTGGCCAAACTCGGCAAAGTATATCTGGGATACTCAGTAACCTGGTACGGAGCCCTTATCGGATTGATCTGGGGATTTGTGGACGGACTGATTGGCGGAGCACTGGTCGCCTATCTGTACAATAAATTCCTGCCCGAGTAAGCGACCGCAGTCAAAATCACCGGTCGCTGACCCGACAAACAAACTACTGAACCGGCAGCGAAGGAAGTCATCTGGCGGATGGTTTCCTTTAAAGGGCACGGCGCACCGTGCCCCTACCAAAACCGACCGTTCATGGCCGGTACAGTATCAATTTTCTGCGGTACCTGGATTATTCATAGGGCCGAATATTTTCCTACGCCACGGTTCGATTAAACCCCCGATGTTACCATCCACTCTGTAGCACAACAATCGAAAAAGGGATCATTTGTAGTTATTCCGGCGTTGCCAGGTATTCATCCAACCAGCGTAACTCCCCTTCCCACTGGAATCGCGGCCTGGTAGCCACCGCTACGCGCGCTTCCGAACAATCACTGTCACGCATAAATTGCTCCAGCCGGCCATAGCCTTCGATCAGCTCGGCCACATTTTCCCGGTATTGCTTCAGGCATGCCAGTACTTCATCGGCTGGTAGCAAATCGGCGTTGTAAATACCAACATGGAAAGGATCTTTGGGAATTTCCGGTTTTCGCAGCAGTGCCCGCAATTTGATTTCCAGGGCTTCCCGGCCGGCAGCGGTCAATTCAAATATTTTACGCGCCCGGTTACCTTCCGACAGTTCGACTTCTGATTTCACGAATCCTCCCTGCTCCAATTTAGCCAATAGCTTGTAAATCGAAGACATGGACAGGTCGGTCCAGCTACGCATGTCACGGTAGTCCACATCTTTCTCAATCTGGTAGGGATGTTTCGGCTTTTCTGCCAGCAGACCCATCAGAGCCGCCTCGGCGTTGCTGATTTCATGTTCACTCATTTTTCACGTAACTTAGATTATTATGATATTGGATGGATATAATATTATACACAAACACTTTAATCACTCAACAAATTTTTTTCGATGTCGATTGTCGGCGATTGATGTAATATTACCGAAGTCAGCGGGGATGCAACCAAACAAAACGAGAACAATGGACTTTTTCGATTCCGAGGAAAATGTAAACCAGTACATCAAAATGGCCGAAGGATTTGACGGCCGCGAATTAATCAAAATACTTAAAAATCACCTTCCGCCAGGAAAAACAGTTCTTGAACTGGGCATGGGACCCGGCACCGATCTGGATCTCCTGGCCGGGGATTTTCAAGTGTCCGGCAGTGATAGATCGGAGATATTCGTCAATCGGTATCTGAATCAGCATCCCGGTGCTGATGTCAGGCTTCTGGATGCGGTCACCATCGCAACTGACGACAGTTTTAATTGCATCTACTCCAATAAAGTACTCCATCACCTTACGCGAAATGAGCTAATCCAATCCATAGAGCGGCAGTCAGAAGTATTAAATCCCGGGGGACTGGTGATGCATTCATTCTGGCGTGGGGACAAGGAGGAAATTATTGAAGGGATGCGCTTCCGGTATTATCTGGAGCAACAACTGGATAAGCTTTTTGCTCAGTATTTCAAAATACTGGATATTCAGCAATATACGGAAATGGAAGCTGGTGACTCTGTTTATCTACTTGGACGAATCTTAAGTCACAAATAGGAAAAAGGGCCAACCGCAGTTGGCCCTTTCAGGTATTCATTTATGTAGTTTACTTCCGTTCAATCCAACTGATGATACCCAGCATTCGCCAAGGATGGGCAACATGCCAGCGGGCCAGTCGGTTTGAAAGTCGTTCACGCATTTTTCGGTGGGGTAATTAATTTGGTTAGCAGAAGCAATATTTGCCGTTATTTCAGCAAAATCAACCGACCGGTAACATCAGCCACACCGTTGTCGATCCGATAAAAATAGACTCCGGAGCCCAGTGGTTGTCCATTATTCCCCGTGCCGTCCCACACCAGGCGATGATCGCCGGCCGGCAGCTTGGCATCCAGCAGGGATTTTACGGCCCGGCCATCCAGGGCATAGATTGTCAGAACCACCGGACCGCTTTTTGCCAATGTGAAGCGAATGGTGGTGTTGGGATTGAAAGGATTGGGAAAATTTGGGAACAGGTTAATCTGCCGGGACTGATCAACCTCGAAGGACTGATCGATACCCAGGTAAATTTCGATGGGGCTGCCGGGAGTAAGATCCTTACCGGCCAGTCCGGGATAGTCCGGGCCATAACGTGCGACTCGATAAAGATCGTTGTGGTGAACCGCCTCGCCCTGGTTCAGCGGTCCGCCGTTGCTGACGGGATTAATATACTGCCAGACAAGTTGTCCGGCCGCGGTTACCTCAATAATATTGCCACCGACTCCCGAGCAGATCAGGGTATTGCCATTGGGCAGGCGCTGGGCGCCGGAAAATTTTGGTGAATACAAATCGGTGGGCGTAGGGGCGGTGTAATTCCAAAACTCCGAATGCGGTTCGAAGGCCAAATCCGGCGGCAGAAAATAATGGCCACTGCTGTCAACCGGCGGAACAATCTCACCTACGGAAGACCAGGCGCCCGCCGGCCGTCCGAGACCATTATTAAAATACATGATATTGCCGCTGCCCGGTCGGCCGCTTTCAATCCAGCGAGCATCATGCTGTCCGTATAATATTTGATCGGTGGTATCGCCCCGGCCGTAACTGGCGGGATTGCCCCAGCGATATAACAGATCCCCGCCCATGTTGCTGTAACCGCCGCTGTGGCCGGCGGCTTCGGCGGTGGTGGTACTGTGATCAATTACCCAGAGCTCGTTGAAAGTGCGGCAACTTACGATTATCTGATCCAACTCGGGATTATAATCGATGGAATTGGGGTGAATCCAGTTAGCGTTATTATCGGTGGAAAAATTCAGGTTAATCAGCTCCGGATGCTGGGATACGACAGCGAAATTGGGTCTGGTGGAATCATAATCCTGTACCAAATGGTCCCAGGCATACCATTCCCAGACCAGGTCGGTGCTGCCGGAATCGCCGGCGGCAACCTCCATGATCCGCAGACTGCGTAATCCTTCGCCCAGTAACAGTGTATCGCGCCCCATGGCCGCCGCTTCCTGATCGGTTTTTATATCGTTGACAATCAGCAAGACATTGCCATTGGGCAGGGGCTCGATATCATGATGCTGCCTCCCCTGGGCATATTCCCACAGCAGACTGTCTTCCCAGGTCAAAACCTGGAAACCACCACTGCCGCCTTGAGGATCGCTAAGCTTGGTGGCCCGCAATAAATTTCCGTTTTCCAGTAAATAAACAGTCGCCGCAGGGTTATAATTACTTTCCCACTGATTGACCAGCCGTCCGTTGATATCGATCAGGTAAGTATTCCCGAATAATTTTGGCGTAAACAAGGTATAGCCATCATAAGCGGTCGAATCGCTGGTGATAAAACCCATGGTAGGCATTTGCCCGAGACACCAGGCCAGCAGGAAAATAGAAGTAATTAG
>LSCG01000021.1 GCA_001577055.1 Fidelibacterota bacterium TCS56
GTTACTGACATCGGCCCGTTCTCATCACTCAACAGGCGGTACAGGAGGGGATCCTGCAGGACGGCCTTGACCGCTCGCACCTGACCATTAACCAGGCAGTTCTCGTGTACCAGGCGAATCCCGTGGCTATAGTCAGCGTACCAGTTAACATGACCGGAATACAGGGGTTGAATCGGCTCTCCGTTCAACTGGTGCCAGCCGTAAATCACTACTTTATCACGGTTACTATCAATGCGATTTGAAATAATAACATCTTTTTTATGTCCTGCTACCAGCCGGCCTAAAGGCTGCTCCGCCAGTACCGCCTCGCGGCTGGCATTCACCAGGTCATTGTGATCAGAGAAAACCGGAATGGTGATCATTTCCGAACTGGGTGGAATGGGCAGGGGCGCGAGCTTCACGGTGGCGGCCTGCCAGATTCGATCAACCATTTTCCGGGTAACCAGGCTCGCATTCAAAGAATCAGCCAGTTCCTGGGCCAGGATCGGCGTCATCGGAATCAGGAAGTTGTCACCGTTGCTGCCCAGCATCAGGTAGTCGGCCGTGGCATGGAAAATAACTTCAAAGGTTGAATCTTCAATTGTAGCAGTAATGCTCACCGGCACCAGCGTGCGCATGAAGTCCGGGATGTTTCCTGACAGGATTTCATTCAAGATGCGGGCTTCGCGCTCCCGCAGTGACAGGGAGCTTAATACATCGATCAGTTCACTGCCGCTCAGGGCGTCTGGCGCACGTGCCGGCAGAATAAGGCCGGTGGTATTGGATTGGTTATCGTCATTTACCGGCTGATTGCTCAAATCGGGACCGATATCACAACCTGGCAATATTGGAAATAACAACAACGAAATCAGGGTGATTCTTAGTTGCGCAATTTTCAAATTAATCATAAAAAATAAATCAAAACCAAATTAACACCGAACACTCCACGCCTGTCATCTGACAAAAATCAACGCTCCTCTTCATCCTCCTCGTATTCGTCGTCTTCATATTCATCGTCTTCGTACTCTTCATCATCTTCTTCTTCATAATACTCAGGCGGATAAGCGTAGCCATAAGGATCATAATCGCCGTAATCGTACTGTGGTTCGTCCTCTTTCTCCTCTTTTGGGGGAGCCTCATGTTTTACGACCACAATCCGCGGGTCGCTCTCATCATCGTCTTTACCGGCCAGTGCTTTTTCCACCAGCTCCCGGTCGGTGGCATTCAGTTGGGATTCGACGGTCATATCCTGCTTGCGGCTGATAGTACGAAATAACACGCCGGCCATGATAGTAAAAAACAGAATCATGATGGCGAAAATGAGTCCTTCGCTTTTCAAGATATAACCGCCAAACATATCTTGTTCCAGTCCGGTGGATAGAAAAACCGCCAGGGCCAACAGAACGCCGAATAATACAATAATATTCCCGAACGGTTGCGGTGGTTTTATCTCAAGAATCAGCATATAAATAAACCACACCAGAATTCCTGCGGCAGCCATTATTATCGCCACATTGAAACTCTCGGCGACCAGCGCCAGGATGTAGCCGATGATTGAACCTACCGGAATCAGATAACCCAGACCCGATTTTAAATCGTTATCCATTCTTAAAACTCCCCTTAAGCGGAATTGTTTTTGGGCGGAAAACCACCTTGGAATGTAAATACCACATGCCATCATCGGCAAAAATTGATTTTAATCCCAAATCGATCCACTTGCGCTAGTCTCATGGCTTAGATAATCATTCCCCCGTAGCATTACTTACAGTTAACTTAGACAGATATTTATTTCCGGGTATATTCATGAATCAAAAATTAAATCTGAGTGTAATCGGCGTAGGTCATTTGGGTCGCCATCATGCCCGCCACCTGAGTGAAATACCCCAGGTCAACCTGGCCGGTGTCTTCGATACCGACCGTGATCAGGCGCTACAGGTTGCCGCAAATTGTGCTGCGCCGGTATTCAATTCTCTGGAAGAATGCCTGTCCGTCAGCGATGCCGTTTCCATCGCCACACCCACGGTCACGCATGCTGACGTGGCCACCACCAGTCTGCAGGCCGGCAAACATGTCTTTATCGAGAAACCGATCACCTCAACGATTGCCGAAGCCGATGAATTGATCGGCCTGGCGGAAAAAATGAACGTCAACCTGCAGGTGGGACATATCGAACGGCTCAATCCGGCGCTGCTGCCGCTGCAAAATTACCAGCTCAAGCCCAAATTCATTGAAGTGCAGCGGCTGGCGCCCTTCACCACCCGCGGCACCGACGTACCGGTGGTGCTGGATCTGATGATCCACGATATCGATATTATCCTCTCGCTGGTGGATGCCCCGGTTAAAAATATCCGTGCCAGTGGCGTTTCCATCATGACCAAATCGGTGGATATTGCCAACGCCCGTATCCGCTTCAAAAACGGTACCGTCGCCAATATCACCGCCAGCCGGATCGCCAAGGATCAGGTGCGTAAAATCAAAATCTTCCAGCAGGATATGTACGCCACCATCGATCTGTCACTGGGACTGACCGAAATTTACCGTCTGCTGGACGCCCGGCAGGATACGGACGCCATCGTCACGGCGCCGCTGCAGCAGGATGACAATCAACGTCAGATTGCCTATGAGAAACCCAAGATCGACGCCGGCGATGCCCTGCGGATGGAGCTGGAGAATTTCGTTGCCGCAATTCAGGGTCGGGAAAAACCGATCGTTGACGGCCGGGCCGGTCGCGACGCCCTGGCGGTGGCGGACAAAATCCACCAGATGATTATCGAGGATTTATTATAATGGACCTGCGCCAGTTCTTTTTTAAAAACCGCAGCTATACTCCCGTACCCCTGGTTTTGATTTTAATTTATTATGCCCGGCCACAGCCAACCGGCATGCTCTGGGGCCTGGCGTTCATCCTGATTGGTGAATTAATCCGTTTTCTGGCCAATCGTTATGCCGGCAGCGCTACCCGCACGATGAAAGTCGGCGCCGCCAAACTGTGTACCGCCGGCATATTCGCCCGTGTTCGCAACCCCCTCTACCTGGGAAATATGGTGATCTACACCGGTGTAGTGTTTTTCGCCGGAGCGCCGTCGGTATTGTTGATGCTGGCCATCACCTGGGCTTTTTTCATAACCCAGTACACGCTGATAATATCACTGGAGGAAGAAACCCTGGCCGCCAAATTCGGTCCTGAATACCATACCTACTGTACTAATGTCCCGCGCCTGGTACCACGCCTGCAACCCTGGGCCAATGATGACAATCGCCGGCCACGTAATTTTAAAGCCACGCTGAAGATCGAAAAACGCACCTTGCAAAATATCGGCCTGATTCTGGTAATTATCCTTATACGCTCGTTGTTTTAATACCATTGCCATGGATCAGCCGGAATCCTTAACCAACTCCGCCCCCTTAATCTTCATCATCGCCGGGGAAGATTCAGGCGACCTGCACGGCGCCCGCCTGATCGAAGAATTACGCCAGGAAAACCCCCATTTCCTCTTTGCTGGTTATGGTGGACAGAAAATGGCGGCGGCCGGCTGTGAAATCCTGGTACCGGTCGATAAACTGGCCATCATGGGATTTGTGGAGGTAATCAAACATCTTTCATTTTTCCGGCGATTACTGAATGACACGGTCAACGAAATTCTCCGGCGGCGTCCTCAACGGGTTATATTAATCGATTATCCCGGTTTCAACCTGCGCCTGGCCAAGCGACTGGCAGAACACCGGATTCCCTGCACTTATTTCATTCTGCCCCAGGTCTGGGCCTGGAAAGAAAAACGGGTAAAAATCATCCGTCGTTATTTCGATCAAACCTTGTCGATTTTTCCCTTCGAAGAGGCCTGGTTTAATCAGCGGAAGGTAAACACCACCTACGTCGGCCACCCGTTTTCCGAGTTGCCGGCGCCTGAGCAGACCCGGACTGACTTTTACCACCACCATCGTCTGGCTAAGAATACGCCCCTGCTGGTACTTTTCCCCGGCAGCCGGCAACAGGAGGTTGATCGACACTTGGCTGTTTTTCTATCGGCCGCCCAGCAACTGGCCCATGCTAATCCCGGGCTGAGGATCATGGTAGGGAGGGCGCCGGGCATAAATATTGAACCTTTGCCTGCTGGTATTCTGGTAGAGGATCGTAATCCCCTGCTGGCCCTGCGCTACGGGCAGGCGGCAGTGGTGGCCTCCGGTACGGCCACCCTGGAAGCGGCGGTATTCAACATCCCCGCTGTCGTGGGTTATCGTCTGGCGCCTGTCACTTTCTGGATTGCACGGCGCTTGGTAAAAACACCCTATGTGGCCATGTCCAACCTGATTGCCGGCAAACTGGTGGTACCGGAATTATTACAAAATGATTTAACCGCCGAAAACCTGGTGTTCCAGTTACAGCCGCTGTTGTCCCAATCTGACGAGCGGACGAGAATGCTGACCGATTATGCTGAAATCCGCCGGGCGCTTGGAGAACCTGGCGCCTACCGCCGGGCGGCCCATTTAATCAGTGAACAAATTACCGCAATGACTGATGAAGCTGAATAGACGAATACGAAAAAAACTGGAAATCGTTCTGGGCGGCGGTTTGATCCGCCTGATTTATTTTACCAACCGCTACCGGGTGGAAGGCAAGCACCATATCGAAGAAGCCCTGGCCTCCGGCAAATCTGTGATTCTGGCCATCTGGCACGGGCGTTTGCTGACCTTGTTCATTTATCTGGCTCATCGGGGTTTTTATGCCTTGGCCGGTACGCATAAAGATGCGGAGCTGATCACACAGATCGGCGTGAAAATCGGCTGGCGTTTCATTCGCGGATCAAGCACTCGGCACGGACGGGAAGCTTTCCAGGAGATGGTGGAATTATTAAAGCAGCCGGGCGTGCTGGTTTTCATCACCCCCGATGGACCGAAGGGTCCCGCACGAATACCCAAGGCCGGAGCCCTGAGGGCCGCCCAGAAAACCGGAGCGCTGCTGGTACCGGCCTCCTGCCAGTCCACCAGCTACTGGGGTTTTACCAACTGGGACACCTTTTTGGTCTCCAAACCCTTCGCCCGTACCGAAATTATGTTCGGACCGCCGCTGGAATTCGATGGCGACGCCGATTTTGACGCCGGGCTGGTAAAATTTAAAAATGCCTTAGATGAATTGTCCCGGGAGGTTGATGCGCGCACCGACAATTAACTGGCTGCGCTTAATGCGCTATCCGCTATTCCCCCTGGCGTTGTTGTACTGGGGGGTGATTTTCTGGCGTAACCTGTTTTACACGATCGGTTTTTTCGTCACCCACCGCTTACCGTGCAAGGTCATCAGCGTCGGTAATCTTTCGCTGGGTGGCACCGGCAAGACACCAGCCGTGATTTATCTGGCCGAATTGCTGGCGGCCGGCGGCCGGAACGTTGCTGTTCTAAGCCGCGGTTACGGCCGCACAACCAGCGGCACCCAACTGGTTAGCGACGGCAGTATCCTTGCTGAAGATTGGCGCACCGTAGGCGATGAACCGTTGCTGATCGCCCGGCGCTTGCCGGGAGTGCCGGTGGTCGTGGATGAGAACCGCTATCGGGGCGGATTGTATCTGGTGGAGAAATTTAAGCCGTCCGTGATCATTATGGATGATGCCTTTCAACACCGGCGGCTGGAACGTGATCTGGATATCGTGCTGCTCAACGCCCGTGATAAGGTGGCGGACCATAAATTATTCCCCTATGGCCGTCTGCGGGAGCCGTGGTTCCACCTGCGACGCGCCCGGATAATCTTCTGGACCAAAACCAATCTGGCCACCCCACCAATCCTGCTGCGGGCACGGCTGAATCGCCTGCCGGTTCCTAATTTTACCAGTACGGTTACGGTGGAAAAGCAATTGGACGGATCGGTGGCGGATCTAAAGATCGGTGATCTGAATGGTAAAAAAGTCCTGGCGGTGTCGGGTCTGGGTGATCCGGCAGGCTTCGAGGCCACCATCGCCGAAACCGGGGCGCGGATAGCCGGCCATTTGCGTTATCCTGACCACCACGATTATTCGACGGCCGAATTCAATGATATTAAAAATGAATTTGATAAAACCGGCGCCGAACTGGTGCTCACCACTGAAAAAGATATGCTGAAACTAACGGCTCTGGCTGATGTCACCGCTTTACCGTTAGCATCCCTGGTGATCGGCTTTCATCCCAGTACCGGCGGTGAGCAGGCCCTGCTGCGATTGATCAACCGGGCCTAAAGCGAAGTAACTCCCCAGGCAAACATCACACCCACAAAGGTCAGCAACAGGGGCCAGCCGGTATTCATCATCTGGCGATCAGTAGGATCCTCGAAAACATGAATCTGGAATTCGTGGGAAGTGGCGGCGCCTTTTTCATCCGACACCATGATAATTACATCGTTGATTCCCTTTTGATTCCGGCGCGGTTTCCAGGTAAAATTACCGCTGCGGGGATTGAACTTGGCGTATTTAGGCAAACGCAGGGGCCGGAAGTTGATGCGATCCTTGTTTAAATCTTCCACCACCAGCTTGTAGCGGTACTCATAACCGGCCAGCGCCACCGGCTTCGGATCGGATATTACCGTGGGATTGATATTGACATACACCTGAGTGGTCTGCACATCCTCGCGATAACCATCGGATACCTTTACCACGAATTTATGGTTATTGATCTGGGAAGCTTTCGGCGTCCAGATTATCCGTCCCCGGCTGTTCATCTGCATACCGCGGGGAGCATTAACTAACGAATATCTCAATTCGGCATCGCTGTTTTTATCTTCGGCCACAATCTGATATTTATACATCTCTCCCACCAGAGCCTGATCGGCGGCCTGTGAAACAATCACCGGCGGATGATTGACATAGATATCAAAGGACTGCTTGTCGCGCCAATAGCCATCGGAAGCCACCAGGCGTACTTTCTGCACATCAATCTGGTCCGGGGCGGGCGTCCAGCTTATCGTGCCCGTCAACTCATCCATGAGCATGCCGTCAGGGAATTCAAGCAGACTGAAGCGGGTGGTTGGTATTCGCTCCACGGAGACTTTCGGCGGTTTCCCTTTACTGCCCTGAAAAAATTCCCATAACACATCTTTGATGGAAACTGTCTGCTGGTCGATAGTCAGTAATATCACCACCAGGCGATTATCTTCATAAAACAGGGCATGGACGTATTTCTTCAGATCAAGGCGGGACACCGAACCGTCATCAAATTCCTCGTCACCGGTGGAGGCGTAAACGGCGGGAGCGTTTTCCCAGTCGCCCAGGTAGCGACCAATATTGGCTTGATAAACATCATCGGCAATCTTAACCCCGTACACCCGCACGGCGCTCAAATCTTCGATTGGTGTCAATCGGTCAAAGGTCAGCAGGTTACCACGATTGATATCGGCGGTGTTGATATGATAGGTGTAGGGCTGGCCAACCTCGGCCTGCATTGTCGGCAGGGAAACCACCGACAAGGGGGCGTTGACGAAAAATTCCGCTTCAATCATGCGGGTCTCCAGGCCATCGCTCACCGCAACCAGCAACTGGGAGAAATCGACATTTTCCTCTGTCGGTTCCCACCACAAGCGGCCATTGTAGGGATCCATGCGCATTCCCTCCGGCAGCAGCAGGGCCGTGTACTTTAATACATCGCCATGGTTGGGATCGGTGGCCTGTATTTGGAAATCATAGGTTTCACCCAGACGAATTAATTCAATCGGGGCCGGTGCCTGGCGAATAATCGGCGGATGATTGACATGGAGGTAAACTTCCTGCGTATCGCTGGATATACCATGGCGCACGGTAAAAGCGAAATACTGACTATCAATCTGGGCCGCGGTGGGCAGCCAGGAAAGGCGGCCTTCCGGCGATAATTCCAATCCGTCGGGAGCGTCCAGCAATTCAAATTCCAGCGTTACATTGATTGCCGGCTGCCAGGTTTCCACCTGATATGAATACTGTTCGCCAACCCGGGCCAGGGTATCGGCCTCCGACATGATGATAACTCCCGCACGCGGATGCAGAATGAACTCCTGTACATCGCGGTCGAAGCCATCACTGGCTACCAATCGCACCGGGTAGGCTTCCAGATGAGTCGAATCGGTCTGCCAGGTAATCAAACCCTGGGGATCAATCACCATCCCGGCCGGTTTTTCTTCCAATGAATAACGGATGCGGGCATCACGGTTCTGATCGAAAACCCGGGGCTGATAAATAAATAATTCGTTAGCCAAAAACTCGGTTTTTTCCGGAACGGTGATAATCCGCGGCGGGTCGTTCACATACACCCACAACCGTTCTTCATAACTTTCCAGTTCCGGAACAACCTGATAAGTTTCCAGCGAATCTGAGTCGCGCAGATCCAGGCTGATATCCTCCCCCACCTGCATCTCCACCTGATAGGCCAGTTGATAGGCGCCTAATTGATCAGGGGTTGGTATCCACTGGATTGAGCGGCTTTCGTAATGAAAAAACATTCCCCGGGGTGGTGTCTTCAACCAGCGGAAACTGTAAAACTGCCGCATATCATCTTCGGGGATGGTATAGGTAAACGTCTGGCTGGCCCCTAACAGATGGCGCGGCAACACACCTTCCGGCAACCGTACCCCTGAAGTCCGTGGCAATTGGGGAACAGTCTCCGGTTGCGGCCTTTCCTCCTCCGCATCAATCTCCGGGAAACTGGCCAACTCTTCCAGATCGGGAACGAAATAACTGCTGTCAACCGGCTGGGCCGGGGCGACTTCCGGTTCGAAACCGCTGCCGATTTCACTGGTAAAAATGTCGGCCTGATAGCCATCCCAACTGGCGGCCAGAATGGTGCCGGAGTACAAGCCCTGATAGCTGACCGGTACCACTTTAAATACCTGGGCACCGTCTTCGCTCTCCAGGGTAAAATATTCCACATCTTCCGGGTTTGTCGGTACTCCCCCAGCCACCAGTGCCAGCAGATTCATCTCGCCCGAAACCAGCAGCAGATCTTCCCGGTCATCGTTGTTGAAATCAGCCAGGGCCAGGTCCGACAGGGGTCCGGCATCAACAACAATTTCATCGGTCCGCACCTGGGTGGGTTCCAATGTCAGGGTAATCAGGTGGCCTGACCGGAAAGGTAAAATCAGATCACGGAGACCATCGGTATTCCAGTCGGTAACCACCTCCGATCCGGACAGCAAACCGAATAAACCGGGGACCAATTGCTGGTGGGCGGTGCCGGCGATTAAACTGCCGCCACCGTTATAATAAGGCTGGCTTTTGATATAATTACCTTCCGGGCTGTAAACCAGCAGATCGTCGTATCCATCCCGGTCATAATCGACGGCGGCACAGTAAATGAAACCCGAACCGGAAGCCAGGGTTTCCGGCGCCAGTTCCCGCTCCACCACCAATTGACCGGCCTCGTCCATTCCGATAACGACCAGACTACGGCGGGGACTGCCCAGGGCCACCACTAATTCCTGGGCGCCATCGGCATTACGATCAAAAGCTGCCATACTATTAGCCCGCAAAAATCCCCAGGTAGTTGACAAATCCAGAACCTGTTGGGGATATACTTCGAAAGCCGTGCCATCCCAGCGGAACAGATAGATTACCGGGCGGCGCTGGCGACCATTGACTTCTTCAGTCAGATTTAAGGCAATTACCAGTTCGGGAACGCCATTACCTTCCAGATCGACCAGTTCCAGATTCACATAACGGCTGTAGGTTTCCAGGGGAAACTCCAGTTCCCACAGTACCTGGCGAAAGCCCTGTTCATCCAATTCCAGATGACGAATCATTAAACCCTGTTCGCCGTCATCAGCCGCTGCCCGGACGGTAAATATCTCTGGACTGCTGTTCTGGTTTATATCATAGACGCCTTCCAGAGCCACAACCTTTTGGTCCTGGGCGCTGGCCAGGGCCAGTGGAATCAGCAGTAACAAGACTAACATTAGCCGGATCGAAATGCCGTGGCGGAAACCGGTACATTTGAAGTGCTGAGAGCGAACAACCGGGCCGGAATTAATTTTCAAGCTCATCCCCGCCGGAATTTTCTTCGCTAAGAATTATCCATTCGGCGCCATAAATCTCACCGCTGTTGCTGAACCCGCTGTAATCCTTGATCAGAAAACCGCTGTCTTCATTGCAATGCCAGAGGCCAACCGTATTCTCCCGCTGGTCCAGGCGGCGAACCGGTTGAAAATCTTCGTGGTAAATGGCATCAGAACTGAGGCGGACTTCATCCAGCAGACCCGAGAAGAAATCCCAGCCGCCGAAGAAAATCGGCTCATCACTGCTGTTAAGCACTCCGGTGACATCATTCTCGGTAATTAAAACACCGTTTTCATAAAGTCGCATCCCGGCCGTGTCATGTACGGCGGCAAAATGCACCCACTCTCTCAGCGGCAGGATTTGGGAAGCTACCAAACGATCGCGGTCGTAACGGGTGCGGTTAACGGCAAATGATAGCCGCCCGGCATCATCCAGAGCCAAGGAAAAACTGCCCTCTTTAGAAATAAGTACCTGAGAACGATTTTCTTCGGCCAGATTTACCCAGCCCTCCAGGGTGAAACCACCGGAAAAATCGAAAGCCGGATTATGATAGATTTTAACATAATTACCAGGGTAAAAACGCAGGGCGCCGTTGGCTTCCAGGGTATCCTCCGGCAGCACATCGCTACGACTGGCGGAAGGCGGTGGCGGCGGAATAAAAGCCATGCCGCTTTCAATTTCGGCAGGGGGCGCCGACGGGGTTGCCGGTGAGCGCAACTGGGTTGAGATTCGCACCGGATTGAATGGGCCGCTGAAATCGAAGCTGGTGATGATCTTTTTGCCGCCGGTGGGCTGTATTTTCACTTCACCGCGGACTTCATTCAAGGAACCGGAATTGAAATATAATGTCAGCAAATGGGTGGGAAGGGTGGGGCTGGTAATGCCCACAAATGACAGTTGAGCATCTTCGCTGAGTTGATCGTCTGTGATGGAGAATTGCAATTTATCGCCCAGCAGATCAATGCCTGTATCCTCACGGAAGCCGGCGAAAAAATACTCGGGGAACTGATACAACTCGCTGAATAAATCCTCCGGGCGCAGGGACTGCTGAACCGCCGCCAAGGCCGGTTCGAAGGCCATCGTCATCACGTTATTGGTAACATCGTGAATAACGGTAAAGGTCACATGTGGGTCTTCTGAATCCTGGGTGGAGGAGTAGGAAAAATTGATCGCCTTATTTTCGGTCACCTGTGATAAATCGGCGGCGATGCTGTGCATCAGGCTGCGCTGGGGGGCGCCATGATTCAGCTCGGCGGTGGTTAATCCAAAGGGTGGTACCCCTGAAAAGACAAAACGATTGCCGTCGCCGATGGCGGGAATCAAAGCGGCCACGCTGTAAAGTTCAAGCAATAGCGGCTCACCCGGTGCAACTACCGGGATTGGTGCTGGTCTGGTCGAGTCTTCAACCAATACGGCTAATTCAGTCACATCCTCGGTCAGCACCGGAGTAATCTGATGGCGCACACTGCCGTTGTCCTCGATCATCAGCACTTTTTCGCCAATCCGTACTTCGGTTTTGAACTCAAGGGGATGATGGCCGATCTGCTCACTGGCTGGTTTCCAGGACAAGGTGGCGGTGGCAGGGTCGAACTCAAAGCCCGCTGGGGGCGACGAAAGCCATTTGAAGCTGAAAAAATCTTCGCTGGAATCCGTCAGGACGGATAATTGATAAGTCTCACCCAGAGTAATGGTATCGTCGGCTGCCGGGTATTCCTGTGCCTCTTCGATGACAATGTCGGCTGCTTCCGCTTTGGAAATCGCCGCTATTTCCACTGGTTCGGCCTGAATAGTGGCATACAGCCCGCTTTCCACCCGGGCAATAATGATATCATTAATATGTTGTTCAGCGGCCGGATCAGGCAGAATAAACAGATCATTGCTGTTCAGCGGCAGGGCATTCAAGGTCAGTTTGTCAGTTTCAGATTCCAGTAAGAACACTTCGCCACTTTGGAACGGCAGTAAAATTTCCTCATGGCCGTCGCCGTTTAGATCGGTAGTCAAAATATCGGCCGACAGCAGTCGCCTTGCCTGTTCCAATGGCAGGATATCCGATTGTATTTCCTGTGGCTCGCCGGCAAGATCATACAGGGCGGTTTTCAACAGGTTGCCCTCGGGGCTGTACACCGCCATCAGAGGCTCGTCACCACGATAAAAAGCCGTGGCATAGACGCGGCCGAAGCCATTTTTAAACAATGACGGCTGCAGGTGATATTTTCCGTCCAGTTTCCAGGGCAGCTCACTCGAATCAACCGTTAACACCAGGATATCCCTCAGGGGGCTGCCCAGCGACAATGCAAGCAGGTTTTCATCACCGGCAGGGAACTTGGTCAGGTTGCCGGGGCGAATGAACTGGCCTTTCAGCTTTTCATCGGCGATAACTACCGGGACAGGTGTGAAGGTCTCTCCGATCCACTGGAAGATATACAGCCAGGGCTGGTTAAATTCACTGCCGTTAAAAGTGGTTTGCAACGCCGCTACCAGCTCCGGTGCCCCGGCGCCGTCCAGATCAATCAACTGGGCGTCGGTGAAAATCCCCATGTGCTCGGCTTGGGGCGTAAAACTCCATAGGGTCTGATGGTGCTGCTCTTTGTTGATTTCCACGTAATCAAGCCGCATTCCCCCGTCGGAAACCTGCACAGCCAGCAAAAGCTCGCTCAATCCATCGTGATCCAGATCGAACGTGCCCTCGGTGTAGAGCACAGTTTTAGGTGCAGCGAAAACAGTATTCAGCGTCAGGAAAAGCAGGCAAACCGATAGCTTCAGCCTGCCGGTTTTGTGCCGACGCACGATTTCAGTAAATGGTATTTTCTGGGTTTTCCGCATATTAAATGATCGCTTTTCTGGGTTTGTTGTATCGATCTCCCTTACCTCTTAAGACAAGCAAATATAGGGTAGTGCCCGTGAATAAAACAAGGAAAAGCCCCTGCTGGTAAACAGTCTAAGTTGAGTATATAGATACCCCCGGGCATGCCCGGGGTCCTAGGTGCTTGCGCCCCCGCTGAGCGACCTTTACAAATCCTCATGGATTTGTCCTGAATCCTGTTCGCCCTGATGTCGCACATAGTTCAGTATTGTCTGCTCATCTATTCCGATGCTGCTTACGAAATAGCCTGGTGACCATACAATATTATCATCCCAGTACACCTTTTCCAACCAAGTGAATTTCTTGCGTAATCGTGAGGAAGATTGGCTCTTCAGTTTACCTATTACATCAGATATTCTGTATTTGGGAGGAATCACCATTACCATATGAAAATGATCCTTATCAAAGCCAATCTCCCTTAACTCGACTCCAGGCATATTTCTAAGCAAGCCTCTCAACATTCTTTCTATGTATGTTGCCATACCAGGCTTCAGTATCCTGCGTCGGTATTTGCATACCCATATTATGTGATATTCCAATCGATATGCACTGTGGGATGTGAAATGAATTTGCATTATACATTAAATTACCTCCGCAGGCTCATTCATCCACGGGTAAACCAGTGGTTTTCTGTCTACGACCGAATAAATAGACCTATTTTACCATTTCAATTTCGGCGCAGATACGATAAATTGGTTAACAACCCTGACAAAAACATCAATGGATGAATCGCTATGAAGCATTTTACAGCTTTATTGATCCTGATTACCTGCGGCACATTCGCTCAGGAGGATATCTATCCGCTGGAAGATTATTACGGCAGCGGGATCGGATACAGTCCCATCTTCATTTTATTCGACTACAGTTCGATTGCCGCACTGGATGATCTGGGGAATCTTAGTCTTGACCATACGGCTTTCTCAAAGCCGTTCATCATACATGGCGGTGAAGGATTTGCCCATCTATCAGGCCATTGGCGGCTGGGGGGCTACGCCGGTATTGGCGGTTCGCAAATCAGTACCCTTGATACCGCCAGCGGTATCAATAAGTCCATTGATGCCGCTCTGTCCCTGACGCTGGGCGCGGCCACCATTGAATATGCCATTCCAATTTTCCGTGACATGGAAATCTCCGGTGGCATTTTGATGGGGCTGGGGCGCGTAAATTTACAGGTTAGCCAAAGCAGCGGCTCCAGCGACTGGTCCGATCAATTTACGGTGGTGTACGGTTCGGCAATTACCGTGCCCCACTCTACTGATCTTTCCGCCGTGTTTTTTAGCCTGCAGCCCTATCTGTCGGTGAAATGGCAAATCCTCAACCGGGTTGGTTTCCGTTTAAGTGCCGGCTATAACAGTGGAACAGTGGCCGGCGGACGCTGGTATATCAACGGGCGTGAACCGATCAGCAACTCTCCTGAATCGATGTTCCAGGGCCTGGCGATTCGCTCAATGTTATATTTCGGCCTCTGATCAACCATCACCATTGAACAAAATCCCTTTTAAGTAATAGAACCTTTATGAAATCTGCACACAAATCACTTACGAAGGTCATTGTGGCAGCCTTGATTGTGCTGTTTTTCATCGGCCTGTTTCCCGCCACCAGACTACTCTACTCCAAAGATCAGTCAACCTACAAAATCATCAAAGAGAATTTCGGGGTTTTCAATCATCTGACCCGTATCATCAACGAGTTGTATTTTGAGACGGTAGAATGGGACCGCCTGTTTGGCGGCGCATTCAAGGGCCTGATGGACGAGCTGGATCCCCATTCGGTTTATATTCCGCCCAAGGAACAGGAAGAACTGGCGGAATTATTCCATGGTAAATTTCAGGGAATCGGAATTGAATTTGATATTTTAAACGGCTATATCACTGTAATTACACCGGTAGCCGACAGCCCCTCGGAGCGGGTGGGGCTGCAATCGGGAGACCAGATTGTAGCCATCAATGGCGAAGACGCTTTCGAGATCACCCGTGAAGAGGTATTTAAGAAGCTACGTGGTCCCAAAGGTACCAGTGTGGACATCACCATTCACCGCCTGGGACTGGATGAGACTTTTGACGTAACCATCATTCGTGACGACATCCCCATTTACAGTGTGCGGGCCGCCACCATGCTGGACGAAACAACGGGTTACATCGCCCTGGTACGTTTCGCGGCCACCACTATCGATGAACTGCGCAAGGCGATCGCCAAACTGGAAAACCAGGGTATGGAGCGCCTGGTCCTGGATTTGCGTAATAACGGCGGCGGCTACCTGGAACAGGCCGCGGAAGTGGCAAACCTTTTTATCGCCCGTAGCGACACCCTGGTGTACACCGATGGCAAACGACGGGAAATGACAGAAGTTTTTATCGCCGACCCCCGCAAAGGGCGGGAAGATTTTCCGTTGATAGTGATGATCAACCGCGGATCGGCCAGTGCCAGCGAAATCGTGGCCGGCGCCGTACAGGACCTTGATCGGGGACTGGTAGTTGGTGAAACCAGTTTCGGCAAGGGTTTGGTTCAACGCCAGTTACCTCTGCCAAATGGGGCTGCCGTCCGTATTACGATTGCCCGTTACTACACCCCCAGCGGTCGATTGATTCAACGCCCCTATGAAAACGGCAACCTGCGGGATTACTACAGCCATCTAATGGAGGCGGATCGGGAAGCTAAAATTGATTCCATCAAAAATTCACGCCCCAAATACCAAACGCGCGCCAATCGTACGGTCTATGGCGGCGGCGGAATCACCCCAGATGTGCATATTCCCTGGGTGCTTAATTTGAACCAGGCCAACCGGGGTTTGCTTTCCAGCGGGAAACGGCCCTTATTCAACTGGGGTGCCTTGTATTTGAGCCTGCACCGCGATGAGCTGCCTGAATATGTACATTTTCGCAATGAATGGTCCCTCAGCGATGATCAATTCATCGATTTTCTGGAATACCTGGAAAGTGAAGAAATCAGCTATGATTCCCTGGCAGTTTTCGAAAACAGGAATTACTTAAAAAACTTGCTCAAAGCCGAAATCGCCGGTGCCCGCTGGGGCATCGATGAAGAATCTGGAATTCGGCGTCAG
>LSCG01000023.1 GCA_001577055.1 Fidelibacterota bacterium TCS56
TGGTCATAATTGAATTTGGCACGAAAACTGAAATCAGAAATAAATGGGGCTTCCATGACAAACCAAAAAATCGATCAATTGGCCCGCACTAATAAAAAATTGAGCAGGTAGCAGGGCATCGACATTAGTTGAATACACCCATAAATAAGGTTATATTTAGTTATGTTTAAAATCAGGCAAACCGCCCGATTCAAAAAAGATTTTGCAAAGTTGGAACCACGCACACGAAATCGTCTGCTTGAAAAAGTCGCCTTGTTAGCAAAGGGATATGAATCGCAACTTGATATTAAAAAACTGCGGGGTGTTGATAATCTTTTCCGCCTGCGGGATGGAAATTACCGTGTCCTGTATCAGAAATTCGTTGACCGTTTGCTCATAATCTTGATTAAGGCACGACATCGAAAGGATGTATACCGATGAGTATTCAGATAATTAGAAAAGACAATAAGCCGGACTATCTGGTGATCCCTTACGAGGAATTTCGTGAATTAGCACGGGAAGATCTATTGGACGCGGTAGCTGCCCAGGAAGTGTTGTCCGATCCGGTGGAAGGCGAAATCACCGACTTCAGCTTCGCTGATTATGTCAATAATTCCGCTCACACGGCACGATTGGAAGCAGGCCTCACCCAGAAGGAATTAGCGGCTAAAATGGGAGTGACGCAAGCCTATGTATCAAAATTGGAACAGGCTGACAAGGTTACTCTTAAAGCACTGAAAAAAATAACCGACGCAATTAACGGAAAATAAATGGACCGCATGGTATATGGATTAGTAGAGCAGCATCTGGATAAACTCCAGCTTGCCGACAAGCAATATCAGCGCTGGGCCGGGAAACGTTATCTGGTTTTGATTGAAGTCGAAAATGTGGAAGCCATTCCGCCCTTCGAGAATGATAAAAGCAATTATGGCGATATGGACGACTGGCTGCCGGTGGAGGAGATTAGCAGGGTGCAGGTGTCAGGGATTAGGGTTCAGGGATTGGGGGGTAGTAAAAATGGAGTGTAGAAATGATTAAAAATTTTCGGGATTTGCAAGTGTGGCAAAAGGCAATTGATTTAGTAGTACGATGTTATTCAATTGCTAAAGGGTTGCCCGAATATGAGAAGTATGGCCTGTCCAGTCAAATTAGGCGAGCCGCGGTATCTATTCCTGCAAATATAGCCGAAGGTCACAGCCGGAGCCACACAAAAGAATACCTGCAACACATTTCGATTGCCTATGGTTCATTATCCGAACTGGAAACATTGCTAATTATTTGTGAGCGTTTGGAGTATATTTCCAATACCGCTATGAATGCTGCACTGGAACAAACATCAGAAATTGGTCGCATGCTCAATGGCCTGCGCTCTTCCCTGACCCCTAACACCTGATCCCTGAAACCTGTTATGTGTGGAAGAAAAACCCTAACCGAAGACATGCAATCGATCATCGAGGAACTGGCCATCCAGGAATGGGAGGACCCGGATAATTATGTTCCCAGTTTCAATATCGCCCCCACCCAGACCTCGCCGATCCTGATTGACGACGGCCTCCGCCGCGTCAAACCAATGCGCTGGGGCTTGATCCCCGGCTGGTCCAAGGATGATAAGTTTAGCGCCCGGATGATTAACGCCCGGGCGGAGACGATTGATGAAAAACCTTCCTTCCGGGGATTGCTGCCCCGGAAGCGCTGCATCGTGATCGCCGACGGTTATTACGAATGGCAGAAGACCGCCGCTGGTAAACAACCTCATTTTATTCAGAGAAACGGTGGCGGCATTCTACCCATGGCGGGATTGTGGGATATGTGGATAAATCAAGACGGGAAACCAGTCTTTTCTTATACGATAATCACCACCACACCCCAACCGGATTTGAGCTTTATTCATGATCGGATGCCGGTGATTTTAGGGAAAGATAAGCTGGATCACTGGCTGAAAACTCAAGAACATCCACCGGGGGAAGTGCTGCCGCTGTTAAATCCGACTCGTGATAAAATGGCGGCCTGGCCGGTTTCCACCCTGGTGAATTCGCCGGCCAACAACAATCCTGACTGCCAGCGTCCCCTCAATTAACCGGGAATATCCACTCCCCGCAACAGGCGGGCGCCAGCCGCTTCCATTTCCTTTTCCGCCCGCTCCACATCACCGGGCCGCAGTTCAATCCCCTTGCACCCATTCTTGATCAGGTAAGTGCGAAAACCCAGATCAATTGAATCCAGCACGGAGAATTTCACGCAATAGTTAGTTGCCAGTCCGGCGAAAAATAAAGTAGTGACTTTTTTCTTTTTAAGATATTTTTCCAGTTTAGTGGAATTCCGGCTGGCTTTATCGAAAAAAGCGCTGTAGCTGTCAAACTTGGGGTTGGTACCCTTATAAATGATCTTTTTAATTCTTATTGTATCCAGGCGCTCAGGGAAATCCGATCCGGGGGAATCCTGCACGCAGTGGTCAGGCGCAAGAATTTGGTCTATACCGTGGAGGTTGATGATTTCGCCAGGCTTACGGCCGGTGTGATTGGAGACGAAGCTGCCATGGTGGGTGGGGTGCCAGTCCTTGGTAGCCAGAATCTAGTCAAATTTCTCCTGAGCCCGGTTGATTACCGGAATTACTTTGTGGCTATCCCGAATCCCCATCGGCCCGTCTGGCAAAAAGTCATTTTGCAGATCGACAATGATCAACGCACGCTTACTCATGAACGGCGCCTTGGGATTTTATCACCCCGAATACCACGGTAAAATCAATGGCTATCCTGAACGAGTAATCAATAAATCCAACATTAATGGTATCAGGCTAAATACCTGTCATCCAGATTTATTTGATTAACAGTAATTTTTGGGTAACTGCGGTTGTGGCATTGTTTAAACGCACCAGGTAAACACCGGACGGCTGGTGGCCGGGATTCCAGTGATAATAATACCCGCCCGGGGGGAGATTGGCCAGTTTCCGCTGATGAACAATGTGCCCGGCAAGATCATAGACAGTCAGTTTGATATTATCATTGCGGGCGATGCTGTAGGGAATCGTAACCGCAGCGTTAAAGGGATTGGGAAAGGCTGGCCGCAGGCTGAGCGCCTCCGGCAGGGTTTCTGGATCACCGGTTAATAAGGGCGGTAATGTAAGACCGGAAAAAGCGAACATTCCATTACTCACCAAAATCATCGGTGGAGGGAATCCGGTTTTTAAATACGAACCGTGGAACGTACCTGCCAGCGAATCAGGAGTAATATATATCATTTGTATCGTACCGGTAGCGCCCATATATGCAGAGGGGGTGATGCTATCGATTAATTGTCCGGCCAGATCATCTAAATCAGGTGTACCGCCGCTGGTATCAACCAACATCTGGAAAAGATCACTGATCAGGGCCGTATCAATCTCAGGGATAAAGGCGGAAAAGACACTCAGATCGGTTAGATCTCCAGGTAGTTGCCAGCTCTGCTGAGATTCGACACCACCACTGTCATCACGCAAATAGGTGATCAACAGATCGTAGGTGGTGTCAGTCACCTGCTGAAAGGCCGGAATCAGAATATGGGTCGTGTCACCGATTACTCCCACTGCGGCACCGGCAAAACTGGTGGGCACCGCGATAGAATCACCGATTTGGGGTGCTGATGCGCTGAAATCACCGCTGATCGCACCAGTGTAATCGAAAGATAAGTCGCCAATAAAGGCGGCACCATCTTCCTGGGAGTAAATGCCGACAACCAAAACCATTACCATGAAAAATAGTTGTTTTCTGTACACAGTTGCTCCTGCGATTAATATATTGATGTTAGCGTGGTGTCGAAATCTACAATAAACTACCAGGGCAATCAAAGGAACAAAAGCAGGCTGTAGTGCCGGACTGGCATCCTCCGGCTCACTCTTTTAACAGGCTTAAAATTTTGTATTAAAACTCGTGTTTTTCCAATGAAGAACTCCCGTGTACTCCAACCTTTTCCCGGGAGACGACACCGGCATAATCAAGATCAACATTGCCATTGAGCCTGCCAGTTAATTCGCCGCCATTCATGGTGATATCGGTATTGATGTCCCCGGATAAATTCAGTATAGCATCGGTGATTCGACTGTCCTCAAGATCCAGGTCAAGTTTTCCGCGGCCGGTTAAATCCAGCCGGTTAATCTCATTATTTGTAGCAATTAAATGACCAACACCACCTAAATCCAGAATGAGATTATCGCAGGTGAGATCATCAATATAAATACGGCAATCCCCCCGGGCTTTCAGTTCCACCAAATCGGGAATGAAAATCAGTACCTCCATTCTTTCCCCCTTGGTTAAAGCAGGGAATTTTTCCAGAAGATTAATCTGGTCGCCAGTCTGATTGATATTACTGGAACTGACCTTGTACTCCGGCCCGCTAACCATCACCGAATATTCCTCGCCTGGCTTTATTTCCACTTTCCAGTACCCCTGGATCCTGATACGCTGGAAGTCGGCAAAATCATATTGCTTGATGACTTGATCATTATCCAACATGGCCTGATCTTTGGAAAAGTCTTTATCGCCCACAACATCATTAATCATGAGTCGCACCCAAAGCATTAATATCAGAATAATGGCGAAAGGCAGGGCGATCAGGATTGATAAACAGCGTTTATACTTCTTCATGGTGGTCCTCAATTTGAATTTTCTGAATACTGCCGGTATAATAATTCAAGATCATCCAGGCTTAAATCGATCAGATGCATGGTTTTAAACAGGCGTGGAAGATCGCTGTTAATGAATTCCTGTTTTTTAATTGCCCGGGCATTTTCGCGAGCCTGTTCACCGACAAAATAACCAATCCCGCGGCGATTGTAGATGATGCCATCCGCCTGTAATTGATTGTAGGTGCGCATTACCGTATTGGGATTCACTTCAATTTCAACTGCCAGGTCGCGAATTGAAGGGATTTTCTCGTCTTCAGGCCATTTCCCGGTGAGAATCATTTCAATAATAAAGTCGGCGATCTGTAGATATATCGCCTGGTCAGAACGGAAATCCATATTATACCTCGGTTTCTTCCAAACGCAGGTAGGTAACCAACCATAGCACCGGTGCAATCAGCCATTTGAAACAGAAGGCCATCAGCTTGCCAAAACCAGTGAAAAAATCGGTAAACTTTTGATCCAGTTCTACTGATGAAAAGTAGAAATGATTATCGATAAAATTCCAGCCATCGAAGAATTCCCAAAAGGTGATTCTGAAGACAATCCCTGCAAAAATCGACAGCGCGCTAGCGATCAACCACAGGGATAACAGGGTCTTTATCAAGGTATTCTTACGAAAAATCACGGCACCCAGCAGAAAAATGGACTGGGTGATAAAATATACACCGTTGCAGATCCAGACCACCCGGTCTAGAGGGTTGAATATTGGATAGCTTTCACCAAACACGATCAGGCTGACCAGTGACATCAGGATTGAAAACACCAGATACAACAGCATGGCGGCAAAGATGAATCCCACCGAAGTCAGTAACAGCTTACTCAGGAATTTCTCCTCATTGGAGGCTGGCAGGGTGAGATAAACATAACTTTTCTGCGGGTGGTGCAAATCATTATAGGCCACACTCGTGATAATATACCCGCCGATAAACAACATCAGGCAGTAAAACTCCCGGGGGGCAAACACCTCACCGCCCAGGATGGTAAAAAAATTAATGAACAGTAATAATCCGATCGCGGCACCACCTGCTATCAACAATGAACGGAAATTACTGAACAGGTCATTCCGGACTAAATGCCAGAAGCGATTAGGATTGAATTGGGGATTACGCATTTTCCACCTCCCGTAAAAATATCTCAGCCATCTTCTCACGGTTGTTGATCACTGCATTGAAAAGCAGTTCCAGGTCAATTTTAGTATCGTGCCGCCCGGTGTTTTCCTGCATGACGGCATAACCTCCGAGTACTTTCTCCTGATAGAGATATTCATTTTCCGCCGGCAAATCCGCCATCAGTTGTACGGCCAAATGATCGGTGACGCTGCTTAAATCCTGGTCAAAGATTATATGACCCTCGTCCAGAATAATAATCGGATCTATCAAATTTTCCATGTCACGGACCTGATGAGTGGAGATAATAAAGGTGCGTTCATCATTCATGGCGCCGGCCAATAGTTTGCGGAATTGACTCTTAGTAGGGATATCCAGACCGTTGGTTGGTTCATCCAGGATCAACAAGCGGCAGTCGGTAGCCAAGCCAAAAGCCAGCAATAATTTCTTTTTTTGGCCATAGGACAGACTGGTCAGTTTTCCATTATCAGGCAGATCGAATTTGTCCCGGTAATCATTGAACTGCCGGCGATTGAAGCGTGGGTAGAAGGGGGTGTAGAGTTTGATGTATTCATCCAGCTTTACCGGCGGCAGATAGAATTCCTCGGGAATGAAAAACAATTCGCGCAAGAACTGAGGCAACCGTAGTTCCGGGACATGGTCCATAACAGAACATTCCCCGGAATGGGGGAACAACAGACCGCCGATTAATTTTAACAGCGTCGTTTTCCCGGCTCCATTTTTACCCAGCAATCCGTAGATATTACCCGGATCAAGGTTCAGGTCCAGATTATTGAACAGATTCTGGCCGGGTTTATACTCAAATGAAAGGTCTTGGATATGGATCATCATTGGTTATTTCCTAGTGTATTATTGAACTAGTGCACTAGGATATTACATACAAACTGATTTACTTGCAAGCCTTTTGATAAAACCCATTATATCTGGCTTACCCTGCTTAATTTCACCATTCATCAGAAACAGGTACACATGAAAAAACTAAGTATACTCATACTCTTTTTTATTATCTCACTTCTACTTGCGCCAAACCTGGCCGCCCAGCAAAAATTTGTCCCGTTGGGAGATTTTACCCTGGAAAGTGGTTCGACCATTAAGGATTGCCGGATAGGTTACCGTACCTTCGGCACCATGAACCCTGAGGCCGATAATGTGATCCTTTTTCCAACCTGGTTCGGCGGCACCAGCAAGCATCTTGGTAACCTGGTGGGACCGGATAAACTACTAGACAGCGCCCGCTATTTTGTCATTGCCATGGATGCCCTGGGCAACGGCGTTTCCAGCTCACCTTCCAACAACTTACACCAACCGCAATCAGCCTTTCCGCTGTTCTCCATACGTGATATGGTTAACTCGCAATATTCAAGCCTTACGCAAGGACTGGGAATTAACCATTTATACGCTGTCGTCGGGGGTTCGATGGGCGGTATGCAGGTTTTCCAGTGGCTGGTAAGCTACCCCGATTTCATAGATAAAGCCCTGGCCTATGTGGCATCTCCCTGGCAGTCGGGCCATGGAAGATTGGTCTGGGAAACCGAACTGGCGATGATCGAAAACGGCCTGGCGCATGAGGTTCCGCTTGATATCATCACTGAACAGGTTGCGCTGGTACAGGTAATTAATGCCTATACGCCCGAATATCGCAACCGCCAGACTACACCTGCGGCGGTAACCGATTTCCGCCACGCTTATGTTAAACGGTTCAGCAGCAATTTCCGCCCCTATAACTGGGCCAGTCAGTTGCGGGCCATGATGCAGCATGACATAACCTTATCAGTCGGCGACAAGACTGAATCCCTGCCAGAAATAATCATGGCCGAAACCTTTATTATTGTTTCAGCCACTGATCACCTGGTCCCTCCTGGACCGGCCCTGGAACTGGCTGACATCATTGGTGCTGAAACCCATATTTTCTCCAATGATTGCGGTCACCTGGCCCCCGGTTGCGAGATGGCTGAGTTCGTCGAAATCGTTCATAATTTTCTGCATTAACCGTACAAAGGAAAACCAAAGTAGCCGCTGAATATTTATGAGGATTTGTAAACTGTTCACTGCTGTATTGCTGATATTGTCATATCTGTCTCCGATTGGTGCAACGGGATTGGCGATACAGGCCAATCAGCCAGGCCTGCTGATATTGAACCTGCAAATCGATTCTTTGTGGGTGGAGGACGGTCATATTTATACAATACCGGCCGGGCAGGTACGATCGGAGGCCGGGTATCCGCAAATTCCTCATTTCACTGAAGTTTTTGTAAATCTACCTGACAATGCCAACATCAATGTAATTGCCGACGAGGCAACAGCTATCACGAATTCGTCTGTAGAGATATCACCCACCGAGACCGCCAAAGGCATGGATTACTCAGTCGAGACTGCCAATTGGGATGGTTCGCTTTATCCTGGGTATTTGCATGCCCAACGATCTGCCGGGAGTATCCGAGGAAACACCGGCCTGGCGATTTCCGTGTATCCTGTGCAAGTGGGAAACAACACATTATTGTGGCATCGCAACATCAGTTTACAGATCAACTGGACGCCCCGGACGGACTCTGCCCCTCAGCCACTTTCGACAATCACACTCGGTGATCTGCCCACTGGTGACGGACCTCCTTCCGGGCAGCGGCTGCACCTGCCCCCGGCCTATCAGTTTTCCCCAAATCTTGCGCGAATTACGGTTGATCACGATGGCTGGCATGGAATCACGGCCGCAACCCTGCAGGACAGCGGCGTGTCTTTAAATGGCATTGACCCGGGTACCCTGCAATTATGGAATCGGGATGAGCAGGTTCTGCTGTGGCTGGAAGGTGCTGGGGACGGGCAATTCAATGGGAATGACCTGATTGTTTTTCAAGCCCGAAAGAATCCACCGCCTGCTGGGGTCGAATACCAGAATAATTTCTATACCGCTGATAATATCTACTGGCTAACCTGGGGAGCTGGTACGGGATTAAGGTACGTATCCGAGAGTGTGTACCCCGATCAGCCACCGGATCAAGTATTGCACCCTGCCAGCTATGAGTACACCCGGCATTTTGAACGCGATGAGTATTTTGCCCGGCTGGGCCACATGGGTACTCATCAGGAATGGGACGACTTCGATCATTTTTTCATCATGCCTCCGATCCACGGCGGCACATCTGACACCTTCATGATCCCCATCAATCATCCCTACCCTTCGAATACCTTACGATTCGGGGTCAAAATGCATCTCCAGGGAATCACCACCGGCTCGCATAATCTCCAGGCCTTTATTAATGGCTACAAAATTGCAGACGCCGACTGGAGCGGACAAAACGCTCAACTCGTATCCAGCAGCCAGCAACAGATGCTGCAAAACAACTTCCTGTCCAACGGTCCCAACCAATTACTAATCACCCTGGACGGCAGTGATCCGACCAACCGCTATGATCAGGTATACCTCAATTGGGTCGATATTGAATATCAGCGGCAATACCAGGCCAGTGCCGGTCGGCTGGAATTTTACCAGGACAGCGCATTGCCCCTGGCAACCCAATTTGAAATCGGGGGATTTACTTCCAATGATATCCTGATTTTTAAAGAGAACGTCTCCCGGCTGCAGGATTTCCTCATGGTGGATGAAGGCGGCGGCCAGTTTAAGGTGATATTCCAGGATCAGGCCGATTCCCCGGGGACGGTCTATCATGCCATAGAACAAGACAGTCTGTTTACTCCCAAGCTCTGCCAGGCCGAAGAACCGCTGGTTGACCCGGCCGCCGCCAGCCTGAGCGATTATTTGATAATCGCCCCCGATTCGTTCTTAACCACGCTACAACCGCTGGCTGCTGTCCGTAATGGATCGATGGTGGATGTGGATGACATCTATCGGACTTATTCCGGTGGTGTGAAATCCCCCTACGCCATCAAACAGTTCCTGGCTGACTGCTATTATCATAACAGCCCCCGGCCAGGTTCTGTCTTAATTGGCATGCAGGGTGGGTTGTTTGGCTGGAGTTCTATCAATCGTGGAATATCGCACTACATCCCCGCCATGAAAATCCAAACTTTCAAATGGGGCGCCGCTTCATCCGATTTCTGGTATACTTTGATTGATGGTGACGACCTGATCCCCGAATTCAATATCGGCCGCCTGCCGGCGGCTAGTATCGCCGAACTGGAGCTGATGGTCGATAAAGTTCTGGCCCTGGAAAACCAATCGGCCGCCACCTGGCAAAATCAACTTTTAATGATAGCCGGTTATGAACAGACCTTTAAAAACCAATCGGAATCGCTGATTGCATCTATCATTGAAAAAGGCATCTTTCCTTCCCGTTTGAATATTGATGAATATTCCGAAGATGGACCATTTTTCGGAACCACCGACACTTTAATTCATCATTTCGGGCGGGGGCTGGTCTATACTAATTTCCTGGGTCATGGCGGTGGTGCCGTCTGGGGGGACCGATCATTGATGACCTTAGAAGACGTGGAAGACCTGACTAACGACAACCGTACCCCAATTGTCACCAGCATGACCTGTTTCACCGGCGATGTTACCAACCCCGATGCTCTGGGACGGCGGTTGATGGGGTATGAAAACGGCGGCGTGGCGGGCTGGTTTGGCTCCTCTGGTGTGGGGTGGATTATCAACGATTATCTTTTACTCCAGCCGATCCATCGCTATTTATTCGACACGGAACAAACCATCGGCGAAATCATCTCTAAAGCCAAAATCGAATTCATTGCCACCAACACCGCCTACCCAGATATTGCCAAATCACAGCTTTATCAATTTAATTATTCCGGTGATCCGGCGCTCAGCCTGGCCCTTCCGGAGATCAATTTAATCCATATTCAGCCACAGGATCCCGAGCCGGGTGAGGAATTAACCATTCACCTGCCACATTTAGCTCCCGATTCGGTGCGCATCCAGTTCTTCAATCCGGAGCGGATACCCCACCCCCGCTATCCGTTGACTTTACCAGCCACCAATGCCGGTGAGATAGTATATCAAACAGCAGATACGCTGGCGCCCGGCAACTACAGTCTAAATATTAACTGGCTGGCTGATGGAGCGGCCCACCGTGCAACTACTAACATCAGTCTTTCAGGCGCACAGATTTCTTTCAGTGATATCACTCCGGCCCGACCGACTTCTCTTGATAGTATCTCGATCACGGCAACAATCAGTGATCGCCAGGTCGTTGATACAGCAGAATTATGGCTCAACGGCAGCTATTACGCCGACTTGCATCCAAATGGCGGCCAAGACTATTCCCTGGCCGATCCGATTCCACCCCAGCCGGCCGGGTCAACACTTTATTTAAAATGCAGGGTAGTGGATCAATCCGACCAGGTTACCTTCGGGCCGGAAATTGCCCTGACTATCACCACCATTGCCCGCTTTGATATCGAATCGGCTATGATCAATAATGACGAAGTAATTCAGCTTACGGCACTGGTGAGAAATCCAACTAACGGCACTGGCCGGTGCGTTACTGACTTCCACCTGCTGGCTGGTGATACCTGGCAGGATTTAGGCACCGACACGGTTAATTTCAGTGGCCCGGGCTTGCGTTCCACCAGTATCATAACCGGCCTGCCCGCCGGACGGAATAGCTATCGCCTGATAACCAGAAACGCCGATTATCAGGATCGGCGCGACACGCTGCAGGTGGAGCTGGAAACGATGGCTTTCTGGGTAACACCGGAAGCAGGCACCACCACTGACCTGGCCACCAATAGTTGGGTATCCCGGAGAAAATTCAGCCTGAAAATTTTACCCGGTTCCGTGGCCAGTCCGGTAATAATTATTATTGAGCCAACCGACACGCTCAAGTTAAATCATCAGCCGGATTTCTCGCTGGTGCAGCTTGATTCCCAGGCCGCCGTCTATGACCTGAGCATCCCCTTAAAAACGGAAATCTCAGCCCGATGGACGCTGGATACCAGTATAACCGCCGATTCCAGGCTTTATCAATATTTCCCGAAGTATAAAATCTGGCTCCCTGTCAGGGAAAGTACCAGCGCCGGTTCCACCCTCGAATTCAGTGCCCGAATACCCGGTAAATTTGCCTTACTTCAATCCAGTGACCTCACTGCTCCTGAATTGGAGGCTACGGTTAATGGTCAGCGCCTGTTGACCAACAGCTATCTTAATGATTCACCGGTGATATCGCTGGTGGCCCAGGATCAAAACGGCATCGACCCCCGGACAAACTCATTATCCCTGCGAATTAATGATATCCCCGTATCCGATCCGCCTTTTACTCACATGTCCGGCTCAGGCAATTTGTTCGGCTTCCGGCTCACACCCAATCTGACCGCCATTGACACCAGCATGGCTATCACCATCACCGATGCCACCGGAAATTCTTCCGATACCCTGAAGCTGAAATTCATAGTCAGCGAGAAATTACGATTGGTTGATTACGGAAACTTCCCTAATCCCTTCACCGATCATACCCGCTTCTCTTATGAATTAACTGAAACTGTTGAAGATTTTTCTCTCTCCATTTATACCGTGGATGGCCGCCGGATTCGTCGACTGGGTCAGCAGGCATCCTTGACCGATATCGACCTCACGGTCGGGGCCTACCACGAAATCATCTGGGACGGCCGCGATAAAAACGGGGATTTTGTGGCCAACGGCGTTTATTTCTATTGCATCAAAATAACAAAAGACGGCAAAACCATCGAAAAACGGGGTAAAATCGCCAAAGCCCGCTGAGGACGGCAATTGGGTTCGTGGATACCAGTTATATAATCTTCATTTCACATCCCGGATTCAGCGTAATTAACAAGCCAGGAAATTGACCCTGCTGAATATTAATTAGATAAATTTAACGGCTGTACCATAAACCAGGATTTCCGCCGCACCCTGCATCACAGTACTGGAGGCATTGCGGATATTAATCACCGCATCGGCGCCCAGTTTTTGTGCCTCGACAATCATTCGCTTAGTGGCCTTGGCCCGGGCTTCGTTCAACATTTCCGAATAAGAAACCAGTTCTCCGCCGAAAAGACTCTTCAGTGCCGTAACGATATCCCGGCCCACATGTTTCGATTGAATCATCGAACCTTTTACGATGGATAAAGTGGCCAGCTTTTTTCCGCTGACATAATCAGTATTTACCAAAATCATCCTGTTCGTCCTCCTTGATTTCATATAACCGCTGAATCATCACGTAGATGATCAAAACTACGGTTATTAGTAGTGCGGTAGTGATCAGATAATAAACCCAGGAAGATAAAGCCAGTCGTTCTAACAGATAAAAATAAACCATGCCATAACCGGCGATGATCATGATCACCACTATGGTAATAATAAAGGCTGGCAAATATTTCTTCATCATCCCCTGTGGTATTTTACAGCGATTGAATTTACCATATCCCGCTGAAAGACACTGCTTTTGCCTGATTACACCCGTTATTTTAATGGAGCCCCACGGGTAAACCCGTGGTTCCCATTGCATGACCAGCCTGCGTTGCCGAAGCCACTTCGTCGAGGCTACGGCGCGGTTCATCCGCCCGACGTAAAAGGCGCCATCGCGCCGAAGCGGATGACTCAGCATTCCTCCCAGTGTAAACACGGTGTTTCCTGCCAGCAATCTTGCTCTGCAAGATCGCGAAGGCGGATGAAAAATACTTTTAGGCGATATTCAGTCGAACTATCTCAATATTTTATAGTAAATTAATTTAGTTTGCTGGTTACATAATCACCACGAGCATCTATGCTGAAACTGATTCAGGAATTAAAACGGCGTAAAGTCTTTCGCGTGGCAGGCGTGTATGCCGTCGTAGCCTGGATAATCATGCAGATCGGCGAAGTCACTTTTCCGGCCCTGTTGCTGCCGGAGTGGGCCCTGACGCTGGTCATCGTATTACTGCTGATCGGTTTCCCCATTGCCATTTTATTATCCTGGGCTTTCGATATCACTCCGGATGGAATAAAACGGGATCCACAGGATTTACCGGTCTCAAAAAGCGTCATGCCACAAGCACATGACGGAGTGCCCATATTCACCGCTCCGGCCCGCTATCGCAAGGTTGGTTTCACCATCGGCGGTCTGGCGGCTCTGGCGCTGATTGGCTGGCTGCTCCTACCTCAAATGGGACTGTTCGGCCTGCAACCCGATACGGAAGCCAATTCACTGGCAGTTCTAAATTTTGAAAATCTCCGTGACATTGCTGACAAGGAGCGCCTGGGCCAGATCATTCAGGAATTAATCATTACCGACCTGTCCGAATCTCAGACCTTCCGGGTATTCAGCAGCCAGCGACTGTTCGATCTGCAAAATCAATTGGGCCACAGCGGCAGCCGCTCCATCGATCCCTCCGTAGCATTGGAAGTGGCTCGCATGGCCGGTGCATCCACTCTGCTTACCGGAAATATCATCCAGACCGGACAGAAGACGATCTTAACCTCGAGATTGATCGAAGTTGACCGGGGAACTGTCATTAAATCCCAGCGGGTGGAAGGGGAGGATATTTATGCCCTGGTGGATGAACTGACCAGTCTGATGCGCATGGATCTGAACCTGAGTTCGACTGAAGTGCAGGTTATTGAAATCCCCGTGGCCGAGAAAACCACCACTTCGATGACTGCTTATCAACATTATCTGGAAGGCATCGACCTCTTCAACGAACAGAAATTCAAACCGGCTATTGAACACTTTCAGCAAGCAATCCAAATTGATTCGTCCTTCACCAATGTTTATTACACCATGGCAATGGCGCAGTGGTGGGCTCAATCCATTTATCATGAAGTCCGCCCGGAAGCGGCTCTTCAATCTCTGAATACCCTGCTGAAGGGTGAATTGTATCAGACCACCAAAGAAAAACTGCTGGCTGAAGGAGCCTACGAATTATTTACCCAGAATTTCACCCGCGCCGAAGAATTATTCTCTCAACTGGTCAATATTCTGCCCTACGAAAAAGATGGCTGGTATGGATTGGGGGAAGCCATTTTCCATGGATCACAGGATTTAGAACGTGCCCAGGAGGCTTTTGAAAAAGTACTGGAACTTGATCCCGATTATAAACTGGCGTACCGCCATATCTTTGATATTTTTGCGGCTAAAAATTTATACGAGCAGGGACGCATGCAAGCCGTTCAATTCCTGTCCCTGTTCCCTGAAAGTCCCTGGGGGCCCTATTACCTGGGATTAATGACTGCCGGATTAGAAGATTATCAGCGGGCGGCGGAATTATTTGTTGAAGCGCTTACTATCGATCAGGAGTTCGTTCAAGCCTTCAAATCCCTGGTTAATATAGCCAGCAATCATCTCGATTATACAGCAGCTATCACGCTGGCTAATGATTTAATATCAGGGTATCCCAATCAAACCGGCGGCTACGAGATCAAAGGTTACGTGGCGCGAACCAGGGCTGACTACACCACCGCTTTGAAAGCTTTTGAAGCGGCTTATTTAATCAAACCATCCGGCCATAACTTCGGACTGGAAATTGGTTTCACCTACCAGATGATGGGGCTTTACGACACGGCGGAAGAAAAATACAATGAAATCCCGGGGCTGTCCGGCGATGACAGTTGGGAATCTGCCACTAATGATTATCTGGTTAATCTGTATAGCGAGCAGGGTCAATATCGACGAGCCCTTGACATCATCCGGCAGGATACTGATACGATGGATTTACCACCGCAGAAGGCAATCGGTAATTTGATCGGGATGGCATTCATCGCCAATCAATCCGCCGATTATGAATATGCCCATGCCCTGATTGACAGCGCTTTAAGCATGAATCCGTCCATTAACCAAATGCTGAATATCTACCTGATCAAATCCCTGATCTGCAGCTCTCAGGATGATAGTACTACGATCCGCAACATCATTGAGGTGGCGCAAAATCTGGCACAAAACTCCGATTCCGAGGCCAATCGTCTGTTCATGGCTGCCATGAAATTCGGTTACCATGCTACCACCGGAAATTATCAACAGGCATTAGAGTATTTCACCCAGTTGGAGAAGGGGCAGGAATTGCGTGATTATCTGCTCTTCCAAAAAGGTTTGATTTTTGTGCAGATGGGTGAATACGACCAGGCTCTGGCGGTTGCTGATGAAATGGCATCCTTGGTCCAGCGCAGGAATGTTTATGCCTTTGCCCATCCACGGGCACACCTGCTTCGCGGGCGCGCGCACGAAGCCCTGGGTAACCTGGTACAGGCCCGCCAAAACTACCAGCGCCTCATGGGCATCTGGCGTAACGGGGATGAATCATCCGGCGAGCGTCAGGATTTACTCAACCGGATTGTACAATTGAACCGACAAATAGGCTAAGTGCCAAGCGTCGCTAATTCCTCGATCTTTTTCTCCATCAGTTCTACTGCTTCCCCCAGAATATCAGCTTTAAATGTGAATTTCGCTCCCGCTGTTTGAAACAGCTCCGGTAGCGATCTGGTAGCCCCCAGCGACAGCGCCCGTCGATAATCGGTCAAAGCCTGCTGATTATCATCTAACGAATTACGCCACACCTGGACCGCCCCCAATTGGGCGATACCATATTCGATATAGTAAAACGGTAAAACATGGATATGCAGTTTGCGGTGCCAGCCACTGGCCTTTTCCTCTTCCAATCCCTGCCAGTTTACACCGGGCATAAAACGATCCCATAACCGGGACCAGTGATCGTCGCAGGCCGCCGGATCGGCGCTCATCCGCGGATTTTCATAGACCCAGTGTTGGAAGCTGTCCACCACGGCCATGTAGGGCCAGAACAAAATATCACTTTCCAGATGTTCGATCTGCGCCCGGGCTGCGTCGTCAGGAGAATAGAACCCACCCTGGTCAGCAGCCAGATTAGGCGATGCTAAAAGTTCCATAGCCATGGAGGCCACCTCGGCGAATTCCATCGGGTAATCTTTTTGCTGGCTGTAGGGCAGGTTGGCGGTTTCAAAACCATGGAAGGCATGTCCCGCTTCGTGCAGGAGGGTCTGGGCGTCATCATGAATACCCACGGCATTCATAAATATGAACGGGCGCCGGCTAACCGGAAAAAATTCGCAGTAACCGCCGGGTCCCTTCCCTTTTCGGCTGGCCAGATCCAGGCAACCTTCGGTTTGCATTATGCGAAAATACTCCGCCAATTCCGGATTGATACGATTGAAAATCTTGCCAGTGGTGGCGATTAATTCATTTTCCTCCGTAAAGGGACGCAATGGGGGCCGCCGGCTTATGTCCACATTCAAATCCCAGGGGCGCAAATCTGTCAAACCAAGTGCATTTTGCCGCCGCTGATAAATCCGCTCGGCGGCCGGTACCACCACTTCTTCGATCGCCTGGTGAAATGTCTGGCAATCAGCGGCGTTGTAATCCAGACGCCCCAGTTGCAGCCAGCGATATTCGCGATAATTATCATACCCGGCATTAGCGGCAATCTGCCCCCTGACGGCCATGAAGCGTGTCCATAATTGATTAATTGCCTCACGATCATTTTGCCAGCAGGCCATTTCGGTGCGCCAGGCCTGCTTACGCAAGGCCCGGTCATCTTTGAGATATTCGGTTTTTAATTGGTGGGGCGTCAACTCATCACCGTGCCATTCCACGGTCTGGGCTCCGACTATCCGCTCATATTCGCTGGCCAGTTTCTGTTCTTCCACCAACAATTTAAGGTTTTTCTCACGGAAGATTTGCGCTTCCGCCTTCATTCGTGCCAAAGGCACTCTAAAATTTTCAGGGGTCAATCCACTATCCAGCAATTTGGATTTTAACTGCTGCTCCCATTCCTGAATTGAGGGATAGATGTCCTCCAGGAAATGATGATAGGCCTGGCTGCTTTCTTTGTCGGCGGTATCAAGGGTCGTCGCCACATACAGGCGGTAAAATACTTCCATGGCCAAATCGCTGACAGAACTCCAGTCAGCCAGCCAATCGGAAAGATTCGCATCGTTCAGCGATTGGGTAATAAGCTTCTCATATCGTCCATAAAAATCCTGCTGGTTCCATTTCATGGCCGCAACTACTTCCGGGGGTGGAGTATTCATTATCCAGATTTCCTTTTCTGAGCTATAACAGTCAAATTATTACCGGTGATCGCCTGCTGACGCCGTTTAGCAGGGGGAAATACCGAAAATAAATTATCGGATTATTACTTTCCGATGAAACAGTAAATTTATTCAGTTAATCAACAGTCCTGACCGACACTTAGCATACAAAATCAGAATTATCACCACTTCAGAATGGCAGAACACAATCGCAAACGAAAAATATTTATTGCCTTAACGGTAATATTATTACTGCTGGGGGGCGGTTGTCGCCCGGAAAAACCGGACTTTTCCCTGGTTTTTGAAAAATATGCGCTCGCCAATGGTCTGGAAGTCATCCTGCATCAAGATCACTCCGATCCAATTGTGGCCGTATCGATTCTGTATCATGTTGGTTCCAGCAGGTAGAAACCGGGAAAAACGGGGCTGGCTCACCTTTTTGAGCATATTATGTTTCAACAATCCCAACACGTTCCACCGGATCAATTTGTTCATAAAATCCAGGCGGACACACCGATTATGTGATTAATAAATTACTCTATCCCCAGCATCACCCGTATAATTGGCAGGTAATCGGATCAATGGCCGATTTACAGGCGGCGTCGCTTGCGGATGTTCACGCCTTTTTCACCAAATGGTATGGACCGAATAATGCCACCCTGGTCATAGCCGGTGATTTCGATCAACTGCAAGCTAAAACCTGGATTGAGAAATATTTCGGCGAGCTACCAAGCCGGGACCCTGTTAGTGCTCTGCCCACAGAAGCAGTGCATTTGGATACCACCAAAAGGTATTATCGTGAGGATAATTTCGCCCCCTCCCCCGAATTAACCATCGTGTTTCCCGTGGCTGAACGCTTTAACGAGGACAGCTATCCGCTGCGGTTTCTGGGTCGATTATTGTCCCAGGGAAAAAATCACCGCTTTATAAGGTTATTGTCGAAGAACGAAAAATGGCGCCCACAATCAACGGCTATTATAATGGCAGTGAATTAAGCGGGCAAATGCGCTTTCGTATCCGCACTTTCCCTCAGATTGACCTGAGTGAAGTTGAAGAGGCGGTCTTTGATGCCTTCAACCGCTTTGAGGAAGCGGGATTCACAGATAAAGATATTGAACGGATCAAAGCCGGAATCGAAACAGAATTTTACAATGGTGTCGCCAGCGTCCTGTCAAAAGCATTTCAATTAAGCCAATATAATGTGTTCGCCGGTTCACCGGACTTCATCAGACAGGATTTACTGAAATTAAGTTCGGTAAAATCCGCCGATGTCTGGAAGGTGTATACTAAATATTTGAAAAACAGGCCCTATGTCATGACCAGTTTTGTTCCCCGGGGCAAGCCGGAGCTGGCAGCAGAAAATTCGACCCTGTTTGAGATCAATGATGCAAAGGCACCTGCCGTTGATGTCGAACAAAGCCTCCCTGAACACTCTGCCACCACCCGCCCCTCCCGGTTCGACCGCTCGGTGGAACCGGCAGTTGGAATCGTACCGGCATTAACAGTTCCCGAAATCTGGGAGCATGAATATAGTACCGGCCTGAAAATGTACGGAATTGCACAACATGAATTGCCCTTGATCAATTATATTGTTCGAATAAAAGCGGGGCAGGTGCGGGATAACCCGGAAAAAACAGGGGTGGCCAACCTGATTTCTGACGTAATGATGGAAGGCACCCTGAGACGCACTCCTCAGAAATTGGAGGAAGCAATACAGGATTTGGGGGCCTCAATTAGCATGTACACCGGTCAGGAGGAAATTACCCTGGAAGTTAACACGCTGGCTTCCAAGCTTATTGAAACGGTTGAATTGGTACAGGAAATATTATTGGAACCGCGCTGGGATGTTAAGGAATTTGACCGTATCAAACAGGGGACGATTGAAATTATCAAACGTCGCAACAGCCGGCCGGCCATCATTGCCGATCAGGTTTTCAGGCGTTGTCTGTACGGTAATGACCATATTCTGGGTCAATCAATTCTTGGTGATTCGTCCTCAGTTGCCGGTCTGACGATTGATGACCTGCGCACATATTACCAGCAATACTTCACCCCACGATTGACCTCGGTAACAATCACCGGTGATATTGCCGCCGATTCCGCCATTACGGTATTCAAGTCGTTGGCGGCAAATTGGCCGCGAAAAAAATCAAACTGCCGAAAATCCACATCCCGCCAGCAGCTAATAAATCCCAGTTGTATATCATCGATATCCCGGGAGCCCGGCAATCAGAGATTCGCGTTGGCAACCAGGGTTTACGGGCCATCGATCACGATTACTATCCCGCCCAGGTAATGAATTACAAATTGGGAGCAAGCTTCAACGGTAATATCAACATGGTATTGCGGGAAGAAAAAGGTTACACTTATGGCGCGCGGACCGAGTTTAACGGTTCGACCCATTCGGGCCATTTCAGAGCCTATACTGCCGTTCGTTCCGATGCTACCATCGAATCAATAAACATCCTGCGCGATGAGATGCGGAAATACCGGCAACCCGTATCACCAAAAGACTTACAATTCACTAAAGAGGCCTTGATAAAAGCTAATGCCCGGCGCTTCGAGACACTCGCCGCTCTAATGGGAGTATTAGCTGATATCGCGCGCCATGATTATCCATTCAATTACATCAGCCGGCAGGACCGGATAATCAGGAAAATGACGGTTGGCGAACACCATCGGCTGGCGCAAGAATATATTGATCCCGGCCGGATGATTTACCTGGTGGTCGGTGATGGCGAATCCCTGCTATCCGGACTGGAAAATCTAGGATTGGGTCAACCGATTTTCCTGGACACCAATGGTCGTAAGATTAATCCCCAGTTTAACCTTTGCTACTAACTTGTTGCTCAGCAGGAAGGTAATCTGCAGGTCCTCAGGCGGGGCGTTTTTCGCCGTATATCCTGTCTTCAAATATCCAAACGTCTAATGGCCTGCTTCACCTTTTCTAAATCATCATCAGAAAAATCAAGATGGGTCACCATCCGCACTAAATTGATGCCCATATCGATGGCTGCAATATCATCGGCCTCCAGCCGGGACACAAAATCGCTGGCCGTCACGGACTGGTTCAATTCAAAAATTACAATATTGGTCTCCACCGGCAACACCTTGTTGACATAATGGCAGTTCGCCAGGATCTCCCCCAGATCAGCCGCCCGGCGGTGATCCTCGGCCAATCGCTCGATATTATTTCCCAGGGCATAGATACCGGCGGCGGCCAGATAACCGGCCTGACGCATTCCCCCGCCCATCAGTTTGCGTACGCGACGGGCGCGGGCGATGAATTCCGATGATCCCAGCAGAACCGATCCCACCGGGCAGCCTAATCCTTTGGACAAGCAGATTGAAATCGAATCAAAGGTGGCACCAAAATCAAGTGGATTATCGCCGGTTCGCACCAGCGCATTAAACAGTCGGGCACCATCCAGATGAAAGGCCAGCCCGTGCTGCCGACAAACCGCTTCTATGGCCTTCAATTGTTCCAGGTCCCAGCAACTACCGCCACCTTTATTGCAGGTATTCTCCGCCACCACCAGGCGGCTAATGGGAAAATGCTCATCATCAGGATTGATATTGGCGGAAACATCCGCGGCAGTAAACCTTCCACGGTCACCATTTAACAGGCGCACCGATGCCCCCGAATTAGCGGCAATACCACCACCTTCGTAATTATAGACATGGCTCAGGTGATCGCAGATCACCTCGTCACCAGGTGATACATGCACCCTGATGGCGATTTGATTGGTCATTGTCCCCGAGGGACAATACAGGCCGGCTTCCATTCCCAACCGGTCAGCCAGTGAGGTTTCCAACTGGATTATGGTAGGGTCTTCCTTAAAGACATCATCACCCACCTGGGCTGCCTGCATGGCAGTCAGCATGGCCGATGTGGGACGGGTTATGGTATCGCTGCGCAGATCGATCATTTTATTCCCGGGTTGGTTAATTTTTTTCTCTGCAATTCCAAATATCCGCAACTGGCGGGTGAATTAAATTTACGGAAGATTGTCCCCGATATCGTTTATTATCAAAATTTTTAAGAATTTTGCCGGTTTACCTTGTGTTAGCGGAAATTTATGTGTAAACTGATATTAATTAAATTGTTAAGGAGTCGGCAAATGAAAACTGTCACTTACACGAAAAAGGATATAATCCGGCGGGTGGCAAATCAGGTCAATGCTCCCGATTTACAGACGAAGAACTACATTGACAGTACCTTTAAAATAATGGCGCAGATGCTGTGTGAAGATCATGACCGGGTACGGATTGAAGTTCGCAACTTCGGTGTGCTGGAAGTAAAACCCACCAAGGCCAAACCCAAGGCCCGCAATCCGCGCACCAATGAAATCGTCTATGTTCCGGCCCATCGTAAAACCCATTTTAAAGCCGGAAAAATAATCCGCGAAAAATTGCGCCAGCCTCTGTAAACCTGCCAAAAAAGGGGTTATCATAATTTTTCTTTGACGGTGAGCCCGGGCTGAGAAAACCAGCCCCGAGCCTGATTTCTAACATTTAATCCCGATTCATTTATCGCGGCGATAAATTCTCTTATCTGTTTAACCACAATCCCGGAAGCCAACGATGAAATTTGATACGAAAATAATCCACGCCGGAATCGAACACGACCCCACCACCGGCGCTATTATCCCACCGATTTACCAGACCACAACCTTTGCCCTGGATGAGATTGGCCATGATAAAGGCTTTGATTACACCCGTTCAGCCAACCCGACCCGGCAGGTACTGGAGACTAATCTGGCCGCCGTTGAAGGTGGCCGGTACGGCATTTGTTTTGCCAGTGGCATGGCAACGGTGGACAGTTGTACCAAATTACTGAGTTCAGGAGATCACATCGTCTGTTCGGATGATGTCTATGGTGGTGTTTCCCGTCATTTCAATTTCATCCTGGCACGGTATGGCCTTTCATTTTCTTACGTGGACACTTCCAATCCGGATAAGGTAATGCAGGCCATTCGTCCAAATACCAAAACGCTCTGGATTGAAACGCCCACCAACCCGCTGCTGAAAATCACCGATTTGGCGGCCATGGCGGAAATCGCCCGCCAACATGAATTGCTTTATGTGGTTGACTCAACTTTCGCTTCGCCCTGCTACCTGCGACCATTGGAGTACCAGGCCGACCTGGTAATTCACAGCACCACCAAATACCTCAGTGGCCACAACCAGATCATCGGCGGCATCGTGATAACCAATCGTGAAGATTTATCGGATCAATTAAAATTCGTGCAAAAAACCATCGGCGCCGTACCCAGTCCTTTTGATTGCTGGCTTACCCTGATGGGGATCAAAACCCTGCATCTGCGCATGCCCCGTCATTCTGGTAACGCCCTGGCAGTTGCTGATTTTCTGGCTGAACACCCCAAAGTGGCACGGGTCATTTATCCCGGATTGCCCAGCCATCCCCAACACCAAATTGCATCTCGCCAAATGGACGGATTCAGCGGCATGATCTCCTTCGAGCTCACCGGGGGCATTCCGGCCGGACGTCAATTGATGAATTCCATCCGTCTGTGCGCTCTGGCCGAGAGCCTGGGAGCGGTTGAATCGATGATCACCCACCCGGCGACCATGACCCATGCCGAGGTTCCCCGGGAGGAGCGGGTTGCCAGGGGATTAACTGACGGTCTGGTGCGCCTATCAGTGGGAATTGAGGATTTAGATGATATAATTGGTGATCTGAAACAGGCCCTGGACCGGGTCGATGAATAATTCTGTGTAACCATTGCGAGCTACAGGAATCAAAGCAATAAAAATCCCATGACGATTACTGACACAGCCCACTTACAGTTAACCGAAATGATAGAACAGCCGGAAAACACCGGTAAACATATTCGCGTATTCAGCCGTGGATTCGGCTGAGGCGGCCCGCGGCTCGATCTTGCTCTGGATGAGCAGAATGAATCCGATTCCCAGGTAGATATTGACGGTATTAAGGTAATTTTCGAACCCTATCTGGAGATGTTTACCAGGTCAATTAAAATTGATTTCCGCCAGGATCCCATCTGGGGCAGCGGATTTTTTATTGGCACTGATTACGACTGTTGATTGATATCAGGTCTGCCAGACCGGCGGGCCTATTTATCAATATGAATTATAATTCTTCTATTTATAAACTCACCCATGCATCATGATGTCATCATTGTGGGAGCCGGCCCGGCCGGGTCGGCGGCCGCCATTACCCTGGCACGGGAAGGTGTTGATGTTTTATTGATCGATCGCGAGCGATTTCCCCGGGATAAAGTCTGCGGCGACGGATTACTCCCCGGCTCAATAAAATTGCTCAATCAGCTTGGTCTGGCCGATCATTTTCAGTCAGCTGGCTTTAACCAAATTAATCGTGCACTGGTAATATCACCTGAGGACAAGGCACTGGCCATCGCAATGAATCCCCGCGAGGCGGATACGGCTTTCTACATTGCTCCGCGCTACGAATTCGATGCCATTATCCAGCAGCAGGCCGTGATGGCGGGAGCACGGTTCCTGCGCGCCAATGTCCATTATCCGCTGATTGAATCGGGCCGCGTGAAGGGGGTGGAAGTTATCCAGTCCGGGATAAAAAAAAGCTACCGTTCCAGATGCTTGATTGGCGCTGACGGTTCCAGTTCCACCATGGCAAAAATTCTGGCTCCCAAAACTCACAATCGCCGGCGGCGTATCCTGTGGCGGCGGGGGTATATCACCGGATTGGAATTTGATCATCGACAGGTTGAATTTTATTTTCTCAAGGAAATCGCCCCCTGCGGGGCCTGGATTTTTCCCGTCAGCGAAACCAGCGCCAATATCGGCCTGGGACAATATCTGGTTGACTATGATCCGCGCAAGCAGTCGCTGAATGACCTGCTGGCAATGTTTTTAAAGCACCCGCGGATCAGGCCGCGGTTGCATAATGACTATGCCATAACCAACCGACGCAGCTGGTATTACCATCTGGCCGGCTGGCGTATGCCGGCGGTGGCCTTCGATGGCGCAGTATTGGCCGGTGACGCCGCTTCATTTCTGGATCCTTTCAGCGGAGAAGGAATTCACAATGCCCTCCATTCGGGCATTATTGCCGGGGAGATTATTTCCCGAGCCCTGGAGACCGGTGACTGCTCACGTCAACGATTAATGAAATACCAGGCCAGGTGCCAACGGGAAATCTATCGGATCATTCGCCGTTCACTGCTGATTCGCAAGAGCTATGAGTTGTTTCCGGGACAGGTGGAAAAATGGTTTGAGCGCATTAATATGCCAACTTCGCTGGCACATAAATTCTTCAACAGAATATCCACTAATTTTGAATTCACCGGCGCCTGATGATGACTATTTCCCCCGGATTACTCAACCTGCTTTTCATAATTTTCCTGAGCCTGTCCGCGTCAATATTTTTTCTATATCGTATTATTGAACAAAAATACGACTATGCCAGCGCCGAACGGATCCGGATTGTCCAGGTATTTTTATTCCTGTTCTTTTTCCTGGCTCATGGCAGTTTGCTGATGGGAGTAACCAATATGCTGATTTTTCTCCTGGTCAGCACAGCCCTGAGTCTGCTGCTGGAAATCCTGGGGACCAACACCGGCTGGCTTACCAGTCCCTATAAATATACCAATAAATCCTGCCCGCTGCCGGCGGTGATGGGTGTCCCACTCTGCTATCCGATTGTCTGGTGCGCATTAATTTATATCAGCCTGTGGCTGGCTGTCCTGTGGTATCATAATCCGCTGCACACCAGCCTGACGCTGGGCTTGCCGGTTATCCTGGTTACGCCGTTATTGGTATTATTGCTTGATCTTTTTCTTGATCCGATTGCCGTGGACGAGGGGCGCTGGGTCTGGCAGAAAAACGGACGTTACTACGGGGTGCCGTTCAGCAATTTCATCAGTTGGCTGGTGGCTGGCAGTATTATTATGATAACCTTCAATTGGCTGGCGCCGGTAGAATTCAACCTGAGCCCGGCCACCCGCTGGTTCAATTTTTCGCCGGCCATCCTCTATGGACTGCTGGCCCTGGCCAGTACACGGGTCTGCCTGGAGCGTAAACTGTACGTACCGGCGATCGTGGCAATCGCGGCGGCCACAATTACAACCGCGCTGGTCCTGATTCGCCTAATCTGAACCAGGTTTCACCAGTCGGCGCTGCAATCCTATCGGCGTCATCGGCAGGTTAATCCCCAGGATGAAACCATCCCACCGGCCCACGGCGCAATACAATCCCGGCGATCCCCAGGGCGTATTAATCACCCCGGGGAAAATGTTTACCCGCAGATTGACCAGTCCCGGACCGGTAATAATGGCAGACCACAGCAGCGAGTTCTGCCGGTCAAAAAATATTCCCAAAGCCCCATCCAGATTGGCTGACATGAATTCGAATCCGCTGACCACATTCGTCACCAGACTGTTGGCAACTACACCTCCCGCCACCGACAGTCCATCACCTGACGGCAGGGACCAGCTCAATCCGCTCAATCCCTGGATACCCCAATAGGCAAAGCCCCTGACCGAATTGATCCACGGCAGCGGATATTTAACCGCGAACTGCTGGCCGGCATTTTCGAGCCGACCGGAAAATGGATCAATCATGGGCTGTAGCGACCAGTCAATCAGATTGATCTTATCAGAAAAAAAACGCTTGGGTGCATCCAGCGAAAACAGGGCGAAACCAAGTGGATTGAATATTAAAATATCAGCAATGGCATCCACATTTAAGTGACTGCGGCTGCTGTGCTCCACCACCTCATTCATCACCTGGAAAATGGTGGTGGTTACTCCGCCCCATAACCGCGGATGGCTGTATCCCCGATGATGATACCACTCGGAAATTTTCACGAACTGCATGCCGTTTCCCACCAGATGGGTGGCGTAATTAGGCCAGTATTGCACGTATTGGGCATCATAGCCCTCCAGTGGCAATACCTCGTGTGCCAGAAATTCTCGGGTACCGAATTGCTGAATGCGGTTTAGCGGATCGGTGATATTGTCTAAAACATTCTCAAACCCCAAACCGTATTCGATGGCAAAGATATTCTTGGTACGGGCATCATTGCGGAGAATATCATAGCTGCCATTGATCAACAACGAAAACGGATTGAATACAGTCTCGGAACCGAAGTCAATATCCGGTTGATAGAAGTAATATTCCTGCCCGATTCCCAGTACTGCTAGGGCCAGTAACAGAAGTCCGAGGATGACATGTTTACTCTCCACTGAATTATCCTACCGGCAGAAATTTAGTGGAAAAACCTAACCCGGTGAAATCAATCAGTGGTGGTCTTCACCATTTTTTCATGAAATATTTCAGGCAGATGATTATAGGCAAAATAACTTGACGGATAAACAGTACTTTAATGGCCTTGTCTCCGGTCTTGTCGTCCGGTTCAAGGATATTACATCCGGAAATACCGGCTATAATCGCTTAGTATCGCCGGTCGGTAAATCTAATCGCCGAGAGGCTGCCGGTGGTCTGCTGGTAATACTGCTTTCCCACCAATGTAAACTGCCCGGATTTCGGCCTGGCCGTCCACATCCGCAAGCAGGACAAAATCAGCCGCCTTACCGCGATGGATTCGGCCCCGATCAGTAAAGCCCCAATCAAGTGATCGCTGACGGGTCAGACGTTTGATTAACTCACGGTCAAATGCGGGCAACAGTGGATTTTCCACCACTTTACTCGACCGCAGGACAATCGGAAGGTCACTGTAAGCGGAAAATTCATCAATATTGAAACCGGAAAGTGCCAGCACCCCGCGATGCTGCCGCATGGTTTTCAGTAAAGGCAGGGATATCTTCCGGGCCCCGGATTTCAGCACTGTAGCCCAGCGTCCGCCGAACCGGGTCATTTCAAGAGCCGATTTCAGTTCGTTTCTGGTCAACCGGCCCGATTCCGGCAGGGCAAACAAGAGGGTGGTATATCCGGCAGCCAGTAATTTATTGGCCCGCTCCACTAATTGGTCCGGAGTTAATCCCTCCGTATCGACGACGCCAATCAAGCCGGGGATCAGAATCAGTTCCGCCCCATCGATAGTATCTTTGGCGGCAAATACATCCAGATCACCTAAATCGACAATGCGTCCCTTACCACCGGTAATGTTAACGGCCAGGTCAGCCTGGAAGGATTCGGTGGAAGCGCCGTCAAAGACGGCAACATCCCGTACGATTAAATCATATAATTCCCGTTCATTTTCCGGCAGATCATCATATACAGCAGGATCAATTTGCAGGTAGTCCCCGCGGGCGATGACATCGAAGGCGGCCATCAGGGCCAGGAAATTCGTTTGCTGTAAAAAGGCGTCACTGGCGCCGAACCAGCCGGCTGATTCGATCAGAATGGTGCTGACGCCCCAGTTTTGCATGGAATCGCCAAAGGCGCGGGGCATATAATCGGCGGCATAACGGGCGATATGACCCCCCAGACGAGGTTCCAGGGCGGACACCAATGACATAGTGACCTGTTTGGCACGGCGCAGAGTCAAATTGCTGTCATCATTGCTGTTTCGGGGTGGCGCCATCAGGGCCAGGGCCAGCAGTTGATTGGTTTCCCCGACCGTTTCACGACTGCTCATATCATGCAGGTTAAAACCGAAATCGGGATCGTATTCATGCTTCAGTTTAAACAGCAGTCGGCCTTCCGGTGTCTGGCGGTCTCGTGCATCGCGGTTTATATCAATCCCCTGGGTGTTGCGGCGTGTAAACCTTTCGGCACCATCAGGGTTCAGCATGGGGACCGCCAGAATCGTCAGCTCATTCAAAATCGTGCGGGCCGGTTCATGGTCGCTATTGGCGCATAAATAATTAAATACGTCGAACAAGGCAGCCGTGGCGGTGGGTTCGTCGCCGTGCATTTGACTCCATAGCAGAACACGAGTGTCACCGGTACCGATCCGCATCAGATTTACGGGGCGTCGCTCCACGGAATAACCCACCTGGGCATAACTGAAGCTTTCGGGATAATTCTCTGACAGCAGCGTTAACAGTGAATCCACCTGGGGATATTTCAAGCGCTTCAAAGGCTGACGATACAGTCGATGCCCGGCGTAAAGGCTGTCGATAGCAGCCAGCAACTGCTGGCGGGCGATATTGGGATGATCCTGCCGGTAACGCCGGTGTAATTCTGCTGCCGTAGGCTGGTACTCGAGTGGCGTTGAATGCGCCCAGGCCCCACTTTCGTTACCGGTGCGATCCACGGCGGTTATGCGTATTTCGTTCAGGGGAGTGATGAAATCACTGGCGGAAAAATCATCATTATTGGGCAGGTCATCAGCCGTAAAGCGCCGCAATTGATAAAGGGGCAATTTATCGGCAGCAAGCGGTTGATTGACAATCCGGTAATTCCAGCGGTTGCCATAGCGCGTGTAAACCACCCAGCGGAAAACATCCGCCGGCCGGGGATGGTCGAAAATGAGTTTGAGGCTGTCTTTATCCGCCAGCATTTTCACCGACGGGACGGCCGGCGGTTTTTTATCCAGCCATGGTGACGAGGGCACCAGGGCAGGTCGCCGGTAAGGCCCGTTCTGCAAAGCGGAAGCCAGGGCCTGGTTGGTCTCCAGAGGACTGAAACTCCAGTGGACATTCCCGGACGTGCCGGGCAAAAAGGCCCGGGTCAGCATAATTTTATTCACGGTTTCATCGGCTGCGGCCTCATGGTCGCCGCCGATACTGATCCCGGCCCACAGGTGGCGCCGGTGAATATTCTGGTCCGACCACCATTTCAGCAGAAACGGATAACTCTGCCGCCGGCGGTTGATGTCCCAGTACAGTTGGGGTGTCCAGTAATCGATCCAGCCTTTCCGCAGCCACAGGCGGGCATCGGCATACAACTGATCATACTGGTCAAAACCGCTGATCTCAGGCGGATGTCCCGGCCGCCAGATACCAAAGGGACTCAAACCAAATTTAACGTGGAGCCTGGCGGCCTTGATTTTATCGTACAATTCTTCAATAAAGCGGTTTACACCGTCCCGGCGCCAATCACCGCGGGAAAGTTTACCACCGCCTGCCTGATAGGCCGTCCAACTTTCGTCGTCGGGGAAATCCAGGCCATTATTATATGAGGGATAGGGATAGAAATAATCATCGAAATGGATGCCGTCCACATCATAACGCTCGATAATATCCATAACCACAGCGGTAGAATGGGCGCGGGTTTCCTCCCGCGAAGGATCCAGCCAGTAGTATCCTGACGCCAGTTTTACCACCAGTTCGGGTCTGGTTTTCACGATCGACTGGTCACTGACAGGGCCACCGACCACGTGGTGGGCACGATAGGGGTTCAGCCAGGCATGCAGTTCGATCCCCCGGCGATGGGCTTCGTTAATCCAGAATTCCAGGGGATCATACCAGGGGTCCGGGGCCTGGCCCTGCACTCCTGTGAGGTAATACGACCAGGGTTCCAGATCGCTGGCGTAAAGGGCATCGCACTGGGGCCGGACCTGGAAAATAACGGCGTTGAAATTCAGTTCCTGCAGGCGATCCAGGATGGCCCGGGCTTCGGCCTGCTGTTGCGCGGTGGACAGACCCGGTTCACTGGGCCAGTTGATATTGGCCACGGTCGCCACCCAGGCGGCGCGGAATTCACGCTCTGCATAGGGTTCATGTGGGATTTTATCGGCTGGCGGCAATACACCGGCACACCCGGAAAGGATCAATAAAATCAGTGATAGAGCAGCAGATGAAAAAGGCTTTGACATACGAATACCCGGTGGTTAGTGGTGGAGATATTACGCAATCCTTTGGGCTGGTAGGAAAGGATTATACATTAAGTATAAATCACAACCGATCAAGATGGGGATCAATCAACAAATTCTCAGTTTCGGCTGAAACTGGATTTATTAATCGGGCTCACCACCAACAATCTCCCGCTTTTATCATTGATCAGTGGCGGTGATGGTTTTCGTCCCTGAAGGAGTGCTGACGACAGGCAGTCTGATCAGTGGCCTGCACCAATTGATTGGTGCGCCACATTTCAAGAGCATTTTTCACACTACCGGCGGCGCCGATGAACACTTCAATTCCAAATCCTTCAAACATTTTAATAGCCCGGCGCCCCAAACCGCTGCACAACAGGATAATGACACCAGCCTGGCGCAATATTTCCGGCGGATACCCCTGACCACCCATGTGTTCACTGGTATTCTCGATTACGGGAATTTCCTCCGAATCGGTATCAAATAAAGTAAAAGTTGGTACACGGCCAGTCAGATGGAAACGATAAGCTGTAAACCTGTAGGCTGGGAGCAATCCCGGCCTGCCACTTCCCTGGTTAACTGCCAGATGGCCGGCTTCCCTGCCGGTAAGGTCGCCACTGACCTGGATATCAACCTCAAAGTGGAGGACTCAGACAATGAGTACAAGTTGCCCCAATTGCGGGAATCCAATAACCGTCAGCAATGACGAGGACCTAATTAAGGAAATACAGAACCTGAAAACCCTGGTCAAGGGTACGTCGAAAACCAGTGACCAGTGGATGGACATGAAGAGCGTATGCGACTTCACTTCTCTATCCGAATCAAGCATCCGAAGAGCAATCGCCGATTCAAAGCTGCGCTGCTCATCCGCCACCGGAAAGCTGTTATTTAAAAAGCAGTGGGTGGAAGATTGGCTGTGCGGGGATGAATAATCATGAACGATACGCCCTGCCCAACCTGCGGCCATATATCACAGCGCTTCCTGACAACTCCGGAAGCTGCTGACTACCTGCGACTATCAGAGCCTGCTTTAAGGTCAATGATAGCCAGGCGGGAAATAGATTTCTTCAAGCTTGGAAATCGAATACGATTCGACATTGTCACCCTGAAGAAAGCCCTGGCTCCCTATCCGTGTACAGAGTCCATCTGACACGCCCCCATTAATACAAACCACGTTGATTAATCAATAGCGGGCTGCATCCCGGAATGCGGCCCCTAATCCCATGAGGTAATTACAATGAACATCAGACCATTTATAAGTAAAACGAAACGTAAGAACATTTACGACTACCATGATAAGAAAGCCAACGCAACTATCAAGGTGGCCGGATTCAATATATACATTTACAACCCGAATACAGGTGGACGAATCCGCAAAAGGGTCGTAGCCGATTACAAGATAGCAGCCATGATGGTTGATAAAATCAAGATTGCTATTGCGAATAATCAGCCAGCAGAGATTGAAGCATTAACAGGCCATCGCTCCAGAACGCTTGATGATTTGTTCAACGCTTTCAAGAGGAACAAGCTTCGGTATGCCAATCGGGTTGGTAGCGATATATCTGACCTGACAATCAGGCGCTATTTAGTGGCTTTGAAATCACTGTGTAGTCCTGATAATCCAGAACTATTAAAAGTTAAAATCAGCCGAATAACTGCCGACTTTGTGGACCGACGGCTGGAAAACCGGCTGAGGAAGGGATTATCACCGAAAACGCTGAATACCGAGATTACCCACTCGAAGGCAATATTCAACTGGGGTGTTAAAAATCGATACCTTGATCATAATCCTATGGAGGCAATTGCGGAGTTTAAAGTCCAAGCCAAAGAGCCCCGCATATTGTCAATGGATGAGTGGGACAAACTCTGGGAGATTGCAAAGTATAGCAGATGGCGCCCGCTTATCCTTACCTATTTATTCACAGGTGCCAGGGCATCTGAGATAGTTCGTCCCAAGCTAACCTGGGATGATATAGACTTTGAGAAGCATACTATTACCCTGGGTAAAAGGAAACGCGGTAAGTCACTCACCCTGCCAATGCCGAAGATCCTGGTTGACGAATTAAATGATCTCAGAGAGCATCCGATTGAAAAGCAAACTAGTCAATACGAAGATGATAAACTGTACCCCTTCCCGTTCCACAGCGATTATGTATCGCATGCCATCAAGAATGAAGTATTAACCCCAGCTGGATTACAAGATGTCACCATTCACGACCTTCGTCGGACATTTGGTTCTTATTTGATTCACCTGGGAGTGCCTGTGGCGGTTGTCAGCCTGTTGATGAGCCATGGTTCAACACGTACAACTGAGCAGCATTATATTGGCCAGCTGGACAGTGTGAAGCGAGAAGCAATCGATAACCTGGCTGA